>CALHXU010000133.1 GCA_938040365.1 uncultured Acidimicrobiales bacterium
TAAGGCCAGAAATTGAACTCGACTTATTTCCTAACCCTGCACAAGAGTTGGTGAATTATGCCATGGAGCCGCCGGCGCGCAACGCCGTTCCGTCTCTGGGTACTGGCCGATACACCATCGCACAAGTCATCGATGGAACGATTGGAAGCGGCGATGGCTCGAACCCCAACGAAGAAAGCCCGATGGGCCGCCACGACGCTCCCCTGGCGCTGAACCAAGGTTGGAATTGGGCCCAAGGCCCAACCCGCAACTCGGTATGGGGCCAACTCGGTACCGGCGGATCTCGCTACGCCGAGTTCAGGTGTGCGGTCATTCCAGAACTCGGCCACACCCCGCCCGTACCGTTTCGCATCAACGTTCGCGAAGGTGCGTATTACCAATTTGCGAATGGGTCCTGGGACAAAGCCTTCGACGTTGACCTCACCGGAGGCAACCACGGCGGATACCTCGGCCGAGCCGGTTCGACCAACGCAAACCCCTTCACCTCAGGTTCCCACGGTCTCATCGACTGGCGACGCGAGTCCGACGGCAGTTTCTCGGCCCCGTGGAACCCGAACGCTCTGATGATGCACTTCTGGGCAGCGCAACGCCAGGCGCCAAAGAGCGGCCAGACCGCCGAGTTCTTGACGAGCGAGGTCCGGCTGCAACAACCCGACGGCCAAACCGTCGACCTCTCACGGGTGAACGTTCTGTTCCAGTGCGGCGTCGACTACTACAGCACAACTGGCGGGCAAGGAACGCAAGTGCCCGGTCCTGGGATTGCGAAATACCACCGGGCAACTCCAGATTGGAAAGCCGGGTTGTGGGTGACCTTGCCCCGCAACACGCCAGCCAACTCGGTCTCTGATTTCTCGACTTGGCTAAGCAATAACCCCCCACCAAACGTTCGCTAAACTCTCGCCACATGGACTATCCACTCGAGGTACCAGGATTCGAGAAGGAGCCGCTGTGGATGAAGAAGGGCCTTGGCGCCCCGAAACTCATGCAGGGCGAGGACGAAGCGCGCCGCGGCGAAGGGCCGCTCGATCGCATCGTTGTCGATGACCACGGCCGCGAAACTATTGCGACGATCAGGGGGCGTATCGGCGATCCGTTTTTGCCCGTCATCGTCGTCGAATCGGCCGAATTTGCTCCGACGCCCCCAATCCCGATCCCGCTACTGTTACTCGGTTTCGCACCGATCGTTTTAGCGCTGTCGGGGGTATGGGGAGCGCTGATGGGCGTCGCTGCAGTCATGATGAACTTTCCAATTTTGCGCTCGAATCGCCCTACCTGGCAACACATCGTGATGATCATCGGCGTGTTCATCGTTGCAATCGCAGCAACTCAGGTGCTGCTCGGTGTCGCCGCCGGCGGATAGGTACGGACCCACCGAAAACCTTTACCACTAAAGTCGCCGCTCTTTTCGCCGATTCTCCTGTGAGTTCACATTTTCGGAGAATGGCGAGAGATTATGGCAGAGCAAGCTGCGGGCAATGTTGCGACCACCAGTTCTTCCCTGAGTGAAATTGACGCCGACGTCATCTGGACGGTCGCCAGCCGGCCACCCGAGGTCGTCTTGTCCTTTCAAGGACTCCACGAACCAACCGAACTTTGGACTGAGCTGACCGCGATTGGTTGGAACGTCCCCGCAATGCCACCGCGCCCAGCAAACGCCATCGAGTGGACGCCTGATCCAGTGGCTGGCACCGATTTTACGGTCCTGCCCTGGAAGGTCAAAGAGTTTCGCCTCGAAGAAGGTTCCTGGAACGTCGACCCGGCCTCTGTTGGTGAGCGAACGCTCGACGCACTCGTCGACCACGGTGCGATGATCCTTGGCACGAGCGACCAAATCTCCAATCACGCCCGGACCTACGAGGCACGACGCGCCACACGCCGATCGGCACCGCAGGACGCAGCGCCCCCTATCGCGCCGCCACAAGCGAGTGAGCAGACGCACTATCGAACCATCATTCTCCTCGGCGTCCCCGTTGAGGCCGACCCGCTTCCCGGGGCTGGTGAGTGGGTTGGAACCGTGGGCCGCCAAAGGGCCCTCACCGAATGGAACGAACACAGCCTCGGTGCGAACACGGAAATGCCCGGACAAGTTGAGATAGCGGCTGCGGCCGCTGCGGGCGCGTCTGCATGGTTTGTCGATACGCCAAACCCGCTCCCCGAGACTGCACCTGCCGGCCTGCGAATTGTTCGTCTGGTACTTCCTAACCTGGCCGAGGGCGATGCGAAGGTTCGACGCCTGAAGAAAGTGCTCGGCGAGCAGATCGAGACGCACACGCTTTCTTCGCTCGTCGGAGCAAAGGAAACTGCGGTCCTTGTGAGCGCCACGGTAGGTGCGAACAGTTTCGAAATGCTGCGCTCGAACCTTGCGCTCCGCATGCCCGAAGCAATCATTCGAATCTCCAAGGCCTAACCCTCTAGGGTTGGGCCTCATGGCCACGACCCGCGACGTACTCGCAATGCTTAGTGAGCTGGTCACGTTGACCGCGCTCGATGAAGGAAGTCCGCAATCGTTCAAGGTTCGGGCGTACGAAAAAGCCGGTCTCGCAATCCAATCCGACGGACGCGACGTCACGACGCTCACCGTGGCCGAACTGGTCAAGATCGACGGCGTGGGCAAAGCAACGGCGAGCAAGATCCAAGAGTTCGTTGCGACCGGGAACGTTGAGAAACTCGCCGACCTGAGAAAGCGCTATCCGCCCGAATTTGTCGAACTCAGCCGAATTCCAGGAGTCGGCCCCAAGACGCTGGCGCTCATGCGCGCAGAGTTGGGAATCGAAAATGTCGAGATGTTGCGGGCGGCGATCGACGAAAACAAGCTGCAGAGCCTCCCCGGTCTAGGAGCGGCAAGTGAAGCCAAAATCGCCAAGGCGATCGAACGTCTCGGCTTGACTGGAAAGGATCGACGCACGCCGATCGCAGATGCCTTGCCACTCGCTGAACGATTGGTCGATGACCTCCTTGGCCTCACCGAGGTGGTCGATGCACGATTCTGCGGGAGCCTCCGGCGTATGTCGGAGACGATCGGCGACATCGATATCACGGTTGCGTCCGAGGCCCCCGAAGTCGTCATGTCGTATGTGACCTCCCACCACGAAGTTGCCGACCTCGTGGTAAGCGGTGCGACCAAGACATCGTTTCTTACGCCCGGAGGTCTCCAAATCGATGTTCGGGTTGTGGCGCCCGATCAATTCGGAGCGGCCACGCTGTACTTCACGGGATCAAAGGCGCACAACATTGCGCTGCGCCAGCGCGCAATCGACCGAAACATGTTGCTCAACGAATACGGATTGATCGACACGAGCAACGAAGCTTTGCACGGTGACGAGCGCCCGATCATCGCCAGCAAGACCGAAGCTGAGATCTACGATGCGCTCGGGTTGCCGTACATCCCTGCGCCGCTTCGAGAGGCGACTGGCGAGATACAGGCGGGCAACGACAGCGCACTGCCCGAGTTGATCGAACGCAGCCACATTCGAGGCGACTTGCACTATCACACCGACCGGTCCGGCGATGGCAGGAGCTCGGTCGAAGAGATGGTGCAAGCAGCGCACGAGTCGGGCTATGACTATCTGGCGATTACCGATCACGGCGTTGACCTTGCGATCAATGGTTCTACCGCCGAGGAGATGCTTGAGCATCGGGCACACATTGCAGAGGTCGCCGAGGCGTATCCGGACATGACGATCTTGTGGGGATGTGAACTCAACATTGGTGCGAGCGGCGGGCTGGATTACGACGCCGACTTCCGAGCACTATTCGACTACACGGTTGCGTCGGTGCACTCCCACTATGACCAGACCGTGGTCGAACAGACCGATCGCCTGCTGAAGGCAATCGCCGACCCGACCGTGCATTCGATCGGGCATCTCACGGGGCGTTACATCGGCCGCCGTCCGGGCATCGAGATCGACTACGACGTGATGATCGACGCGTTAGTCGAGTTCGATGTTGCGCTGGAGGTCAATGGCGCCTTGCAGCGACTCGACGCGGCGTCAGATGTTGTTCGAAAGGCCGTGGCTCGTGACGTGAAGTTGGTTATCAATACCGACTCACACCACACCTCCGAGCTCGGGCGAATGGACTATGGGGTTCGAACGGCACAACGGGGCTGGGCTCCGCGGGATTTGGTGGTGAACTCGTGGGATAAGGCTCGGTTCCTCGCCTGGGCCAGACAGCGCTAGCTGCGTAACACAGCGCTAGCTGCGGAGAATCGTGCGGACGAGTTGGTCCATTGCACCGAGCGACGAACTCGTTGTTTCGCGGTCGCCGTTGATGATGATCGAGAACACAACATCGCGGCCGCTGTCGGTCGTTGCGTACCCCGAGAGTGCTCGCCCACCAAAGATCGTTCCGGTCTTTGCAAGGACGCGCCCAGCGTCGCCACCGAATCGCCCTCGCAGCGTTCCTGATACGCCGCCGATCGGCAGTTGTGATTCGAAGATTTCGGCGGAGGCGGTGTCGCGCATCGCCCGGAGAATTTCTTGAAACTCTCGAGCCGACCGCAGGTTTGACCGGCTCAGGCCCGACCCGTCGTCCATGACACCGGCGAGCGGAACGCAAAGTTCGCCGAGCACTTGGTCGATTTGAGCAATCCCGTCGACGAGTGTGCCCTGTCCTTGAACCCGTCCGAGCTGCAACGTCATCATGTCGGCAATTTGGTTGTCGCTAAAGAGCATCATGTCGCGTACGAGCGACCCAATGGGTGCTGAGCTCACGGTGCCCACGGTTCGTCCGGCCGGCAATGTGCCAACCTCGACGACGTTTACCGACACGCCAGCGGCGCGAAGCGCATCGGCGATCCATCGACCGTTGATCAGCGCTGGGGTTTCGAGGAACTCATCGGAAGTGTTCCATCGATTGTCGTCGAGCATCAGCCCAGATAGTGGCCCGACGAAGTTCCTGATCTGCCAACTCTGCCAGCCCGTAGCGGCAGACGGCTGTGGAAAGTCCGAGACATCGATGACGAGGCGGTCGGCTGTGGTCACGCCGTTCGCAGCGACTTGGCTTACGAGGTTACGGGCCGCCTGGGTGGAAAAGGTTGGATCACCGCTTGCACGAAGTACGAGGTCGTTGCCGACGTGTTCAATAGTTGTGTCCAAGGTGTCGGCTGGGTCGAAGAGCTCGTTTGCGGCGTGTGCGACGAGGATCTTTTCGTTCGACGCCGGCACGAGCGGCAGGTCAGGAGTTCTGGTTACGACTTCGCCCCAACCATCGATCCACACCGAGACGCCAACGTCGAGCTGTGCGAAATCGGGATGGTTGACCGCAGCCTCGAGCGCGTCGGTAACCCAGAGTGGTGCGTCTTCGCCTGCCGATTCGTCCGGAGCGACACAGCTTTGCTCCGCAATTGCGGCACGTAGGCCGTCACCTGAAAGCAATGGGTCCGCTCCAAGCGAACGATTTGGTCCCACGACATCGGGCGTGGCCTCTTGGTCACCAATCGCTCCGGCAAGCCCTTCGATCGAAACGGGGGCGCCAGGTTCTGCGACGACGATCGTAGTTGTCGAGGTTTCGGGCACTGGCTCGATGCTTGTCGTGACGGGTGGGGCAACGGCCACTGCCCCTTCGACGTCGACATCGGGGGTCGTTGCGCCGAGATCAGAGGCGAGTTCGTTCGGCGCACTTTCCGTAGCGTCAGGAGCGGCAACATCGAGGGGGGCCTCGGCTGAACACGCCGAGATGACCAGCACGAACGCAAGCAGGCTCGCGCGACCGCGAATCCGGGTAGGCATCAGATCACTTTACGCGCGAAACCCGCCAGTTCTAGAGGCGGGAGAGGAAGGAGAACGTAAGGATTTTCGATTTGCACACGACGCTGCGTCGACAATCTAAGCTCTCCCCATGACTAGCATCACCGCCGACCTCACCTCAGGAACCCTCGTCGAGATTCGAAATGGCCGACATATCTGGTATGCCGACGAGCCGCCCGAGCTCAACGGGACCGACAAGGGGCCAAACCCCTATGAGATGCTGCTCGGCTCACTCGCCGCATGCACGTCGATCACCATCTCGTTTTATGCGCAGCGAAAGGGGTGGAATGTCGAGTCGGTGTCAGTGAAATACGACTACGAGAGGGTCCATGCCGACGACTGCGCCGAGTGTGATGACGCCGAAACGGGTTGGCTCGATGGTGTACGGAGCACAATCTTTATCGAGGGCACGTTCGATGACGAACAACGCAAGCGCCTCACCGAGGTGGCACAGCGCTGCCCGGTCCACAAGACGCTCGACAATGGCATCACCTTCATCGAAGAGAAAATCACCGTGGGCTAAGCGGCTTTCATGAGACGCATGTCGACGTAGCTTCGGATCTCGTCCCAACTTGCGTCGCGGAAGTAGATCATTGGGAACCGTGCAAAGCGGTCGCCGAGCATCGGCAGCAGCTCTGCTGCGCTGTCCCAGTCCCCCATCAGGTAGTGCAGGGTGAACCACGAGCTAAGCGCCATTGCGCCTTCGGGCGTTTCGCTGTCGAATTGGTCGTTGCGGTAGCACTTGTCCGCTGCGTCTTGGAGAACTTCTCTTTTCCCGATGAGGTCGGGGAGTTCATGGACGCTGTCATATCGAACGTTTGGTTGAATGTGGTTCTCGATGAGCGCGGTTGCGACGAGCGAGTGATTCGGCGAGCCCGTGGGTGCCGTGCGGGTGCACCATTGCGCGTGCTCCCACATCTCATCGTGTGAGCCTGCCCACTTTTGTGAGATCAATTGTTGGAACGACATATGTCCGCGCAGCGACTGCCCGAGCTCGATGTGCTTCACGTAGCGTTCGTCCAGTTCCAAACGGTTGACGCTGAGGCCTCTACCGCTCGTCAAGAGGTGTTGCCACGGAATCGAGCTTTCGGGCATTTCCTCGGCAGCGGCGAACAGGTCGTTCTCGGCGTCTTGCAAGGTTGAATGGAAGGCGTCGATCGCTTCGAGTGGAACGAGTTCGGCGTTCATCGACGACCGGGTTTCCCATGCGTCGACGATGGCGGTGGCACCTCGTAGGAGACGTCCGACTGGCGATCCTTCCGCGACCCAGTCGTCGAGCAGATCTGCAGTGCCGCCGGTGTCGCTCGCAACTGCGATCATGTGGGACTGGTCGACGAGGTTCTCGTGTGCAAAGCGCTGCTCTGCGGTATCCCAATCCTGATCGATGACGGCCTCGGTGAAACGAATCGCGCTGGCGTTGCCCAATGTTTGTGACATTGGCGGAATGGATTGCTGAGCAGTCCCAGCACCATTTTCCCGTTTTCCAATTCGACTAAGGATCCCCATGCGGCCTTCCTGGCGAGGGAGTTCGCCCCCACTACCTTCAGAAGAGCTATCGGGGCATTTATAGAACCCATTTAGGGGAAATTTTGCAAGAGCGTTGATCTTTGGCGATCGCCTACTCGTCAGATGGGGTTTCTGCGGATCGCTGCGCGTTGGCTACGACGGGTCGCGTGCTCCCTTGAATTGCGATGATGAACTCGAGCGCGACCGCTCCTGCCTCTTCGGGATCACCGGAGAGCGCCGCCCGGGTCACCGCTTCTTGGCGCGCTGCGAGATCGATGACCTCGTCGGAAACTTGTTCAGCTACGAGGTCAAATTCGAACCACTTGTCGATCCCAACATCATCTTTGGGGACCGTTCGCGGAACCCACAGGTCAACGGTTCCGCTCGAATCGACAATCGTCAGAGCGTCGCCGTCGGTATGGCGAATTCCTTGGGTGACCTGCCCAAGGACTGTGGCTACGACCGGCCCATCCTTGCGGGCACGATTGAACGAATCGAGATTCATCTCCCCGAGAGTAGAAATCGGTAGCGTTACTGGCATGAGGCGCAAGGCGCATATGCGTAGCGATGACCATCTGGGTTACAGCGTCTTTTCGAACCAGGCCTTCGCAAAGGGGTTGTCGTTGTAGGCCGGTATCGGCCGGTAGCCCGCGGTTTCATAAAGCGAAATTGCTTGAGTGAGGACGCTGTTTGTGTCGAGCCGCACGGTTGAATACCCAATGCGGGCACATTCGGCTTCGAGCGCCCCTAGCAGCGACCGGCCGATGCCCTTTCCTCGATAGTTGGGAGCGACCCACATGCGTTTGATTTCGCCGACTTCGCCATCGAGGCAATGCGCTCCCCCGCACGCGATCACACCGCCACCAGTGCGTTGAGTCTTGCTGCTCCGAGCGATAAGAAACACACCGCTCGGCGGGTCGAAGTGATGGGCATCGGCAACGAGGGTGTCACCCGGATCAAACCCCTCAGGAAAGCGGTCGTTGAGTTCGCCAAAGTACGCCGTCATGGCGTGAATTGCCTCGTCGCTTCGAGCGTCGACGACCACAAAGGTCAAGGGATCGGAACTGGTCACGCGTCGACGCTAACGACTTCGTCCTCGCCTCGCGAAATTGTGATCTCGGGGACTTCGCGACACGATGGGTAACCCATGGCGATTCTCAAAGATCTTGCAGAGTACCTCGAGGTAGAAACTGCGATGTCGGTACATGACGCGGTCGTCGTGATGTCAGCTCCCGACGGCATCCCACGGTTGAAGCTTTTCGATGACGAGAACGACGTCCACGGCGTCTTTCTGGCGCCCGCGGGTCTCTTCATGTGCACGATGACCAACGAGGGCACCGACCCGTTCTTCTCCGAAATGTCACAGGGAAACGTCGTCGTCGATGACGTTGTTCGTCTCGACCCCAAGCAGGACTTTCACATCGAGCCCAACTGGCCAACGAAGAAAGTGCAGATCGACGGAGCGTACTATGCAATCCCTCGCAACTTCGCCCAGCAGTTCAACGACATGATCATCGCCGCAAAGGCCAAGAAAAAGCGCCGCAAGTAGCGAGACGAGAGTCACCAACTCGCCCGCCACACCACTAGTTTGTTCGGGATGGCTATCAAGACCTACGCCGCTTCGTTTATGTCCCGGTGGCAGTCGGCTGTTCTCGCGGCCGTTCGCGGAGATGGCGACGACGCTCCCGACCTCGCAAGTTCGCACCCGATCATGGAGGCGAGCTGCGATGCCTGCGAGGTGATGGAAGCAGCAATGGCCGAGGGCAATAACCCGCTCGACTTCGCCGCCGATGTGTCAACGACCGAGCTGGTCACCACGTGCGCGCAGCTGTACCTCGGACTTGCCGCAGCGAAAGTGACCGGCGACGAGGAACGGGCCCGGGAGCTAGAGGCTGAAATTCAATACTCGGTATGTGACCCGCTGTGGGCAAAGACGTTGCTCGAATTTGATAGCGACGACGAAATTCCCTACCGACATCACGACGATCTCGACGACTTTGTGCTCCCGCTCGCCCCCACCCGCAACGACGCTGCACCCGAGCAGTGCAAGATCGCGTTCGTCTCGGATTGGGCGACCGGAACCGCGCTCGCGAAGAACGTGATGCGTTGCATTGGCGAACAACAACCCGATGTCGTTATCCATCTCGGCGACGTCTACTACTCGGGCACAAAGTCGGAGATGAACGACCACTTCCTTGCGATTGTTCGCGAGCAGTTGCCCGCACACACCCAAGTTTTCAACCTCGCGGGCAACCACGACCTGTACGCCGGTGGCGAAGGGTATTACTGGCTTATCGATGAACTTGGCCAGCCAGCGAGCTACTTCTGCCTCCGCAACGACCACTGGCAGATCCTCGCTATCGGCGCGCCGCCAGAAACGAAGAGCCCAACGGCATCACAGACCGTCGTGCCTCCTATCGACCCGCTCGAGGCGCAATGGCATCGTCACAAGATCGACACCGCTGCCGGTCGAAAAACCGTCATGTTGTCGCACTACCAACTCTTTACCGCGTCAGGGAATATCGCCCGAACCGCCGACAACCGCCCGATGGCACTCAACCCGGTGCTCTATGACGAGTTCAAAGATCACACCGCAGCGATCGACGTGTGGCTCTGGGGCCACGAGCACAACCTCGCCGCCTTCGAACCCTATGGCGGCCTTCGCAAGGGCCGGTGCATTGGGTCGGGAGCTATGCCAGTTGCCACGTTGTGGAAGCCCTATGACACCCTCGACGACCTCGCGCTCGCCGATGGCTTCGACGGACCGCCGGTGATGGCCGAATCGTTGCGACTTGGCCACGACGGCGACCACTACCATCACGCGTTCTGCGTCCTCGACACGTTCGGCGCCGATGGGGCGATGACCTATTACCAAGTACCCGGTGTCGACGGCGACGCCGAGGCGATCTTCACGGAGCAGATCTAATGACAATGACTTCTGACAACCAGCACTCTGACACTCCCCACTATGACATTGTGATCATCGGAGCGGGCGGTGGCGGAATCACCTCGGCGTTCGAGGCCCAGCGCCGAGGAGCCAAGGTTGCCCTCATCGAGAAGCACAAAATCGGAGGTGAGTGCACCCACTCGGGATGTGTCCCCTCCAAGGCGCTCATCGATGTCGCAAAGTCCTATCACGCCATCGAATCGAGCACTTCTCATGGGCTCCACGAGATCGATGTTGCTTCGGGCTTTGATTTCGCCCGGGCAATGGAGCACGTAAAGAGCATCATCGACGGCGTGTACGCCCACGAGCAGCCCGAGCGATTCCACGGCATGGGAATCGACACGTTCATAGATCCAAGCGGGGCATCCTTTGTCGACCCCCATACCGTGACGATTGGCGACCATCAGGTCACCGGCGACAACTTCATCATCACCACTGGTTCGGCTCCGCGTCTGCTCCCAACCGAGGGCGACCAGCCCGTCCCGTTCCTCAACAACGAGAACTTTTGGGATCTTCGCGAGCTTCCAGAGACGATCGCTTTCCTCGGTGGCGGCGTGATCTCGGCCGAGCTCGGACAATCGCTCGCCCGATTTGGTTCGAAGGTGACGATCATCGACCGTGGTGACCGCATCCTCCGGTCCGTCGACCCCGATGTGGCTGGCTACCTCACCGACCAGCTCGTAGACCAAGGCATCGAGATGGTCACCAACGCCGACGCGACCGTGTGCTCGACCACCGCCGACGGCAAGGTCTGCATCGATCTCGCCGTCGGTCCTGACGGGAACAAAACAGATGAGAAGCTCACGGTAGACCAGCTCTTCATCGCCATTGGTCGAGTGCCAAACATTGGTGGGCTGAACCTCGAGGCCGCTGGAGTCGAGTACACACGTCACGGCATTACGGTCGATGATTCGATGACGACGAGCGCACCCCACATCGTCGCGATCGGCGATGTGGCTTCACGGGCAAAGTTCAGCCACGTTGCGAACTTCCAGGGCGAACGGGTCGTCCGCAACATTCTCGCCGGAACGACCGAACAAATCGACATCACCCCCCTTCCGTGGGCAATTTTCTCCGATCCCGAGATTGGCCATGTCGGCCTTACCGAGGCAGAGGCCCGGGAGCGTCATGGTGATGGGATCCAGACCTTTACCGTGGATGCGGCTACCGACCGGTTCCGTACCGACTCGAAGATCGGCGGCTTTATCAAGGTCGTCATGGACGAAAACGACGTCTACCTCGGAGCGACTGGCGTGGGAGCCCATGCAGGCGAATGGGTCCAGCAGTTCACGATTCCGATCATCAAGAAAATGACGGCGACCGAAATGGCTAACGTGATCGTGGCCTACCCCACCTATGCCGAGATTGCGAAGAAGGCGGCGTCGAGGTTTCTTCGAACCAAGCTGTAACCCAAAGTGGCCAATTTCCCACGGAACGTGACGCCCGATACCCTCGGGTATCACTTAGGGGAAGTGATACATGGCGGTTTCTACCAAGAGACGAAGTTCGGCGAAGCACCTGTACGAACGGCGGACGCGCACGCTCTCAATGCGGGCGGCCCAGCAGCTGTCGGAGTACTTGCCAGGACCACGAAGTCTGCCCGACTACATCATCGTCGGCGAAAAGCGCTGCGGGACGACATCGCTTCACCGATACCTGTTGCAGCACCCGCAGATTCGGTCGCCGCTCACCGCAAAATCAACCCACTTCTTCGACATCAACTTCGACAAGGGCCTCGATTGGTATCGCTCGTTCTTTGTGCCCGACCATATTTCTTGGACCGGGAAAGCCCCTCGAGCCCGGAGACGCCACGAACCAACAAAAACGATCGTTGGCGAAACCAGCCCGTATTACTTGTTTCACCCATTGGCCGCAGAACGGATCGCACGCCTCCTTCCCGACGTGAAGCTGATCGTGATGCTCCGCGAACCTGGCATTCGTGCGTGGTCGCACTTCCGGTATGAAACGGCCAAGGGGAACGAGCACCTCTCATTCGAGGAAGCGATCGCGACCGAGAGCGCGCGTCTCGCTGGGGCCGAACAAGGCCTGATCGACAATCCACACTCGGTGAATGACGCCCATCGAGCGTTCTCCTATGTGGCTCGAGGACGCTACGCCCAAACGCTCCGTCGGCTCCACGTTGCGGTAGGTGACCCATCACGAGTTCATGTGGTCACGAGCGAGGACCTCTTCATGAAACCCCACCAAAGCCTCAACGCGGTGCACGAGTTTCTCGAAATCGACGGGTACAAGACCCCATTGCTCACCCCTGGCCGCCAGAACATTCCGAGCGAAGCGCCGCCCGTCGACCTTCGGAGTGTTCGTGAGCTTCTCACCCTCGACCAAGCACAACTCGCCAAGCTTCTCGATCGGGAGGTCTGGCAATGAGGCTTCGCCCGCTCCATGTATGTCTTGTTGGTCCCGACGGCGCCGGCAAGACAACGCTCGCCACCAAGCTGAGCGATGAACTGACAACGCGGGGTCTCATGGTCAGAGCATTGCAGCCGCGCCCGTCGTGGTTCCACACGGTCAAGCCATCGACCTTCGATTACCACGACCCCCACGCAGAGGCCCCTCGGGGCTTTCTCGCATCGATTTTCCAAGTCCTGTTTAAGCTTCCTTTCTTCATCCTTCGAACGGTCGAGTGTTGTCTCTCACGTGACGGCGTCCACATCGAAGAACGCGGTTGGCTCGACCAAGCAGTCGATCACCGGCGCTATCGCCTTTCCGAACGCGTCGTGCCGCTCGTCCGATGTTTGCGTTCTGCTGCCGGTCGCCCAAAGTTGACCGTGGTCCTCACCGGAGACCCAAGCCACATTGCGTCTCGAAAGCAAGAACTCACGACTCAGGAAGTCGAACGCCAGCTCGCCGAGTGGGACAGGCATTTCTCCCAACTCGGTCATGCACATGCGCTGCGCATCGACACAACCCAAATGACCGAACTCGACAGTCTGACAACCATTGCGGACCACGTCGAACAGTTCGAGCTGCGCAGCCCGGTGACGAAGCGACGGCTCAGGTCGGCCTAGGCGGTCGTCGCCTTTTCGAAGAAGAGGCTGAACTCGATAATCCCCTCGTCTGCAACGACGATCGATGGGGTACTCGGCGGAACGATTTCGAACTCGGAGAACAGTACGTCGATCGAGCCGGCTACCTGAACAACATCGCCGACGAGCCGCGCAGTGAGCGCGACCGACACCGGCTGCGTTTCTCCCCGAAGGGTCAGCTCGCCCTCAGCATCGACGGTCACCTCTTCACCACTCGATGGCACCTCTCCAAGATCGATCTCGGAGAGCAGTTCAAAGGTCGCAAACGGGTAGAGCGCTGCGTTGAGGATAGGCCCTCGAAACTGTCGATCTCGCCGTTCGTCGTCGCTCGTGACCGATGCAATGTCGACGTTGAATTCGGCCTCGGTAACCGTTGTTTCCGAAATGGTGAGCGAGCCAAATATCGACGATGTGCGCCCCACTGCTTCGAACTCGCTGACACCAATGAACTCTTTGAACACGCGATAACCCGCGACCGAATCACCAGCGATGACCCATCGACCGCCGATCGAATCGAGTTCGCTCACCGCAACCACATCGCTCGGTTCAACATCGGGCACTGAAGATGTACCGATGGGATTTTCGGCGCCGCGTTCGACGACAGCGGTGATGGCTTCTGTGGCCCGATCGCCAACGACAAGCCGCGGCGGCCCTTCTGCCTCAAAGCCAAGAAACGCAGGGATGGCAAAGAACGCGGCGACCGCCAGGGCGACCAGTCCAAGCGTCGCTACGGCAAATTTCCTTCGGACGCTCATAGTGGTGTTCCCATATTGGGAGAACCACCGCCCACCCAACGTCCACTCCGGAAGCGCCGGTTGTTTTCGACTTATTCAACCGTAGGTGGATCGGGCCGTTCTAACGCCGCAAACTTCTCGGTCATCGTTGGGTTTCCCCGGGTCAGTTTCTTGATTGTCACCTTCTCGGCTTTGTCGTTCGCGATGCGGAAGTTCTTCGCGGTGAGCAAGAGTGCTTCCTTTGTTTTCTGAAGATTCGCCATCGACTTGTCGAGCTCTTTGATTGCTTTCTCGAAGTTTGT
>CALHXU010000134.1 GCA_938040365.1 uncultured Acidimicrobiales bacterium
CTGACGGTTGGTCCTTTCATCAAAGACAAACTGAAAGTGAGCAACGACCATGTTGCAGACCACTACCGCACTCCGATTCGCCAGCGCAGGGTCACGTGCACGTGAAGCGGTTCGATCCCGCCTTACCGACGACCGCGGCCAGTCGACCGCCGAGTATGCGCTGCTACTGCTCGGGGTCGCCACCATTGCGCTCATCGTGGTGACATGGGCTTCGGGAACTGGGAAGATCGCCGAACTGTTCGACGCGGTGATCGACTCGATCATCGGACGAGTCTGATGCGACGCAGCGGCGAGGATCGGGGCAGTATTTCGCTTCCGAGAGGTCAGAACCGTTCGAGGTTCCGCAGCACTGATGCTGATCGCGGTCAGGCGACCGTCGAGATAGCGCTGATCCTCCCGCTGCTCGTGTTATTCCTGGCGGGCATGGTCTGGGTTGGTCAGGTCATGTTGATGCAGATCCGCATCGAGAACGCGGCACGTGAAGGCGCCCGCGCTGCTGCAGTGGAACCCGATGCCGCAACGGCAGTTGCACAGACGGCGGTTGCCCGCTCGGTAGACGGAGCATCGGTTTCGACGAGCGTCGAGTCAGAGTTCGTCGTCGTCACCGTGACGGTCGACATCGACGGTGTCCCGATCATCAACATCGGCGGACGAACCCTCGAAGCCGACGTCGTGATGCGCCGCGAAGACATCCTCAACCCCTAACCCAAAACGTAAGGGTGCCAGGCTCCCTTACGTTTTGGGTTAGCTGGCGGCGGAGAGTCGTGCCTCTGTTAGCGATGCAATGGTTGGATTCGCCTCGAGCCACTGATCAGCGAGTTCGTCTTCGAGGAACGGCATCGAGATGATCTCGTCAGCTTCGGAAAGTACACCTACAAGCTGCCCGTCTAGCTGGATTCCTTCGGCCCCATCGAAGACGGCCGAACTATCGACGAAGAAGGCCGCTCGACCGATAGTTCGATAACCCTCGAGACGCTCGATGCCGATAGTTGGTGGAAAGCTCACTCGAACCGTGATTTGTTCCTCTAGCTCAACAAGCCCTCGATCTGAGACTTCGTCGGTGGCCTGCACGATCAGCTCAACAGTTCGCCATGAAGCAAGCGGACTGTCGAAGTCGACTGCAACGGGTGGGGGAAGCTCCCCCTGTTCGAGCAAAGAGCGAATCTCCCTCGACTGTGGCTCGGGTAACTCGTCGAGCACGGTGGCCTCGCCAGCCGCGCTCTCGGACAACGTTGCCTCGTCAATGTCGATGAAAGCCATGCCTGGTTGCAGATCGATGACTTCTCCAATGACTATCCGACTGGTTTCCGTTGCTAACCCTCCGAGTGCGTTCGGGAGTTCGTCAAACGACGTCCCATTGAAACGGCCCCGAAGAACCTCGCGAGTGGTCGCTACTTCTTCAGAAGCCAGAGGATCCGTAGTGGTTGCGCTCCCACAGCCTGATGCCAGAAGAGCAAAGACGAGCGATGCCACAATGAGGTGGCCGGTTCGAATACGTTTCACCGGTCCCCCTCGAAAGCCGCCCAAGAAACACTCTACGCTACTGCCCCAAAACGTAAGGGTGCCAGGCTCCCTTACGTTTTGGGAGTACGCACTTGTTGTCGTTAGTCGGTGAGGCCTTCGGATTCGAGGCGTGCGAGGAGCTCGTCGCGGATGCTTCGGCCTGGTTCGCGGGCCTTTGCTCCGGCGATTCGCCAGCCGTGCCGTGACGAATAGAGCAGCGGGTCCTCACCGAGTCGGCCCTCGCCGAACTGGCTCACACGGGCCAGGAACAGGTCGTGGTCGAGGTCGGTGTCGAGCTTTTCTAGAACGTCGCACTTCACCCACGAAATGCAGTCCGCCACGATTGGAAGGCCATCTACTTCGGTGAGGTACTCGGGCGCAATGTATTTGAACTTGCGCCCGGGATAGGAGAAGTACTGTCCAACATCGACCTGATCGCCAGCGAGGTTCGACACGGTGAACCATCCCGACTCGGTGATCAGTTTGTGAGTGTCGTGCTTCGGCGAGATCGAGGCCAGCATGATCGGCTCGTCGAAGGAAACCTGCATCACCCAGTGCGAGCAATACCCCCGGGTAAGACCATCGTGGGTCGATGCGACAACCTGCACGCCCTTCATCATCTGTCCCAGGCAACGTTTGAGGTCTCGATCCATGTCGAGAAGGCTAACGCCTCCGAGCAACGAGGACGGCTAGTTCAACTTCGACCAGAGTGTGGTTACGGCCGGATCGTGCGGGTCGATGCTGCTGCGGAGTCGCGCCGCAATGTCGAAACGTCCGCGAGCTTCGGCGAGTTGAGCGATCCGCCGTTGATCGCTCTTCTTCAGTGGCAACAACACGTTGAGTTCGAGAAGGCGGTCGACCTTGTGCGGAACGTGCTCCCACGTTCGAAGGAGATTGTTGCTGACACGGGTGACGACGTCGAGTGGCGAGAGCGGTGTGAGCATGTCTTCGGTGAGTTGAACGGCTTCGCCAAAGATCGACGAAACGCGTCGCTCAAGTGCGGAACGGTCGACGATCGATCCAGCGAAGGCATCGACGAAGCTCGAGGGGTCATCGTCGACACCGACGACGACGTGGCCAGGAAGGCCAATGAGGTGCAGGCGTAATCCAACCCGACGCCCGACCGCCACGACGACTGCCGCGAGCGAGATTGGCATGCCGAGCCGACGGTCGAGTACACGGTCGAGGAAAGAGTTTTCCTCGGCGTGGTAGTTCTCGATATCGCCGGTGAAGGAATTCGTGACAAAGAGTGCGTGCACGAGGTCTTCGAGCAGTTGCGGTGACGCAACGTCCTCGGCCAACCGGTCGAGCGCCAAATATGGCTGCTCAGGTGGGTCCTGAGTGCCCTGCAAGTAGCCGCTCAGTAATAACAGTGCGTCCTCGACGGCGCACGATTCCTGACTAAGAAGCTCGCTGAGCGTGTGTCCAGCAGCATCTGAGAACCCCATAACGTGAAGATTATCCCTTCTGCCTCACAATTGGCATTGGTGGCCAGTGACGTGCAAGACTCGAACCACTCCATGAAGTTTTTTGGACTTATGGGCCACTATCTGTTGCAATGGAGATTGTGCGGAGATTGACGTCCATTCCTCAAGGCCGCGGCCTTGCAGCTTTCTTTCTACTCCTCGGCGCACTTTTGCTCCTCGCAATTTTCCGCCCAGGTGATCAGTCTGCCGCTGCGGTGACCCTTGGGGACCCCACGGCGTGGGTCGAACATGGCATGGATGGAGAGCTGCTCCAAATTAGTGCCCTCACCGGCGACATCATGAGTCGTATCGAGGTCGCTGACCCCGGAGAAGCCTTCGCAGCGTTTCCACACGGGGATGGTGCAGTCGTGCTCAATACGTCGAGCAGCGTGTTGTCGCTCGTCGACGGTTCCACCCTCGAGGTAACCGCGGCGATCGACCTGCCACTCGCCGATGGAGCCGAGTCGAGAACCATCGAGGTCTTTGGACAAGTCGACCCGTTCGACGCGCTCGTCGTCGTCGATGAAGACCAGGTGCTTAGTATCGACCCGCGTTCTGGAGACGTCACGTCATCACTGCTCGAGAGGCCGATCACGAGCTTGACGCAAAATAGTGATGGACAGATCTTTGGCCTCGACCGAGAAACCTCGAGCCTCATCCAAGTCGACCCGCTGGGGCCGGTGTTCGTCGCTCAGCTGAGCGAAGCGGTCGAATCTGGCGATGACGAGCGCCAGGTTCTCGCAAGCGGTGGCAGCGTCTTTACTCTCGACCCAATGCGTCTGTCGCTCGCAGAATTGCAAACAGAGGGTGGTCTTGGTCCAGCGATCTGTATGCGCAGCGCTGCCGCAGGAGCCGTTCACGGCGGCGGCGGCCCGAGCAGCGAACCACTCGTGCTTTCGCTCAACGCTCCCGCATCAACGCTGGGAATCAGTGGAGCCGATGGAAGTTGCAGGGACATTCCCGTCTCGATCGCCGACGGCACCTACGGCACGCCGATCATCCACGACGGCGTTGGCTACCTTCCGTTCTGGAGCGAGGGTCGGATCGTCACCGTCGATCTCCTCACCGGAGAAACCCTGAGCGATGTTGCATTTGGTACGCGAGGTGAACCCTTCGAACTTGAACTCTTTGGCTCGGACGTGTGGGCGAACGAACGACTCGGGCCAATCGCAGCTGTGGTCGAACCCGACGGAGTCCTTCCTGTTGTGAAGGTTTCTGCGGTTCTTGGTTCTGCGGGTCTGGGCGGCGAAGGCGGCTCGGGCGGCGCGGTCGCAGGTGGAGAGGACGATGGCAACGGTCTTCGGCTCCTCGGTGACGAGGGCGCATCGGTCTTGACTATGGTCGACGAAGCCGACAGCGAAGGGCCTGGTCAGGCCGGCGATGGGAATGGCGAATCACCGTTGTTCGACCAAACCGATCCACCAGCGTTGCCTCAGCTCGACGCATTCGGGATCACCATCGATGCGCCGACAGCTCCGCAGGCCACCGAACCAGAACTACAACCGGAGCCACAAGATGACGTCGCTGTCGATGTCGTTCCTGATGTCGTTCCCGAAGAAGTTGAAGAAGTTGAAGTCGAGGAAATCGTCGACGAACCAGTCGAGGCGCTCGTTGCGAACTTCACTGTCTCGTCGGTCGAAGCATCCGTTGGGCAGACCGTTCGGTTCACCGACACCAGCACAGGTCTACCGGTCTCGTGGACGTGGAGCTTTGGCGATGGAACGGTGAGCGAAACGCCAGACGCAGAGAAAATCTGGTCGGAGCCGGGTAGCTACGACGTGACACTCACGGTCACCAATGCCGAGGGACAGCAGTCGGTTCAAGCAACCACGGTCGGTATTGTTGCCGAAGACATCGTGTTGGCTCCCAATGCCGACTTCCGATTCAGCCGCGAAACTATCGAGGCTGGCGAGTCGATCACCTTCGAGAGCCTTACTACCGGTGACGTCGACATCTTGGAATGGGATTTCGGCAACGGCCGAACCGCAGTAGGTGAAGAGGTAACCCACGCGTTCGAGGAGCCAGGAACGTTCCGGGTCGTGCTTACCGCCACCAACGAGGCGGGCTCGAGTACGAGCGGTGTGACCGTGACGGTGCTCGCTGGGGTGGAAGCACCGATCGCCGCGATCGCTCCAGTTCCCCAGACCGTCGTCACCGGCCAGTCGATTCGCTTCGAGAGCGTTTCGTTGAACGAACCGACGCGCTTCCGGTGGAACTTTGGTGATGGCACTGGCACGAACGGCTCGGTCGTCCGCCACTCCTACGACGAACCTGGCGAGTACCGAGTGGTGCTGCGGGTCGAAAACTCCGAAGGCAATGATCGAGCAATCGTCGACATAACCGTTGAGGACCGGGTCATTGCCCCGGTCGCCCGTTTCAGCCAATCGGCTACCCAAGTCCTCGTCGGCGAGACGGTCACCTTCACCGACACCTCGCTCAACAACCCGACCCGGCTCGCGTGGAACTTCGATGATGGAAACCAGTCCGACAGCGCGAACCCGCGGCACTCATGGGATGCCCCAGGCACCTATCGGGTGTCGCTTCGAGCACGAAACGAAGCTGGAGCCGACGCTGCTGCGGTCCTCATCACCGTCCGAGAACCAATCGATCCGCCCGAGGCTGCCTTTGCGTTGAGTGACTCGGTCGTTGCGGTCGATACCGACATTCGCTTCGAGGATCGCTCGACGAACAACCCAACACAATGGCTGTGGGACTTTGAAGGCTCTGGCCAAGAAACCGCCGAGAACCCATTCCGACGCTGGCAGCAGCCCGGCACGTACACGGTTCGTCTGACCGCCATCAACGAGGGAGGGCGCTCGACTACCGAGACCGAGGTGACCGTGCTGGCGCGGCCGACCGCGTCGTTCCGTTTCGAGATGGTCGATGATGACACCGTACGATTCATCAACGAGTCAGCGAACGCCGATTCCTACACATGGAACTTCGGTGACGGGACGACCTCTAATGAAGCGAACCCAACCCATGACTTCCGAGGCGGCTCCTTCGATGTCACCCTCACCGCTTCGAACGAAGTTGCATCGGCAACCTCGCAGAGTCAGCGGATAACAATCTCGCAACCGCCGGTTGCTCGCATCAGCTGCTCGGTCGATGGCACCGATCTCACGTGCTCGGGAGCCGCATCTGAACGTGCTGTTCGTTACGAGTGGAGCGCGGACGGTTCGAGTGCCAACACCTCGCCGAATGGTGAGGTGACGACGTTCCAGTTCCCAACCAGCGGACGCAAAGATGTCACCCTCACGGTGACCGCCGCGGATGGATCTACCGATACCGCAACACTGCGGTCTGACCGAGTCGACTCTGGACAGCGCCCTCGCGTCACCGCAGTTCGGATCGTATCGATCGATGGTGACGTCTTGCGGCTTCAAGCCGAGTTCGAGCGAGACGCAGATACTTGGGAGTGGCAGTTCGATGGACTCGAACTGATCGATGGCGCCAACTCGCCATCACCGAGTTTCCGAGTGCCCGCAAACGGCGTCTACACCGGATCGGTGACTGCGAGTAACGAATTTGGATTCGATGAAGATTCGCTCGAGTTCACGATCGATAGCTTGGACGAAGGACCAGATCGTCCGCCGCGAGTCCGTGGAGTTGACGTGATCTCCATCGACGGCAACGACATCACGCTCCAAGCGACCTTCGACCGAGACCCAGAGGAATGGGTCTGGGTGCTGAACGGCGCCACGCTCGTCTCGGGTGGCGATACGCCAACGCCGACGTTCCGAATTCCTGAGAACGGGACGTACTCGGGCACGGTGACCGCTCGAAACGTTCGAGGTGAGGACACCGACCCGATCGAGTTCACGTTCGACCACCTCGAAGAACCAGAACCAGAGCCCGAGCCAGAACCGGATCGACCGCCGCGAGTTCTTGGCGTTCGCATCGAATCGGTCGACGGCAATCAGGTGACGCTCATCGCTGATTTCGACCGCGATCCGCAAACCTGGGAATGGCAATTGCTCGGTGCGACGCTCGTCTCGGGTGGAGACACCAACATGCCCACATTCGAAATCCCTGCGAACGGTACCTATGTCGGCACGGTTCGGGTAACAAATGGCGCGGGGCAAGATACCGACCCGATCGCATTCACGTTTACCGACATCGAATAGTGGTGCGGTCGAACAGCTGAGAGACTGCGGTTATGCCAGAAGGTGACACCATCCACCGGACAGCAAACAGACTGCGGCCGGCGCTCTTAGATCAGCCATTGACCCGGCTGAGCGCTCCTCGTCTCGTCGGAGACCGGCCACGCCCAGGCGAGCGAATCACGTCGGTCGATGCTCAGGGAAAACACCTGTTCATCACCTTCAGCGGTGGACTCGTCCTCGAGACCCATATGAAGATGACCGGTTCGTGGCACCTCTACGAGATCGGACAGCGGTGGCGAAAACCGCAAGGTTACGCAAGGGCGATTATCGAGGTTCCCGGCTGGGTAGCGGTCTGCTTTAGCGCACCCGTTGTACAGATCGGCCCTCGGAAAGCGGTTGGTCGGACAGATCTCGGACCCGACCTGTGCGTCGAGGGTGTCGACTTCGAGGCGGTGGTTCGCCGTGTCCGTACCATTCTTCCCGCCGACGAAATGATCGGCGATGCCCTTCTCGACCAGCGAATCGCAGCGGGTATCGGAAACGTGTACAAGAGCGAAGTGTGCTGGTCGCTTCAGACACACCCATTCGACCCGGTTGGCTCTATCTCAGACGACAAGATCGAAGCGCTCTACCGGCGAGCGAGCAAGCTTCTTATCGCAAACCTCACCACGACGTCGCGAACGACCGTGCCGGGAGGTCTGGCAGTGTATGGGCGTCGCGGCAGGCCATGTCGACGATGCGGCACACAGATCAAACAACAGACACAAGGCCAGTACGCCCGAGTGACGACGTGGTGCCCGCGCTGTCAGACCGAGAAGGGCCGCCAAGCCAACGCTGGTTCGTGATCGGGGGCGCTACTCGGTGCTGATCGACTCGAGGACGTTCATGCGCCCAGCAACCCATGCAGGGAAAACCGCTGCGGCAAGCCCGGTGAGTGCAGCAAACACGAGGTAGGCAACGAGCGTCGGGATTGGAACGCTCACGGCGTTTGCGATGATCTCGGGGAGCTTTGCTGCGGCGAGCGCGCCGACCGCAATGCCGATAGCGATTCCGGTGACACCGCCAAAGATTGCGATCATCACGCCTTCCCAACGGATGATCCAGCGGGTTTGTGCCCTACTCGTACCGACCGCTCGCATCAGGCCGATCTCGCGAGTCCGTTCAAACACCGATAGTGCGAGCGCGATCAAAATACCGAGGATGGCGATGATTCCAGAGAGCCCGAGCAACACGTTGACCGTTGCGAGCACTTGATTGATTTGCAGTTCGGCGGCCGCGGCAAACTCTTCACGATCTTGAACATCGACGATCGGAAAGTCGTCTGCCAATTCGGCTTCGATGGCTGCTCGGGCGGTTTCGGCAGGCACGCCCGACGCCGTCACAACGGTGAGAAGGTTGTCGCTCTGATCGGGAAAGTGGCGTTCCCACAGCTCGAGGGTCACGACCCGACTGCCGAGAACGAACCCGTTCGAGTAGATGCCGGCAACGACGAGGTCTTCACTTTGTAGATCGACGAAGAGCGCGGAGAACGTGTCGCCGACGGCGAGTCCTTTCTCTTCAGCAAACTCATCGACGATATAAATGGCGTTTGGCAGCGCAGCCAGTTCGAGGTCTTGGGTAATGAAGTCGGGGTCGACGTGGTCGTCGAGGGTCGCAAAGTCGGCCGCTACTGCGTCGTTAAGTTCGATGTCGGTGCCGAGCTGCTCTTGGAGCTCGAGCAGTTCTTCGATGCTCAGGTTCGCTTGGTCGTCGAGCAGCTGCAGAACGATCGGGAGAAACTCGATGAAGTCGTCCGCACGAAGTTCGCCCGACTCGCTCGTCGCCCATGCAGCGGGAAAGGCAACCCGTATCGGGACGACCGATTCCACTTCGTCAATCGCGGCAAGTCGCCTACCAGCCTCGGCCGAAAAGGGAGTGCCTCCCGGGCCACTCTGAGGGCCTTGCAAAATCCAGTCGGCGGTTATCGATGAGTCGAGCGCATTGCTGACCGATGTCTTGATCGAATCGCCGATGATCGTGACCGCAGTGACCAACGTGAGGCCGATCATGAGCGTGGCAGCGGTGATAGCGGTTCGGTTCGGATTGCGGCCGGCGTTCGCCCGAGAGACTTGGCCAGCGAGCCCGCGAGCGCCCCACGCGGTTCGAACTACGCCGTAGCTCGTGATGAGCAACACGACCGCGGCGATGATGAGCGGTATCGCCAGCATCGCCGGCGCGAAGTCTTGGCCGGTCGCATCGATGATCGCATCGGGAACACCGGTCGCAAAGAGCACAATGGCACCGACGACCGCACCTGCTCCAGTGAGTCCGAACAACACACCCATCAATCCGACGACGACCATGGTGGGTCCTCGGCCTGCGATTGCGGTGATCGGCCGGGCGATCAACGGGTTGATGAGCACCATGCCAATGAGCGTCACTACGGTGCCAGCGGCGAGCAAGCCATACGTTTCGCCCAGTTCGAAGTCTGAGAATTGCACGCGAATCAAGATCGCGATGCCGATCGGCAGCACGACGAAGCTTGCTCGACCGCCTATCAGGAACCGTAACCCCACCCAGAACAACACGCCTGCAAGGATCGGAAGGAACAATGCGGGAATCCAGCCGTCGAGGCCTTCGGAGAGCCCTCCGCTGACGATCGCAATAAGGGTTATTGCGAGTCCAGCTATGGTGCGTCGCTTCTGCACCACGTCGATGAGTTCAGCGCCGTCTCGCATTGCGGCGAGGGGAGATACCCGTCGAGCTTGTATCGATGGCCAGAGCGCAGCGCCGAGCGTCGTGCCGATACCGATCATCGCCGCGAGCACGATGGTGAGTGCATTGACCGGAAGTCCGGTGCTATCGGGAAAGCCCAAGAGTATGAGCGCGCCGCGCAGGAGGTAGGCGAGGCCGAGACCAGCCGGGATTCCGACAACCGTGCCGAAGAGACCAAGCATGAGCGCTTCGCCGAGCATGAGCGTCGTCACTTGGTTCCCGAGCGCTCCCACGGCCCGGAGAAGTCCGAGTTCGCGAATGCGCTGTCCAAGGGTGATCAAAAAGACGTTGATAATCAGGATTCCGCTAACCACCAAGATGATCACTGCAAAGACCAGGAGGACCGTCTGGAAGATGTCGACGAACTCACCGAACTGGCCTTGAACTTCGGCGAGCACCTCGGCCTGGCTTCGGACGCGAACGTCCTCGTCGACGACTTCGGAAATCGCAGCCATGACCGCGTCCTGATCGGCGCTCTCTTCCAAAACGACCGTAATGTCGCTGTAGCCGCGCCCGCCGGTGAGAACCTCGAGCGCGGTTGGTTCATCGAATGCCACGATCCTCGCACCGACGACCGCGTTTCGGTCGGGGTTTGCAAACGTGAACGTGCCCGTGAGCTCAAACGTGCGATCGATACCCACGTCGGTGCTGAAGCTGATCGAGTACCGCTCGCCAATCTCGTAATCGCCCTCGGCAAACGAGTCGATGTCGAGCGCGAACTGTTCGGGCCCAACGGGCTGTGCGCCCTCTTGGAGGAAGAGTCGAACGTTCGGGCTGCGGTTTCCCCACAGCACGCCAAGGTTGGGACCTGCTGGGGCAAAGGTCTGCTCGCCCGAGCCATCGGTTGGGATGACCGGCACTTCACGAATACGAGGCTGAACAGCCAAAATGCCGTCGATTGGTTCGATCCGTTCGACGTGGTCGGTCGCGATGGTCAACAACCCGCCATCGCCGAACGGGGCGGTTGGCTGGACTGCAATGTCGTATCCCGACTCGATGTTCTCGGCGAGCTCGCCAAAGGTGACACGAAGGCCATCGGTGAAGATAAACACGCCGCAGACGGCAGCGACGCTAAAGATGATCGCCACGCTCGTGAGCGCATACCGCAACGGCCGTTGCACCAGGTTTTTGATCACCAGCTTCAACAGCATTGCACTAACCCTAGATCCTCCTGGCTGAGTCGCGCGGTAGGTGGCGCGCTCGCGCAACGACATACGATGGGCTTGTGCGAGCAACCCAACATCGTCGGTGGATTCAACTGTTTCTCACCGCGATCGTGGTCGCTGCATGTGCCTCTCGCAGCGACGCCGCGCTGGAGGGAAACGCCGATGAGCTTGAGCCCGCAACGTCTTTGGTCACGACCTCGACCACGTCGACGACACTCCCACCACAGGCGCCCGAGGTTCAAGTTCGTGGTGGGGCCGAAGTGCTCGTGGGCCAACTCGTGTCTGAGGCGATCGTGGTCACCGATGCAAACGATGATGAGGTCGTCGTCCGCCTCGATGATGACGGCGCACCCGGCCTCGTTCCGGTGACCAACGTTCGAGGCCGGATAATCGGCTTTGAGTGGGAACCAACCGAAGCGGGCGAGTGGCAGGTCGAAGTAACTGCGACCGACCCCGGCGGACTTGTCGGCACCACGACGGTGGAGTTGGTTTCGCGCTACGAGCCAAGCGCCGACACGTTCCTCGCAATGGGTGATGGCATCGCCGCTGGCTTTGGGCGTGACCGAAGCGATTTTGTGAGCTCCGATGAATGCTTTCGTAGCGAATCTGACTCATATGCCGCGCTTGCGGTCGATGAGTTGATCGCTCAGGGGGCCCTAACGTCAGAAGCCGAGCTGTTGATCGTTGCGTGCAGCGGCGTGGGCGCCGACGGTCTTTCGACCATTCCGACCATTCCAACCAATGCTGCAGGCGAGGTCGTTGGGGAGCCGCTCACACAACTTGAGCGGGCAACATTGCTCAACCCAGCGATCGTCACCTTGACCATCGGTGCTCCAGAGGCTGGCCTCACAACTATCGAAATGTTTCTCGGCCCGGTCGCCCCTGGAGACGAGTCAGAAGAAGATTCAGCAAGGGCGATCGATGAAGCGCTGCTCGACGAGCGGATCGACGCGATCGGCAACGATCTGCGCGAGGCATTCGACGTGTTGATGACGACGACGAGCGCCCATGTTGTCTTGACGACCGCCTATGACCCGGTGGCGACAAACCCCGTTGGTGTCGATGGCTGCACGGGGACATGCATGGTCGAGGCGAGCAACCGGTTCGTCAGTGCCCTAAACGAGATGATGCTCGACGTTGCAACCAGTCAGCGAGAAGGTCGGGTGTCGATTGCTCGACTCGACGGCGACGCCGACCTTTGGGAGGCATCCAACGGCGCGGGGATCGACGCACTCCGGGACGGACTCGGCCCGCTACAGGGCGTCGTCGATGTCTTTACTGGCGGATCGAACGCGCTGTGCGCAGACGACGGCGGGGTCGATGACACGTTGGTGTCAACCCTCGATTGCGCCCACCCGAACGACGAAGGTCAGCGAGCAATTGCCGATGTCGTGATCAGGGAGCTGCTGTCTATCTAGGCTGGGTTACCTGAAGGACCCAGATCGCGGTGAGCTGTTCATCAAAGAACTGGGCCGCTCGTGAACAAATTTCGGAAGGGGGATCTGTGGTTGCGTCAATTTCACTAGGGCGCCGCTTTGGTCCCTACGAAATTCGTGACGTTCTCGGCAAGGGCGCTTCGGCGACAGTATTTGTCGGGCGACGGTCCGACGGCGTCGATGTTGCGGTGAAGGTGTTGTCGACCTTTGCCATGGGCAATGCCGACTTTCGGGCGGCGGTTCCTCGAGAGTTCCACGCACTCGAAAAGATCGACCATGAAAACGTCATCTCGGTCACGAAGATGGGAACCATTGCCGATGTCTTGTTCATCGAGATGGAGTGGATCGATGGCTCTACGCTCGATCAGCTATTGAAGATCGGCAAGCCGCTCGATGTGGCGAGCGCACTCTCGATCGCCGCGGGCATCGCTGATGCGCTCGAGGCGTGCCACCGAGCGGGCGTTGTCCATAGAGATGTGAAGCCGTCGAATGTCTTGATGCGCAGCGAGGACCATCCGATCTTGTTCGATTTCGGCCTCGCGCAAGACGCTGAGAACCCGGACTGTCAACCCGGCCGGCTCTACGCAACGCCAATGACGGCTTCGCCAGAACAAGTCGCAGCCGAGGGGATGATCGATGGGCGCGCCGACATTTACGCCCTTGGCGTCACCTTGTACCGGATGGCTTCGGGCAAGTTGCCGTTTTATGGCGAGCGGATGGACTTGCTCAAGATGCACGCCGAACTCGATCCTCCTGCGCCGCGTTCGATCAACAAGTCGCTCCCCGAATCGGTCGAGGAGCTCATCCTTCGAGCGATCGAGAAGTCTCCCGATGATCGCTTTGCGAGCGCAGCCGAATTTGCCGAGGCGATCCGAGCAATTCCCGACGACGAACTCGTTGGGGCAAAGCGTCGAGGTTTCTTCCGACGTTAGGTTTCTTTTGACGTGAGGAGCTCCGCTCCGGCGTTGGGCTCTTCGTCGATAGGAACCACGTCTCGGTGCGTACGCACTCCAACCGTCTACGGTGGGGGGATGGCCTTCCACTACCTGGCAGACCGAGCGCTCGACGACCTTTTGTGCACCTGGCGTCACTACGACGACGTACAGAAGTCGGAACGGGCAACGATTGCCGACCTCGGCCGAGCGCGGATGTTGCTCGACGATGCGCGAGAGCGCATGCATCGCATTCGACGTGCGAGCTATCCCAACGCGAGCGAGCTGTCACGAGCGGTGAAGGTCGCAATCTGTCCAACCCTCGATGAGGTCGTCTACCTGGGGTGGGACGATCTGGTCCCGGGGAGCCCCCGGGCGTTGCGTTGCATTTGCGGACAAGTGGTCGAAGTCGATCGCATCGAGGCGTAGCGATTCAACGCCGTGCGAATGTGACGGCGCGACCGTTCTTTGTGCCGGCGCCTTAGTCGAGAACGAGCCGCTTCGGGTTTGCGACCTCGCCGCTCTCGCCGCAGAACCAGCACGGAGCACCAGGAAGGTCTCGCCACGTGACGTCACAATCTGAACACGACATCAGCGAGACGACTTGGCCGGGGTGCTTTGGTTTGGATATGCCGCCGAGACCACGAATGAGGGGAAGCTTGGATGTCATGGGGGCGACAATAGGACGGGCCGGCGTGCTAGTTGGTGGATGGCGCCAGCCAATGCTCGAATTCGACTACCGTTCGCAGGGTCGTCGGGGCTATCCCCACCAACAGAATTGGACCCAACCAATGTCGAGTACCCCTTGTCCTCCTGCCGAAGGCTCAGAAGATCGCGTCACCAGCTTTTCTGAAGCGCCACCGATGTGTATCGACCCATCGAAGACCTACACCGCAGTCCTCGATACCTCGCTCGGGTCGATGACCATCGCGCTCGACGCGCAGGCCGCGCCAAAGACGGTCAACAACTTCGTGGTGCTTGCTCGGTACCGCTACTACGAGGGCATCATCTTCCACCGCATCATCAACTCGTTCATGTGCCAGGGCGGCGATCCGACCGGCACTGGCCGTGGTGGACCTGGATATAAGTTCGAAGACGAACTGCCAGCGCCAAACACCTACCAGATTGGTTCGGTTGCAATGGCAAACGCCGGGCCCAACACCAACGGCAGCCAGTTCTTCCTCGTGAGCGGACCGAGCGGCGTTGGCCTGCCACCGCAGTACTCGCTGTTCGGGCAAATCACCGAGGGCCTCGACGTGCTCGAGGCTATGCAGAACGTTCCGACCGCAGCGGGCGACCGTCCACACGAGGACGTTGTCATCAACTCGGTCACGGTAACGGAGAGCTAGTTCTCAG
>CALHXU010000135.1 GCA_938040365.1 uncultured Acidimicrobiales bacterium
AGGACATGGGTTCGGTACTTCCGGGCCATGGTGGATTCCTCGACCGGTTCGATGCGCTCCTCTTCGTCCTCCCAACGGTCTACTTCTTCGCCCTCGCGTTCTTTTATGCGTAAGTCGGTAGACGAATAGCGACTCCGTCGCGATTTTATTCGTCTACCGAATTACTTATGTTCTCCCCTTCGGGGAGCGTTCACGCGCCACGCAGGCTGGGCGCCCGAGGCGGCGGTAGTTCGTGCGACGTTTCGAGCCCCTAGGCGAGAAACTCGGTTAGCGAGCGAAGCGAGCGGCCTGCGCCTTTCCCTGCCGCTTCGCTCTAGAGAAACGCTCGTGTTCCTCCGAGCTGGTTGGGGTCTGACCCTTTCCGTCCTGTAGTCGGCTGGTTGGGGTCAGACCCCTTCGGTACGAAACGGCCGTCGGCTCGTTCCATCGCCCCCTAGGCTTGGGCCATGGTTTCGGTTGCGGTTATGGGGTCTACGGGGTCGATCGGGACTCAGACGCTCGATATTGTTCGTGCGAGTGGCGGCCAGTTCACCGTCCAAGCGCTCGGTGTTGGGTCCAATGTCGACGAGTTGGTCCGCCAGGTCGACGAGTTTTCTCCCGAGGTCGCTGTCGTTGCCGACGCTTCGAAATACGACGAGGCGAAAGAACGTATTGGCTCCAAAGCGGAGGTTCTTGTTGGCGAAGCGGGCTTGGCCGAGGCGAGCTCGACCGCCGATGTCATCATCAACGGCGTGGTGGGCTTTGCTGGACTCGCCGTCACGATGGCAGCGCTCGAGTCGGGAAAGCGACTCGGACTAGCGAATAAGGAATCGCTGATCGCCGCCGGCCCTGTCGTACAAGTTGCGCGTCAGACTCCCGGGGCAGAACTGATCCCGGTCGACTCAGAACACTGCGCCCTTCACCAATGCCTCCGCGCAACAGATGATGGGCAAGGCGTTGATCGGCTCGTGCTCACTGCGTCGGGCGGCCCGTTCCGTGGCTTCACAAAAGCAGAACTTGCCGAGGTCACGGTCGAACGGGCCCTCGAGCATCCGACCTGGTCGATGGGGCCAAAGATCACGGTCGATTCGTCCACGTTGATGAACAAGGGACTCGAGGTTATCGAGGCCCATGAACTGTACGGAACGCCCTATGACCGCATCGACGTCGTGGTGCATCCCCAATCGATCGTGCACTCGATGGTTGCCTACAGCGACGGGGCGACGATCGCTCAGCTTTCAGAACCCGACATGCGGCTCTGCATTGCGTATGCGCTGAACTATCCCGACCGACTCGACACGGCATATGGCGAGATGGATTGGTCGAAAGCCACGTCGCTCACGTTTGAGCCTCCCGATCGGGACGCATTTCGCTGCCTCGACCTTGCCTACGAGGCGGGGAAGATGGGCGGTACTGCGCCCGCGTGGCTCAGCGCGTGCAACGAGGTAGTTGTTGAGACATTCTTAAAAGATCTCATGCCTTGGACGGGAATTGCCGAAAGTTTGGAAGAGTTGTTGCAACAACACGACGGTGCGCCCGCCGAAAACCTCGAGGCTGTTCTCGAAGCTGACGCTCGCGCCCGTGACACCACAAATGCCTACCTTGGTGGAAAGCTGTAGTTAATGTCGATCACTGTCGAGAGCCCTCAGGACGCCGAGTCGGACCCCACCCCCGAAGCAGGCGGACCGGTATCGAACCCGGCTGAGGAACTCGAGACCGGCGTCGTGTGGAGCCGGTTCGCAATGTTGATCGCGTTCTTTATTTTTGTCATCGTCGCCGGCGGCCCAAACGCGATCGCGTTCGTCGTGGCCATCGTTGCGGCGCTCGTGATCCACGAGGGCGGACACTTTCTCGCCGGACGATGGTCGGGGATGCTCGTCACCGAGTACTTCATCGGCATCGGCCCACGAATCTTCTCCTTTCGCCGGGGCGAAACGGTCTATGGCGTCAAGGCCATCCCACTCGGGGCCTACGTGCGCATCGTTGGCATGAACAACATGGAGACGGTCGACCCGGTGCACGAGCCGCGCACCTACCGTCAGGCCCCGTGGCACAAACGGGTCATCACGATCCTCGCAGGACCAGCGACCCACTTCGTCATTGCGCTCATTCTTATGGCCGTGTACCTCGCTGGTCAGGGTCGCCCGATCATCGACGAGGACTCTTGGGCCGTTGGCGAGGTCATCGAAGGCACCGTCGCTGAGGCTGCGGGTCTCGAAGTTGGCGACCAGGTCTTGGCAATCGGCGGCGTACCGACCACCGTGTGGGAAGACCTCGGCGCCACCGTTAGCGGATTCGCTGGTCAAGAAACCGAGCTTGAAATTCTTCGTGGCGGCGAAGTGCAGACCATCGAATTGCGCATTGGTGACCGGCTGAATCAGTTTGGCGCCGAAGGCCTCAACGGGCTCTACTTTGGCGACATCATCCGCGAGTACGAAGGCCAACCGGTTTCCAACTACGCCGAGTTTGCCGAGCTCGCCCGTCAAGATGTCGGTGAACAGGTCGCCGTCCTCGTCGAGGCACGCGGTGAGGTGTTCGAGCAGCTCGTCGACATCAATTTCGTTGCCGAAGACAACGCCGAAGCTGTCGCAGGCTTCCTCGGTGTTAGCCGCGGTCAAGCCTTTGAGGCGCAAACCTTCGGTGAGGCAATCACGAACTCTCCGGGCGAAGTCGGCACGCTGATCTCGCAAATCGCTGAGCGGACCCCTCGCCTTGTCAGCTCTCGAGATGGCCTTCGGTCGCTCTTTGGGCTCACGGCATTCGATGACCCTGTGGCGGCCGACACTTCTGGAACCGATGCTGTAGGCAACGAAGTCGAATTTCGCCCACCGCTCGAGAACGAAGCCAATATCGACGAAAACCGCCCGATCTCGCTCCTCGGCCTGACCATCCTTGCCTCAGCGCTCGAGAATGGTTGGTTTGTTCTCTTCCTCGTGATCGTCATGAACCTCTTCTTCGGGTTGTTCAACCTCCTTCCGCTGCTGCCGCTCGATGGCGGACACATCTTGCTGGCGACCTACGAAAAGGTGCGATCAATCTT
>CALHXU010000136.1 GCA_938040365.1 uncultured Acidimicrobiales bacterium
GCGGCTTTGACCAGTTCGAACTGCAGATTTGCGAGGGTGTCGATATCGCGTTGTTTGATTCGCCAGCGCGCGTCTGGACGCCGCCGGAGCGAGCCAAGGCCCGAACACGGGGCGTCGACGAGCACCGCGTCGGCACATCCGGGCCGGTATGGAGCATTCGTTGCGTCTGCGACGAGCGCGTGGACGTTGGTCTTTGTATCTGCAGCTGCGGTGTGCACGAGACCAGCTCGGTGTTCGTGCAAGTCAGAACCGAACACGATCGAGCCGACATTCGCACCGGCGATGTAGGTCGCTTTGCCTCCGGGGGCAGCACACAGGTCGAGCACGACACCACCACTGCCGACCGTAAGTAGCGACGCCACTTCTTGGGATGCGAGGTCTTGTCGGTAGCCATCTTGACGAACATGGGTGGTCGCGGGCTCATTCATCGCCGCAAGTATCGCTTCGGAACGAGCTCCAAGGTCGGTCTCGAGCCTCGCGACCAGCCAGTCGGGGTAGCTAAGACGGATCCCGTCGGTGGGCCATTGGGTATCTTCGGCCGAACCTTCCTTTGCGACCTTACGCAGTACAGCGTTCACGAACCCGCGCACCCGCTTGGGCGATGCTGCGACCGTAGCGTCGACGGCTGCGTGGCTTGGCGTTCGGAGGTAGGCGAGCTGGTATGCGCCGATACGCAAGGCTGCTCGGGCGCGGGAGTCGACGTCGTCTCGATCGATGAAACGGTTCACGAGGTAGTCGAGGGAGCGCTTCATCCGGGTCGCGCCGTAGATCATCTGTGTGACGAACGCTCGATCGCGCTCATCGAGCTCGGAGGCTTCGAGCAACGCAGGCGCGAGCAGGTTGGCATACGCACCGTCGGTCTCGATCCGTTCGAGTGCTTCGATTGCAAGCCGGCGGGCAATGACCCCGTCAGTACCAGAGTTGGTTCCGTCAGCCATCAATGACTACCGAATCGAAACGCGATCCGTTCGGCTGGGCTCCGTTTGCCCATGCAGCGGCTTCCATACGAGGCTTTCCTGCAGGTTGGACGGTGACGAGCTGTAGCCCACCATCGCCGGTGCCGACGACGAGGTCGTCGATCTCGCCGATACCGGGAGCCCCTTCGACCACCGTCGCTTCGTGAATCTTGAAGCGCTGCCCGTCGAGCTCGGTCCACGCGTTGCCGATGCGGATGATGCGGTGCAATTCGGCTGCGGTTCGAGTCCAGTCAAGGCGGAGGTCTTCGGTGCGAAGTTTCTTTGCATACACCGACGTACCGGTTTGTGCGGTCGGGTTCGAGAACCCAGCCTGCAGTGTTTCAATCATGAGCTGCGCCCCAGCGATACTCATGTCGTGCCACGTACCGTGGAGCGTCGCGTCATCGCCGAGAGGCCAGACACGCTCGGCCCAGATGTCGCCCTCGTCAAGTCCTTCGGCCACGGTGATGACGTCGATCGCCGTTTCGGAATCGCCTTCGAGTATCGCCCGCTCGACTGGAGCTGCGCCGCGCCAGCGAGGGAGCGCAGAAAAGTGCAGGTTCACCATCGGAATCTCGTTGAGGACGTCGGTGCGGATAATCTGCCCGAACGCCACGACCACGGCGAGGTCGATGGGTGACCGAACGTGTTCTGCCAGGAGGTCGTCGACCTCGGTAGCGACAGGGATGCCCTGTTCGACGGCGAGCGCCTTGACCGGCGTCGGAGACAATTCTTTGCCACGGCCGCGCCGTTTGTCTTCACCCGAGATCACGAGCGGCACTTCGTATCCAGCTTCGATGATCGCCGCCAGCGTCGGTACGGCGATTGCGGGGGTACCGAGGAACGCGACTCGGCGAATGTCCTCGGGGTTCGATGGTGGTAGCGGCAACAACGTGGCGCCCTAAGGCAAGGAGAGTCCGGGCTTTGGCAGCGAGAGCCCGAGCTCATCACTCATTGCCTGTGCCGAGCCATCACCCTTTTCGGCGCGCTCACGCAGAATCTTCTTGGCTTCCTTCATCTGTTCATCGTCGAGGTGCTCGACGAGCAGAACGCCGTTGAGGTGATCGAGCTCGTGTTGGAACAAGCGGGCTTCGAGTTCGTCAGCCTCGATGTTTACCTCGTTCCCGTCGAGGTCATAGCCGCGAATGTGTACGGTCTTTGGTCGCACGATGTGCCATGAAAGACCAGGCACCGAAAGGCAGCCCTCGTTGAACTCCCACTCGCCATCGCTCTCGATGATCTCGGGATTGATGAGCGTGCGCGGGTCGTACCCTTCTTCGGCGAGGTCATAGACGAACAAGCGCTTGCGAATCCCGACCTGGGGCGCCGCAAGGCCAAGGCCCGGCTCGTCGTACATCGTCTCGAGCATGTCGTCGACGAGCCGCACGAGCGACCCATCGATATTCGTGATCTCTTTCGCCCGCTGCTTGAGGACGGGATCGCCGTAGTGGCGAATGCGATACGGAGCGCTCATCACTTCCACGATACCGTTGTCGGGTGCCTTCGACCGATGCCAGTGAGAACTCGCAGTATTTTGATGCCGATCCAACGGCTGCGGCGAATCGTCGACAGGTAGAGCTGGTACTGCCCGACGTGTACCTTGAGCTCACGACCGACTCGGGTGTGTTCTCGACAACAGGTATCGACAAGGGCACTCGCTACCTCCTTCAGGAACACCCCCCGATTGCTTCTGACGTGACTTCGGTGCTCGACCTCGGTTGTGGCTACGGCCCGATCGGGCTGACCGCAGCCCGGAGAGCGCCCGATGCAAGCGTGTGGGGCGTCGACGTGAACAACCGGGCGATAGAACTGGCTCGCGAGAACGCGACAGCGAACGCGATTGTCAATGCTCGCTTCGGCACGGCAGAGGACGTCCCGAGCGATCTGTCTTTCGACGTGATTCTTTCCAACCCCCCGATCCGTATCGGAAAAGCAGCTCTCCACGAGCTGTTGACGACGTGGCTCGACCGACTTGCGCCGGGCGGTGTTGCATGGATGGTGGTGCAGAAACATCTCGGCTCTGACTCCCTCGCCGACTGGTTGACCGCCCAAGGTTGGGAAACCGCCCGCCTTGGATCCCGCAAGGGTTTCCGCATCCTCGAGTCCCGCATGCGAAACGAGTAGCGAATGAAGAACCTCGACCCCACTGGCTTGAAGCGACTACACCGTGACTGGCGGCGCAAAACAACCCAGCAGATCTCGTTGATCTTGGACAGCGTGCAAACGCCGTACAACGTGGGCACGATCATCCGCACGAGTGCTGCGCTCGGTGTGGAACACCTCTGGCTTGTGGGTTCGACCGAGTCACCGAATCACAACAAGACCAACAAGACCGCCATGGGCACCCAGCGATACATCGAATTCACGACCGTCGATACGCCAACCGAAGCAATCAGTGCAGCGAAAGCTGACGGGTACACCGTCGTGGGCATCGAGTTGGCAGACGAGGCAGTGCCGCTTCACGAGGTCGACCTGTCGGGCAAGATTTGCCTGGTCGTCGGCCACGAGGACCGTGGCCTCAGCAAAGAAGCGCTCGCGTTGTTGGATGGCGCGGGATATATCCCTCAGACCGGAAAGGTTGGCTCGCTCAACGTGGGGGTCGCGGCATCTATTGCCATCGCCGAAGCCCGCCGCCAAGCCTGGGCCCGGGCCTGAGCGGCCCGTCGCCGAAGACGAACGAGCGGGAAACCCGGGCCTGAGCGGCCCGTCGCCGAAGGCGAAAGAAATGAACTTTTCTCACATGCTGGCCTGATGTGACATTTGTCTGGTTACATGTATAGGGAAGTTGAAAACTCTTGGGGGATATTTATGCGGCGTTTCGCTGCGATGACATTTGCAACGGCACTCGCGATCACCGCCTGTGGCGGCGGAGGGGACATTACCGCCGATGCTGGAGAAGACTTCTCGGTTCCGGTTGGCGAGGCTCCCGTCTTCGATGGATGCGGCTCAAGCGGCGACCTGTCGAACTATCAGTGGACGATCGTCGAAGCCCCTGCGGGCAATGCCGATGACAACGGCAAGGCGCTTCGCACAACGATGGATAGCTGCAACTTCGAGCTTGAGACCGCGATGGTCGTCGACGATATCGGCGAGTGGACGATCGAGCTTGCCGTGACCGATGGGTCGAACGAAGTAACCGACCAGGTCGTCGTCACCGTCACTGAGTAGACCGAGCCGCAAGGCTGGTCACGATCGAGAATTTACGAATGGGACGGCGTGGTTGCAGCTTCAACTTCGACGAGCGTATCGCCGTAGCAGGAGCCGTTTCCGAACTCGGTCGTTGCCGCGTTCGTCAGGTCGTTGATCGAACCGTCTTCGGTACCGTAGGCCGAATCGATATATCCCCACGGCACGCTGACGACACCGGGTCGTAAACGATCCGAGATGGCAACGGGCAGCACGAGGAATCCTCGATCGTTGAAGATCTTGGCCGAGTCACCGTCGGCGAGGCCTCGTTCTTGTGCGTCGGAAATGTCCATCTCGATGTGGGGCGGCGTCTCACGGTCGGCGTGGGCGGAAAGCCCCGAGTACGACGTGTTGAGAAAGCGCGTCGCCTTCTTCGGCGTCTGGAGGTAGAGGCTGTAACCATCGGCTCGTTGTGCACCCTCGACCGCATCGGGGGCGATCCATTGCGGCAGACGAGGGACTCCGACGCTCGCAAAGGACTCAGCGACCAGTTCGGCTTTACCCGACTGGGTATGGAATCCTCCCTCGGAATACGGCAGATGATCGACCGGATAGTCGGTTACTCGTACAAACCCGTCACGTCGCATTTGTACAACATCCACATGGTCGCCGACGGCGAGTTCAATCTGTGCCTCGTCGCTCAGGTGAAGTTCGGGTTGGTCGAAACCAAAAGCGGTCGCGAGCCTGCGAAACAGCTCGGTGTTTGCCACAGCTTCGCCGAGTGGTTCGGTCGCAGGTTCGTTCCATCCGAGCCACAGGTGGCCCCACGATGGCATGACGTCGACCATCTCGGTCTCCATCGCAGCAGGGAAGATGACGTCGGCATACACCGCGGTGTCGGTGAGGAACTGTTCGCTCACGACAGTGAAGAGGTCGTCTCGAGCAAGGCCGCGGCGCAGCATTGCCGAGTTCGGCATCGAGAGCACTGGGTTTCCGTTCCACATGAATAGGCCGTGGATTGGATCTTCGGTTTCGGTGAGTGTCACGCCAAGGTCGGGCTGGCGAAACGAACGCCGCTCCCCCGCATCTGGGGCAACCTGCGTAGCAAGTGCGCCGACCGCATCGATATCGACATCGTTCCTTTCAGCCCATGAACCAACGCTGCGGGCAAAGCCACCGCCGAGGACCTTGTGCGACCCGGTGAGCACCGGGATCATCGCCATGAGCCGAAAGATCGTCGGGCCAGCGTAGTGATGCTCAGCACCGATGAGGCCACGCAACATGGTCTTTGGAACCGTCCCGATCGAGCGTGCGAGTTCGGTAATGACCTCCGCGTCCAGACCGCACTTCGGTGCTGCCCATTCGGGAGTCTTGTCAGAAACGTGAGAGGCGAGTTCGTCATAGCCAATGCTGTGCGCCTCGATGTACTGATGATCGACGAGGTCTTCGACGATCAACACATTGATTATCGCAAGCAGCAACGCAACGTCGGTGCCGGGAAGTGGTTGGATGACCGCATCGGCCTTGTCGGCGGTGATCGTGCGGATTGGGTCGATCACGGTGACCTTCGCACCGCGCCGCTGCGCATCTTGAATTACCGGCCACAGGTGTCGGTTGGTTAACCGGGTGTTGGTTCCCCACAAGATGATGTGGTCCGAGTGCTCACATTGCAACGGGTCGGTCCCCAAGCCGTCGCCGTACACCGACGCCATGCCATAACCGGCCGCAACACCACAGACGCTTCCGTGCTGCGTCGCCGAGCCAAGCAGCGCAAAGAGCGCCTTGGCGGTTCCTTGGTTCTGGATGAGGCCTTGAGTGCCCGCAGACCACCACGGCAGCAATGCCTCGCCGCCGTGGGTTTCCTTGATCCGAGTGAATTCTGCAACGACCCGGTCGAGAGCTTCGTCCCACGTGGCCTGTCGAAACTCGCCCGACCCCTTCGCGCCGGTTCGAATGAGCGGGTGTAGCAAACGGTCTTCATGGTTCACACGGCCGACGAACTTGCTGACCTTTGGGCACAGCTCGCCCTGTGAGTACGGGTGGTTCGGGTTGCCTCGCAGGGTCGTGAGCACACCGTCGACCGCGGTCGCCACCCAGCCACAGCTATCTGGACAATCGTGATGGCAGGTACCGAGAACTTCGATCGTGGTCATCACCCAACCCTAGTCCCAACAAAAACTGAATTTTGAAGAGTACTGGTCCTCAGAGCACCAGCACTCTTCAAAATTCGAGGAGGAGGAGGCTCCGCGATTCAGCCAGCCTGTTTGTACCGCTTGACTGGGACAAACTTGTCCCATACTCTTGGTACAAGAGCAGTTTGCGCCGCAGGCAGGGGGACGCGATGTCAGTTGCGATGAAGCCACGAATGGAACAGAGCGACATCGACGAGCAGCTCGATCAGCTGATTCCACCAACGCCGAGCATCTTCAAGCGTTTCGCTTGGGGCATCTCGATCGCCGCAGCGGCGGTCGTCGTGTCGATCCTGGTCATCAGCGGGAGAGTATTTCCGAACCCAATCGCCGGAGCGGGTTGGAGCAGCGGCGCTGCACCTGTGGCCCAGATCGATGAGCAAATCCTTACCGCCGTGGTCGATATGCCAAACCTCAGTTCACGCGACATTCGGATTACCGATATCAGCTTGGATGCTCCGGGCGTTGAAATGGTAGGTGTCGGGATACAGATCGAGCCACGCCTCGATGGGCCGGACGCGAACGGGAATCAATCCGTGACGATTGAGGAGATGACCGAGATTATCGTCGATGAGAACCGAAACGACTGGACGGGTGAACCCAATCTTCCACTTCCTGTGACACTCGAACCTGACCGGTGGGCGAACATCTACGTGCAATTCCGCATCAGCGATTGCACGAATCCGCTAGACCCCGACGGCGACTGGGGTATCGCCACAGCGACCGTCGATTTCGGCGAGGGTGCCTTCCCACCGGTCAGCCGGTCGATCGCACTTCCCGACCCACTCGTCGAGGCACACGACGAAGACATCACGTTCCGCGTGTTCGATAGTCGAGATGACTTCACCGTCGAGTTCGTGACGTTCGACGGAATGCTCACCGGCGCATGTGAGGTATTCCGATGAAGCGCGTTCTCAGCGCCGTACAGCGCAGTTCGTGGTTGCTGCTTTTGGTCGCCAGCATCACTCTCTCACTGCTCGCGTTCGGCAACGGAGGCTGGGTACTCGCTCTGGTCTTCGGGGTCATCCTGCTCGGTGCGGTCACGGGGATAATCCTGAATCTGGCTGGCGTCAATGCCGAAGCCGAGGATCAGGCGAGGCGCCTCGATCCCGACCCGGTCAATCGTGCGCTCCTTGTGCGGTGGCTCCGCCGCTCCCGGCACTTCCGGTTCGTCGGCGGCACTGTTGGCACTATCCTCGGTTTCGGTCTCGGAGGCGGCCAGTTTGGTGGCATCTTTCTCGGCCTTCTTGCAGGAGTTGCGCTCGGTGGTGCTGCTGCGGAACTGCACTCGTTCAAGGTCGCACGCGCACCTACCGCGAGTGCAAGCCTTACCCCTCGAGAGGTTTCGGAATACACCGATAGACGCGATTCCCTGGCGCTACGTGGCATCGCTGTTGGAGCGGTTTGCCTCGCCGTCGTTGGTCTCGTTCAGGAACAAACCAGCTCAGGCACTGCAATCACCGCTGCGGTGTCTGCAGTACTCATCGTTGCGCTCACGTTGGCGTTCCAACGTGCGGTGGTGCTCCGCCCTCGGCCCGCACTGTCTGACGACCTGCGGCGAGCCGACGACCTCATGCGCCGACTCGCCGCCACGCTCGGTTTCACAAAGGCAGCGATCGGTGTTGCGCTCATCGTCATTGCGAGCGGCGTTGCCTCGCTGACGACGAGCGAGACCCTCGATACCGCCGGCACGATTACCGTATTGCTCTGGCTCTTTGCGTTCGGCTGGAATGTGTCGAGTCGGCACTCCCCCGAATCGATCGCCGCCGAGGTGCGCTCATGATGCTTCGCATCGACTCGTCGCTGCCATTGCCCGTCTATGAGCAGATTCGTGAGCAAGTGGTTCGAATGGTTGCTGCCGGAACGCTCGAACCTGGCACTCGGATGCCGACGATTCGCCAACTCGCCAGCGACCTCAAGCTCGCGAAGGGCACGGTAGCCAAGGCATACGCGTTACTCGAAGAGTCGTCGGTCCTCGAAACGCTCGGTCACCGAGGGTCGTTCGTGCTGCCGCAACCACTGACCCAAGAGACGGTCGATGACACCACGAGCAAGACCTTGGCAGATGTCGCCGAAGGCTACGTCGTCGCCTCCAAACAAATGGGCGTCGATCTCGATCAAGCGATCGCCGAACTCCAACGGCAGTGGGGTCGCTTCTAGGCGATCCTCACTCACACGGTGAGTGGGTCGACCTCGATGCGGATGCGGTCTGCGGGGCGTTCGGTGTTGTTCAACACCTCGAGCAGATCATCGTGGTTCGCCGCGCTGAATCGCCAACGATCGTCTTGGCGAAGAAACTGAACGGCTCCGTCGGCTCCTGCGCGGCTCTGCGCGCTTTCGATGAACTCTGGAGCGCCTGCCCCCGATACGAGCGCCCAAGCCCCATAGGGCGGCTGCTGGAACACCTGACGCACGTCGCGCTGTGCCTTCGCGACGCTTCCGGGGTCTCCCTGCACCGCGCCCTGGACGACGACGTCATCTGGACGGCGGGTCTGGATGAAGATTCTGCCCCCATGGAACCTTGGCCCAACGAGCCGCGCAGCAAGCGCCAGCAACTGGAACGCCTCTTCAGCAGCCCGATATCGAGGCACGGCGAGTTCTTGATCGAAGTCAAGAAAAACGACCGCCCGCGCTCGCTCCATGCGGTGAAGGATGGCCTCGGTCCCGATATAGAGCCCGTTTGCCCTGAAATTGTCGGGAGCGCTGTCCGCTGACACCTCAATGACTTCACGCTTGGCCAGCACCGCAAGGTCTTCGGCGAGCCGGGAGATACCCGGCCTCAGGTGCTTCATGTGTGTACCGCTGCATTCGCCACAGACCTTCGGGCGGGTCGTGCCATCACGATGGCAGACGAGTGCGCCATCATCGGTTTCGGCGAGCGAGCCGCTGCACGACTCACACACCGCCAGAGCGTTGCAGGTCGCGCACGCCAGCATCCGGGCCCGCCCCTTGCGGTTGAGGATGCACGCAATCGGTCCATCGCTGCGGATCACATCAACGATCGACTCGGTGAGCAGGCCAGGTGTGTCTTGGATTCGCATGTCGATGACCTTCACCGCTGGCCACGCTGCTCTCGACGCAGCCTTACTCGGAACCAGTGAGCGATCACCCGCTCGTAGGGCTTCAAGCGACGGCGAGGGCGAGGCAAGAACACACGGCGCTCCACTTCGTCGGGCCCGCTCGATCGCTACGTCTCTACCGTTCCAGCTCGGGGTGCGTTCGGACTTATACGCTGCGTCGTGTTCGTCGAGCACTAAGACGGCATCGATCTGTGGCATTGGTGAGAACGCAGCGGTACGAGTGCCGACCGTGACCGCACCAGAAGCCGAGCGTTCCCACTGGTCGTCGTACTCGGCAACCCCGACGCCCGCGTCGCGAAGTTGGCGAGCGAGCCGGCGACGCCACGCAATCGTCGGCACGAGGATCAGTGCTCGCCCCTTGGCCGCCGCAGCTAGCGCAAGACCAAGACCAGTGTCGGCGGGGTTCGTACGAACCGCGGTCACGCCTTCGCCAAACGTCGACCGGTAGGCGTCATCGGCTTCGACTGTGCTCGCGGGTGGACGGTGGCGAACCATCGGCACCATCTTCGGAGGCGACGCAGCGCGCAAAAAGTGCGGCAAGCGGCCCGCCCATCGCCACGCCGCCCATTCGGCGAGCTCGACAACGTCGGCAGGTGGACCGACGCTCGACCACTTCGACAGCGGCCGCACATCGACCGACGGATCGTGTTCGACATCGACTGCGGTCACCCACCCAGCGGTACGGCGACCGCTGAAGTCCATACGGACCATCGACCCAACATCGACTTTGTCGGCCCGACCATCCTCTTCCCACGCCACGGGCACCTCGTAGGTAAACGAGCGGGTGATCGAGGTGATGTCGGGTTGCACCGACACGAGACGGCCCTCCGGACGCGCAACGACCCGCTGCACAGCAGCGGGTCGTTCAAATCCTGGCAGCGCCTCGTTCACGGCGTAAACCTACAACTTGGCTGCGACAGCTAAGAATCTGGAAACCCCCTACCGTTAGATTTGGGGTCAGACCCCAAATCCGTGGATAGCGAGTCAGAACGCCAAAATTCGGGCCAACGACACGTGGAACGTGAACAAATTTGCTTGCTACCGGCAGATTTGGGGTCAGACCCCAAATCCGTGGCTAGAGGCCGAGGGCGGACTTGAGGTCGGCGGCGCGGTCGGTGTTTTCCCAGGTGAAGCCGTCGCCACTACGTCCGAAGTGTCCATATGCTGCGGTTGGGCCGTAAACGGGACGACGAAGGTTGAGATCGGCGAGGATCGCTCCTGGGCGCAGGTCGAAGATCTCGTTCACTGCGTCGGCAATCTTTGCTGGGTCGACGGTCTCGGTGCCGAAGGTTTCGACGAGTACCGACATTGGGCGAGCCATACCGATTGCGTACGCGACCTGGACTTCGCAGCGCTTTGCTGCACCGGATGCGACAACGTTCTTTGCAACCCAGCGGGTTGCGTACGCAGCCGAGCGGTCGACCTTGCTTGGGTCCTTGCCCGAGAAGGCGCCGCCACCGTGCCGGCCCATGCCGCCGTAAGTGTCGACGATAATCTTGCGGCCGGTGAGGCCAGCGTCACCGACTGGGCCGCCAATAACGAAGCGGCCAGTTGGGTTGACGTGCACTTCGTAGTCATCGTCTTGGAACTGCTCAGGGATTACCGGCTTGATGACGTGCTCGATGAGGTCGGGGCGAATCATCGAATCGCGGTCGATGCCATCGTTGTGCTGTGTCGAAACGAGCACGGTGCTGAGGCGGACGGGAACATTGTTTTCGTATTCGAAGGTGACCTGAGTCTTGCCGTCGGGGCGAAGGTACGGAACCTTGCCACTCTTGCGGACTGCAGCGAGTTGCTCGGCCATGCGATGCGCAACATGGATCGGCATCGGCATAAGCACATCGGTCTCATCGCTCGCGTAACCAAACATCATGCCTTGGTCGCCAGCGCCCTGCTTGTCGAGGTCGTCGTCGGCCGAACCGCCACGGAGCTCTTCGGAGTCGTCGACGCCCTGAGCAATGTCTACCGACTGCTCATCGATCGCAACCATCACACCACAGGTGTTGCCGTCGAATCCGAAGGACTCACGGTCATACCCAATGCCGTTGATCGTCTTGCGCACGATCGAGGGAATATCGACGTAATCGCCGCTGGTGGTGATCTCGCCAGCAACCATTGCAAGGCCGGTCGTCACGAGCGTCTCACACGCAACGCGTGCGAGCGGGTCTTGCTCGAGGAACGCATCGAGGATCGCATCGGAAATCTGGTCCGACATCTTGTCGGGATGACCTTCGGTCACCGATTCGGACGTGAAACTGAAATTCTCTGGCACGGGTTACCTTCTCTTGAACTAATCGCTCTTGGCGCTATCGATGGTCGAACGAGCGCGCTCTCATACTAGGTGGATCAGAGCACTCGCATCGTTGATTACGGGAGGGTTGTTTGCACCCGGACGACAGCATCGAAGATCGCATCAGCGATCACCCGTTTCGAGTCCAGTGTTACCTCAGTTTGGGTTCCATCGCTAACCAGGATCGTCACGGCGTTCGTATCGTGAGCAAAGCCCACATCGGGAGCCGAAACATCGTTCGCAACGATCAGGTCGAGCTTCTTCTTCGCGAGCTTCGCTTTTGCATTGTCGATGAGGTTTTCGGTCTCGGCGGCGAACCCAACAAGTACCTGCCCACCTGGCTTGTTCTCGCCGAGGTCGACGAGAAAGTCGTGCGTTTTCTCCAATGCAATCTCTGGAACGCCGCCACCCGACTTCTTGATCTTGTGGCCCTTAGGGTCTGCCGGGCGGAAGTCGGCAACCGCTGCTGCCATGACGATGACATCGGCGTTATTTACCGACATCACCGCCTTTTCCATCTCGGCGGCTGACTCGACAGATACGACCGTCACGCCAATTGGTGGCTCGCGGTCGACCGTGCTGATCAGCGTCACATCGGCACCACGAGCCCAGGCCGCCTCAGCGAGTGCGTAGCCTTGCTTCCCAGTTGAGCGGTTCGAAATCACGCGAACCGCATCGATTGCCTCTGATGTGCCGCCGGCGGTGATGACGACATGGTTACCTGCGAGATCTTGGGTCGACAGCACGCGCTCGGCGTGCGCAACGATCGTTCGTGGCGAAGCCAGGCGACCAAATCCAATGTCGCCACCCGCAAGGCGGCCTGGTTCGGCAGGGACGATGTGGACCCCTCGCCCATCGAGCACGTCGAGATTCTCTTGCACCGCCGGGTGTTCCCACATTTCGGTATGCATGGCCGGTGCGAGCAGCACTGGCGCTGCGGTCGCGATGAGGGTGGTCGTAAGCAGGTCGGCCGACCTGCCGACGCGATAGTCCGACAGCAGGCGGGCCGTCGCGGGGGCAACGATGATGAGGTCGGCACTCTGTCCGAGCAACGTGTGGGGAATCGGGCTTTCCTCGTCCCACAGGCTCGTTTGCACTTTCTCTGACGCGAGTGCGTCAAAGGTCGTGCGACCAACGAAATGCTCTGCGCCTTCGGTAAGTACCGGCACGACGTGCGCGCCCGAATCTACGAGACGGCGGCTGACCTCGACGGCTTTATATGCAGCAATTCCGCCCGTGACCCCGAGAACAACCCGGGCACCATCGAGGGAGGACACGGGTTTGCTCAGTCGTTCTTTGCGTCGAGTTCGGCGGCGAGGGCTTCGGCGTCTGCCTTGGCTTGTGCCTCTGCGAGCGCTTCGGCTTCGAAGTCGCGTTCGACCGGAACGATCTTGTCGGCGGCGATCTCTTCGAACGCAATCGAGAGTGGCTTGCGAGCCGTTGAGGTGACCTGTGGTGGCACTGCGGTGCCAAGTCCCTCACCCAGCTGGCCAAAGTAGGCGTTGATCTGGCGGGCACGACGCGCACCGAGGGTTACGAGACGGAACTTTGATCCTGATGCTTCGAGCAACTTCTCGACCTGCGGGTCGATCATCGACGTGCTTTCACTCATAGCGGTAACTCCCTGATTTGCCAGCTGCTCACTCTACCAGCGTTCAGCACGTTCCTGATGAACGGTACTCCTCGATCAGCGCAGCCACTTCAGCGCTGCATTCATCCACATCGTCGTTCACGACGTGGATGTAAGGAATTGACTCGGCGAGCTTGCGCTCGTCGGCCCCGGCGGCCATTCGCTCCTCGACCTTGTCAGCGCTGTCGCCACGAGAAATTAGGCGTTGCCGTTGTTCTTCGAGCGATGGCGTGTCGATGAACACATAGAGCGCTTCTTTCGGTCCGTCGAATATTTGTTGGGCTCCGTTCACGTCAATTTCGAGCACGAGATCTTGTGCAGCATCGATGTCGGGAACGGGCGACGCGTAATAGTTCCCGCCGAGAAAGTGATTCCATTCGAGGAAACCGCCAGCATCGCGGTGCTCGAGGAACGCTTCTTCGGAGACAAAGACATAGGCATCTTCGGCTTCGCCTGGGCGACGGTCACGGGTTGTCCACGAACGAGAGAGCGAAAGTTCGGGATCGGCGGCGACAAGCTTTTCTACGACGGTGCCCTTCCCCGCCCCACCGGGCCCAGAGATGACGATGACAAGGCCAGCCATTACAGACCATGCCGATCGATCGCTGCGGGGAGTTCGCTGATTGCCTCAAGCGACACATGCTCGATGAGCGCTGCCTCAGAAATGCCGAGCTCGTCGAACGCTCGACGTGTCGAGACCTTTTTGTTGTCCGGAATTGCTTCGATTGCGGGCAGCACTTTCATGCTGGCGAGCACCGCGTCGGATTCGGCCCGGGCAAAGACATCGGCAACGCTGAGCGAGCCGGAGGCAAGTTCATCGAGAAACGCTTCTCGATGACGCCTCACTGCATCTATCGAATCGAACAACGAAACGTAGCGGGCATCTTCGAAGTACGTCATCTCAGAATCATAACGAGTGGGCCTCGGGCTTAGCTCAGGCAGCTATCCACGATCGATTCGGCAGCGGCGACACGATCCTCGGCGAGCGTTACCGCTCGGCCAATGACGAGAAGGTCAGAACCGTTGTCCAGCGCAATCTTCGGCGTTGCGACGCGCACCTGATCATGGTGCTCTGCACCCGCGGGGCGAATGCCCGGGGTGACGCCGACGAGTCGAGGAGCGTATTGCTTTGCTTCTTTGACATCGTTTGGTCCACAGACCAAGCCACCCATGCCCGACTCGACTGCGAGGCGAACACGCGCCGGCATGATGTGTTCTGGCGCATCGGCATCGGAGGTGAGGACGGTGATCGCGAGTGGGATTGGTTCGGGAAGGCCAGCTTCCTCGGCGCCAGCACGAAGGCCAGCGGCACCGGCGGTAAGGACATCGACGCCGCCTTGCGCGTGGTAGGTGGCGTACTTAACGCCGAGCGCACCGAGCACCCTCGACGCCTTTTCGACCGTCGTTGGGATGTCGTACATCTTGAGATCGAGAAATACGTCGTAGCCAAGGCCGGTGAGGATGCCGATCGCGTCGGTGCCAGCTGCGGTGAACAGTTCGAGGCCGACCTTTGCCACGCCGAACCATGGCGAAAGCTCTTTGGCGATTCGCACGGCTTCGACCATGTCGTCTACGTCGAGGGCGACGCACAACTTGCTTCGGAGTTCGATGTCTACGGTGTCCATGTCACGTTCCTGTTCTTGACGGTCTGATCTCGGTGGGGGGCTCACGGCCTACCGATCAGGTGTGGGCCGTACCGATGAGGTCGCGGAGACGAACAACTCCTGTCGTTTCGCACCACGTCTCGAGGTCTCGGGTAACTCGTTGGGTTGCACGTGGGTCAGCGAAGGTCGCTGTGCCCACCTGAACCGCACTCGCTCCCGCTCGAAGGTACTGCACTGCGTCGGTCGCGTCTGCGATACCCCCGACCCCAACGATGGGGAGTTCTGGGTGCGCTGCGGCGACGTCGAACACGGCGCGCAGCGCGACTGGACGCATTGCGGGGCCCGAGACGCCTCCTCCCCCGCCGCCAAGCACCGGGCGACCGGTCGCTGGGTCGAGCACGAGGCCGAGCAGCGTGTTGGTCAACGTCACCGCGTCGGCGCCTGCATCACCAGCCGCCCCGGCAATCTCGGCGATATCGGAGACGTTTGGGCTGAGCTTTGCCCAGCGCGGGATTTCGAGCGCTTCGGTTGCATGAATGACCTCAGCTGCGCTTTCGCAGCTATGTGCGAACATCTTGCGTCGGTCCTCGATGTTTGGACATGACACGTTGATCTCGACCGCCGTCAGGTCATCTTGGACCGGAACGAGGGCCTCGGCGGCTTGGCGATACTCCTCTACGGTTCTCCCCCAGATGCTTGCGACGATGCGCGCACCTGACGCCCGCAGCTCTGGCAATTCTTCGGCAATCCACCCGGCGACTCCTGGACCTTGTAGGCCGACGCTGTTCATCATTGCGCCGGGTAGCTGCACCACGCGTGGGCCGGGGTTGCCCTCCCACGCCATGATCGAGAGTGACTTGACGACGAGCGCGCCGAGCGAAGCGAGCGGGACGTACCTGCCGAGTTCGCCGCCATGGCCTGCGGTTCCCGATGCGGTCATTACCGGGTTTGGGAGTTCCGTTCGTCCAACGGCGGTGGACATGTCGACCATTACGAGCTTGCGACCTTGCCGTGGTACTCCTGAATGGATTTCGCCGTGAGCGGCGAATCGAGCCAATCGGCCATACCTCGCGCTGCGGCGAGCGCGGCCGAACCCGTGGTGAGCAACGGAATTCCGTTCGCTCCGGCGGCGGCGCGAATATACGCACCATCGGCTCGAGGTCCTCGCCCTGCGGGGCTGTTGACCACGAGTGCGATCTGCTCGGCCTCGATCAGATCGACTGCGGTCTGCCCGTCAGTATCTGCCACACCGTCGGCGTTGAGCTTTGCGACGCGTTGTCCAACAATCACTCCAGCCGCCTCGAAGACCTCGGCGGTACCTTCGGTCGCAACGATTTTGAAGCCGAGGTCAACGAATCGGCGGGCGGCGTCGGTGCCGATGACTTTGTCTCGGTCGGCGAGCGAGAAGAATATGGTTCCTGACTCTGGGAGAGCCCCTCCTGCTGCCATCTGGCTCTTCGTGAACGCTCGTCCGGTGGTCGAGTCGATGCCCATGACCTCCCCAGTTGAGCGCATCTCAGGACCGAGCAACGGATCGGCATCGGGGAATCGGTTGAACGGCAGCACGGCTTCCTTTACCGAAACGTGGCCGGTCACCGGCTCTCGAACAAGACCCTCGATACGAAGCTCGTCGAGGGTCGCCCCGAGCATCACCCGAGCGGCGATCTTTGCGAGCGGCACGCCCGTCGCTTTCGCGACGAACGGTACGGTTCGCGAGGCACGAGGGTTTGCCTCGATGACATAGGCCTGCCCGTCCTTGACTGCGAATTGCACGTTGATGAGGCCGACGACCTCGAGCTCGTTTGCGATCTTGATCGCGAACTCTTCGAGCGTCGCCACCATCTCGGGTGACAAGCTCGGAGGCGGGATGACACAGGCACTGTCGCCCGAGTGCACACCGGCCTCTTCGACGTGTTGCATCACCGCGCCGATCATCGAGTTGCCGGCGCCATCACGGATTGCATCGACATCGACTTCGATCGCATCTTCCAAGAAGCGGTCGATCAGCACCGGACGCTCGGCCGAGAGGCCGCCCTCTCGTCCGAGCGAACCGAACGCGGCGAGCTGTTCCATCGCAGCGCTCAGTCCAGCATCGTCGTAGACGATCTCCATGGCACGCCCGCCCAGCACATAGGACGGACGAACAAGCGCGGGGTAGCCAATTCCCGAGATGACATTGAGTGCTTCGTCGACGGTGGTGGCGGTGCCACCGGGAGGTTGTGGAATTCCGGTCCGTTCGCACAAGGCGTTCCACTGCTCGCGGTCCTCGGCGAGATCGATCGACTTCGGTGAGGTACCAACGACCAGTTCTGCCGGCAGTTCGTTCGCAAGCTTTAGCGGAGTTTGGCCACCGAGCGAAACAATGATGCCTGCGGGTTGTTCGGCTTCGATGATGTTGTACACGTCTTCATGGGTCAACGGTTCGAAGTAGAGACGGTCGCTCGTGTCGTAGTCGGTGGACACGGTCTCGGGGTTGCAGTTGACCATGATCGTCTCAAAGCCAGCATCGGAGAGCGCGAAGCTCGCATGCACACAGCAGTAGTCGAACTCGATGCCCTGCCCAATACGGTTTGGCCCAGATCCGAGGATCATGACCTTTTGGCGGTCGGACGGGCGAACTTCGCTGGTGTCTTCCCAGGTCGAGTAGTGATAGGGCGTTTCGGCGTCGAACTCTGCGCCGCAGGTATCGACCGTCTTGTAGGTCGGTTCAACACCGGCCGCCTTGCGGGCTGCCCGCACCTCGGACTCGTCCACCGACCACAAATACGCCAGCTGAGCATCGGAGAAACCGAGTTGCTTCGCTCGTTTCCAGCCGCGAGCGCTGAGCGAATCGAGCGATTCGGTTTCGAGGGCCTGGCGTTCCTCGGTGATGCGCAGCATCTGGTCGAGGAACCACGGATCGACCTTCGTCGCTGCGTGGACTTCCTCGACGGTCTTGCCTCGGCGGAGCAGTGCTTCGAGTTGGAAGATTCGATGCGGCGTTCCAATGTTGGCTTCGACCATCAGCTGGTCGATGTCCATCTCGTCGAATGGCGCCTCACCGGCGTCACCGTTGAGCCCGTGGCGGCCAATCTCGAGGCTGCGCAAACCCTTTTGTAGCGACTCGGGGAAGGTGCGACCAATGGCCATTGCTTCGCCCACCGACTGCATTTGGGTGCCGAGGACGCCCGAGGTGCCGGGGAACTTCTCAAAGGCCCAGCGAGGGATCTTCGTGACCACATAATCGATGGTCGGCTCGAAGCTCGCTGGCGTTTGTTTGGTGATGTCGTTTGGGATCTCGTCGAGCGTGTAACCAATGGCCAGGCGCGCCGCAATCTTTGCGATCGGGAAGCCTGTCGCTTTCGACGCAAGCGCCGATGAGCGCGAGACGCGAGGGTTCATCTCGATGACGACTTGACGGCCGTTTTCGGGGTCGACAGCGAACTGCACGTTCGAGCCGCCCGTCTCGACACCGACCCGGCGCATCACAGCAAACGCTGCGTCTCGCATCTCTTGGAGTTCGACGTCGCTCAGGGTCTGCGCGGGCGCAACCGTGATCGAGTCGCCGGTGTGGACTCCCATCGGGTCGACGTTTTCGATCGAGCACACGACGACCTGGTTGTCGGCATGGTCGCGCATGACTTCAAGTTCGTACTCTTTCCAACCCTTGATCGATTCCTCGATGAGAATCTCGCCGATTGGGCTGGCCGTAATGCCATTGGCGGCTACGTCTTCGAACTCTTCGGCGGTCTCGGCAATGCCGGTTCCCTTGCCCCCAAGAATGTACGCAGGGCGAATAATCACCGGCAGGCCGAGGTCGGACATGATCTCCCGGGCGCGGTCCATGTCATGGGCAATACCCGACTTTGGGACGTCCAGGCCGATCTCGACCATGGCCTGTTTGAACTTGTCGCGGTTCTCGGCAGTATCGATCGCTTCGGCATCGGCGCCGATGAGTTCGACACTGTGGGCGTCGAGAACGCCAGCCTCTTGGAGGTCCATTGCAAGGTTGAGCGCGGTTTGGCCGCCGAGCGTTGGGAGGAGTGCGTCGGGCTTTTCTTTGTCGATGATCGCTTCGAGAACCGGCACGGTCAACGGCTCGATGTAGGTGGCATCGGCAAAATCGGGGTCGGTCATGATCGTGGCGGGATTCGAGTTCGCCAAAATCACCCGGTAGCCCTCGTCGCGCAGGATGCGACATGCCTGGGTGCCCGAGTAGTCGAATTCGCAGGCTTGGCCAATCACGATCGGACCTGAGCCAATGACGAGGATCGATGCAATGTCTTCGCGCTTAGGCATCAGCGGTCTCCTTCAGGGGGTTGTTCGCCATCAATTGTTCGAAGTCGTCGAACAGGTAGCGACTGTCGTGGGGGCCGGGGCCAGCTTCGGGGTGGTACTGCACGCTAAAGGCGGGCACTTCGGTGCAGGCGAGGCCTTGAACGGTGTGATCGTTGAGGTTGACATGGGTCAATTCGGCGTCGACGAGCGAGGCTTCCTCGACCGCATAGTTGTGGTTCTGCGAGGTGATCTCGACCTTGCGGTCGCGCAACCGCATGACGGGGTGGTTCCCGCCGTGGTGGCCGAACGGGAGCTTGTAGGTCGTCGCCCCGAGTGTTGCGGCGAGCAACTGGTGGCCGAGGCAGATGCCAAAGATTGGGGCCTGGCCGAGCAGCTCGGAAATCGTGTCGCGGATGTAGCCGAGTGGTTCGGGGTCGCCAGGACCGTTGGAGAGGAACACACCGTCGGGGTTTTGTGCGAGGACGTCGGCAGCGCTCGTGCTCGCTGGCATCACGATGATGTCGCCCAGCGGTTTGAGCTGTTCGAGGATCGAGGTCTTGATGCCGAAGTCGAGGGCGACGATCGTGCGGGAACCTGTCCCGGTCACGGTGTACGGCGCATCGCAGGTGACCGTCGAGACAAGGTCGAGGCCGTCGGTACCCGGTTCGTTCTTTGCCGCCGCGGTCAGCGTTGCCTCATCTGCGGTGCCGAACGCCCCGGGCATGGCTCCAAGGTCACGAATGTGGCGGGTGAGGCGGCGGGTGTCGAGGCCCGCAATGCCCGAGATGTTGTTTGCCTTGAGGTAGCTCACGAACTCCTCATCGCTGCGGTAATTGCTGGCACGCCGGGCGGGATCTCTCACGATCACGCCCCGACAGAACGAGGCACGCGATTCGTGGTCGACGGCGTTGGTGCCGTAGTTGCCGATGTGTGGATAGGTAAAGGTGATGATCTGGCCCGCATACGACGGATCGGTCAACACTTCTTGGTAGCCGGTCATGACCGTGTTGAACACGACCTCGCCGCTACTCACCCCATCTGGAGCCTCGGCACCGAACGCCTCGCCCTCAAAGATGGTCCCGTCAGCGAGCACAAGGGCTGCCTCGGTCACTCCACTCATTTAGTTGCTTCTCCCTTATCCACAGTGATTTCGCCTTCGACGATCGTGTACATAACTCGTGCCTTCATCTCTCGACCCGTAAACGGACTGTTCTGGCTGCGACTGGCCATTGCCGCGCCGTCTGCGACCCACGTTGCTTCCGGGTCGATAACTGCGAGGTTCGCACGGTTCCCGGCCGCAACGAGTTGGCCGTGCCTATCGCTAATTCCCGCGATTTCGGCGGGGCGGATGCTCATCAACTCGACGAGTCGCATCAACGGCAGATCGAGTTCGCCCATCGCGACCGAGAGTGCCGTTTCAAATCCGAGCATCCCCGCTGGCGCATGGTCGAACGGGAACTCCTTGGTGTGGGGCTCGTGTGGCGAGTGATCGGTCGCAATGCAATCGATCGTTCCGTCGGAAAGTCCGTCTTTGATCGCCGCAACATCGTCGGGGGTTCGCAGCGGCGGGTTGACCTTGAACACAGGGTCGTAGCCCTTACACGCTTCATCGATGAGCGCGAAGTGATGGGGTGCAACCTCTGCGCTGATCGCAAGTCCATCGCGCTTTGCGCGACGGATGATTTCAACACCGGCTGCGGTCGATACGTGCTGAAAATGAATACGAGCGCCGGTGAGTTCGGCCAACGCAATGTCGCGCTGCATCATCAGTGTTTCGGCAATGACGGGTTGGCCTGCCATCCCGAGCCGGGTCGACCACTCCCCCTCATGCATGTGACCGTGTTGGCTGAGCGCATCGACTTCGCAATGTTGGGCCAGCACGATCGGCACGCCATTTGTAACCGCTTCGAGGCCGGTGGCGTACTCCATAATGGATCGCATCATTGCGGGATCTTGAACGCCTCGTCCGGCGTCGGTGAAGATGCGCACGCCAATCGATGCGAGCTCGCCCATTGGGGTGAGCAGCTCGCCATTGCGACCAACCGTCATTGCGGCGGCGGGAAGCACCTCACACGACGCGCCCTCTGCGAGTGCGAGAACGTCTCGCACCACCGACGTCGAATCGATAGTCGGCGACGTGTTCGGCATCGCGACCACAGCGGTGTACCCGCCGAGCGCAGCGCCACGCGCACCGGTTTCGATCGTTTCGGCTTCTTCGTTTCCGGGTTCGCGAAGTGAGGCATTGATGTCGACGAGACCGGGAACGATTATGAGACCCGACGCATCGATGCGACGTGCAGCCTCGGGAATTGGCAGGTCGGTGCCAACAGCGACGATGGAGTTGCCGGTGATGAGAACGTCGGCGATTTCGACACCGTTCGGTCCAGCGATCGACCCTCCAGTAAGTACGGTGCTCATAGCGCACCTCCACCCGAGTTCGATCCAACGACGAGGTAAAGGACCGCCATTCGGACGGTCACACCGTTTGCGACTTGGTTGAGGACCCGCACGCGCGAGTCGTCGATGACCTCGGGCGAGATTTCGATGCCGCGGTTCATTGGACCTGGGTGCATGATCAGCGCAGAAGCTGGCAGCTGCTTGGCCCGGTCGGGCGTGAGGCCGAAGCTGCGGTGGTACTCGTGAAGCGAGGGGACCAACGCTTGATCCATTCGCTCGTGTTGCATGCGAAGCAAGTACAGAACATCGGTTTCGGGGAGCACGGCGTCGAGGCTGTGCGAGACCGACGCTTCGAGCGCTTCGACATGGGGAGGCAAGAGGGTGGGCGGAGCGACGAGCGTCACGTTTGCTCCCAGCGTTGAGAAGGCTTCGATGTTGCTCCTCGCAACCCGGCTGTGGGAGATGTCGCCGACGATCGCAACGTTGAGGCCGTCGAAGTCGCGGCCCTCATCTCGGATCGTGTAGGCATCGAGCAGCGCTTGGGTGGGGTGTGCGTGCCAGCCATCGCCTGCGTTGAGTACCGACGCCTTTGCCCATTGAGCAACTTGGCGGGGCGCACCCGACGAACGGTGCCGGACGATGATCGCGTCGACGCCCATTGCCTCGATGGTCTCGACGGTGTCACGCAATGACTCGCCTTTGTTTACCGACGATGACGATGCGCTGAAGTTGAGTACATCGGCCGACAGACGCTTCGCTGCCGTTTCGAACGAGGTGCGGGTACGGGTGGAGTCCTCGAAGAACATCGACGCCACCGTCTTGCCGCGCAGCGCGGGAACTTTGGGGATTGGCCGAGCGCTCACCTCGGCCATTGCATCCGCGGTCACCATGATCTCGTCGATGCCGTCCTTGCCCAGGTCGGCGATAGTCAGGAGGTCCTTCACAAGTCGTCCTTCCGTGTTCCCGCTTCGATTGCTTCGGTCACGCCGAGTTCGACGCCGTCGAGCGAGACGCGCACGCTTTCGCTGCGCGAGGTCGGCAGGTTCTTACCGACGTAGTCGGGTCGGATCGGCAGTTCTCGGTGTCCACGGTCGACCATCACGGCGAGCTGGATGCTCTTTGGGCGTCCAAAGTCGGTAACGGCGTCGAGGGCTGAGCGCACGGTACGGCCGGTGAATAACACGTCATCGCAGAGGACGACGTGCTTTTCGGTCACCGAGTACGGCATCTTGGTAACTTCGGGTAATACCGGGGAGGTCGAAATGTCGTCGCGGTAGAAGCTGATGTCGATCGTTCCGAACTCGACGGTGCGGTCTTCGATTTGTTCGAGCGCTGTGGCTATCGCTTGGGCAATAGGGACGCCGCCTCGCTCCAGGCCGATGATAATCACGTCGTCGAGCCCGCTGTTTGCCTCGACGATCTCGTGGGCCATGCGCTTGAGCGCTCGAGCCACATCGTCGGCGTTGAGAACGGTGGTCTGAGGAACGAACCTGCTCAACCCGCTGCGACCAAATGCGACAGCTCGGGTGCGCCGAAGATCTGCGTCTACCACAATTCCTCCTGCCCGTTCGGGCCTCACGGGACCCGCTTCACGAACAAATTTCACCGTAGTGGTTTCAACCCGTACGCGCGCACTCCGAGCATTAGATTTCTTGTCACACGAGACTCTGGAGCGGTGGACAAAAGCCTCGTGGCCAGAGGTCCGCAGCTATGCAGACCTGGCAGTGCGGTCAGAGGCTCTGGGGTTAGTAGTGTTCGTCTCATGAGAAGCTTCAGACAAGTCGATGTCTTTACCGCTACGCCAAACTTTGGGAACCCGGTCGCCGTCGTTTCCGACGCCGAGGGCTTGACCGATGCCGAGATGGCTCAGTTCGCGAACTGGACGAACCTGTCGGAGACGACGTTCATCCTTCCGCCAACTACACCAGAGGCCGACTATCGGGTCCGCATTTTTACACCATCGAGCGAATTGCCCTTCGCTGGCCATCCAACGATCGGCACCTGTCACGCGTGGCTTGAAGCCGGGGGCGTTCCCAAGGCCGAGGGAACGGTGATCCAAGAATGTGGCGTAGGCCTCGTCACGCTCAAAAACACTGGCGACCGTTTGGCCTTTGCGGCTCCCCCGCTGATTCGCAGCGGCGCGGTGGCCGAGGAGGAACTCGACGTCGTGTGCGCAGTTCTTGGCGTCGACCGCACAGACATCATCGATACGCAATGGTGCGACAACGGACCGGGCTGGCTCGCCGTGATGTTCGAAAGCGCTGAAGCGGTGCTCGAACTCGAACCCGACTTCTCCCGGGGTAACGGCTCGGGGGTTGGGGTTATTGGAACGGCTCCGCTCGGTGTCGTTGGCCCGAACAAGGTCGGGGCTGTTGGCCTTACCGAATCACCTGAAGATGCCGAGAACACAAATCAGCCAGCGATTGAGGTGCGGGCCTTCTTCCGCACCGGCGCCACCGTTGCTGAAGACCCGGTAACCGGAAGCCTCAACGCTGCAGTTGCACAATGGCTGCTCGGAAATGGCCACCTCGAGGCGCCCTATGTTGCCCGCCAAGGCACGGCCCTTGGCCGCCGGGGAGATGTATACATCGATCAGACCGACGACGAGATCTGGGTCGGCGGCCACGCGGTCTCGGTAATTACGGGCAGCGTCATCTTCTAGCGGTCTGACCTTCTCGCGACTGCACCCACTACTTCGTGCGGTAAGCGAAGGCGCGCCGTTCGCTCTTCGTTGGAAGTTCGGGCCATGCCATTACCTCCAAGAGTCCGTTCGCTGCAGCATTTTCAGCGTCGACGAGTGCGACAAGGCCACGCAGCTCCAGTTCGGAAGCGAGGTCTTGGGCGGCCCGAATCAAAATTTTGCTCACGCCGTAGCCGCGGAATTCCTTGGCAAGCCAGAAACCGACCTCAGCAATGCCTTGGCTCGGATCGACCTGCAGACCAATCTCTCCAGCGAGGGCACTGACTCGCTCGCCTTCAGCGAGTTCCCGCTCGCCTTCAACGAGTTCCCGCTCGCCTTCAACGAGAAGGGTGCTGACGAGAACGACATCGATGCCGATGCTCGCTTCGTTCTGTGCCGCCGTACCGCTGATCCACGACTGCGCGAGTTCGAGGTTTGGATTGGGTGGCACCGGGTTCCATCGAGCAATTTCGGGGTCGTGCCACGCTGTGACCAGTGTCTTAGCGTACCCGAGCGACCAAGGTCGAAGTTGAAAGTGGTCGACCGCCGGTAACGCGGCGCAGACTTCGGTGATCGACCGGGGAGGTCGGGTCACATGCCCTCGGAACGCTCTGCGTCTGCGCGCTGTGTTTCTGAGCGCTGGGCGTCTGAGCGTTGTGTCGATGCGAGCTTTACAAGAATGCCGTTGATGAACGGCGCCGACTTCTCGGTCGAATAGTCCTCGGCGAGCGCGACAGCCTCTGAGACGATTGCGGTGGTTGGCACCTCTGGGCTGTGTTCGATCTCCCATACACCCATTCGCAGGATGCAACGATCGATTCCGCTCATTCGAGAGACAGTCCAGTCTTCGGCAACGCCGTCGATGAGGGCGTCGATCGATTCGACGTGGTCCCGCACGCCGTTAACGATGACGGTTCCATAATCGTCGTCATCGGCACGGTTGCGTTCGAGAACGTCGTCGATTGCATCGTTTGTCATGTCGGCCTCGTACAGGAGTGCGAGGCTTGTCTCTCGGTCTTCGCGACGGGAGAGCTGCAAGGGGTCCATGTGTTATGCCCGCGACTGATATTCGCCAGAGCGCGTATCGACCTTGACGACATCGCCAATGTTGACAAAGAGCGGCACCTGAATGCTCTTGCCGGTCTCGAGGGTCGCTGGCTTGGTTCCACCCGATGAGCGGTCACCTTGGAGCCCTGGTTCGGTCTCGGCAATGGTGAGTTCGACCGATGGGGGGACGTCGATTCCCACAATCTCGGTTCCGTAGAGCAGAACGTTTGCACTGCGTCCCTCGATGAGGTAGCCCGCAGCATCGCCCAATGTCTCGGGCGATACGTTGCGCTGGTCGTAAGTCTCGGTGTCCATGAAGACGAAGTCGGCGCCATCTTTGTACAGGTACTGCATGTCGCGCTTGTCGATCATTGCTCGTTCGACCTTTTCACCAGCGCGGAATGTGCGGTCGACAGTGGAGCCGCTACGCACGTTCTTCAGGGTGCTTCGCACAAAGGCTCCACCCTTGCCCGGCTTTACGTGTTGAAAGGCAAGGACCTGAACGAGGTCACCGTCGAGGTCGAGGTGCATTCCGTTCTTGAGATCGTTTGTCGTGATGGTTGGCATGGCATACCTCGATGCGTGCTTTCGTGACCGACTTGGTGCGTACGGTCGAATTTAGAGGGTGAGAAATGGTTGCTTTGGACTCTGGGTGAGCGATTTCGCTCCACCTTCTGTGACAACGACCGTGTCCTCCCAGCGCACTCCCCCAACGTCGGGGATATAGACGCCAGGTTCGACGGTGATGACATGGCCCGGAGCGAGCGTAGCAGTGGACTTCGAACTCACCGACGGCGCTTCGTGGATATCGAGCCCAACGCCATGTCCTGTCCCGTGGGTGAAGTACTCGACGAGGTCGTGAGCCGAGAGTAGCGAACGGCACGTCGCGTCGATCTTGGAGGCAACGACCCCAGGAGCGACGGCATCAACACCGGCGGCTTGGGCGACAAGGACCGAATCGAGCATGTGGCGCTGTTGCGGTGTTGGTTCGCCGAGAACGAACGAGCGGGTCATGTCGGAGCGGTAGCCGCCGACCTCGGCGCCAAAGTCGATGATCACGAGGTCGCCCACAGCGATTACGCGATCTCCGGCCTCGTGGTGTGGCCGTGAGCTGTTTGGTCCCGAGGCAACGATGGTGTCGAAGCTCGGGCCATCAGCGCCCAACTCGGCCGCAGTGTGGTCGAGCGACCGTTGCACAGCTCGCTCGGACATCCCGAGGATTCCACCGTCGATCACGGCTGCGAGTGCCTGGTCGGCAATCCGTGCGGCTTTGGACATTTTGTCGATCTCAGCTTCACTCTTGATCTCTCGAAGGCCCTCGACGATGCCACTGGTTGGTTTCACTCGCTCGACGCCTAGGCGCTCCTGTACGGCGGTCGCTGCCGCCCACGAGAGGTCGTTCGCTTCAAGACCGACCGATACTGCTGCTTCGGCTGACTGTTCGATCAACGTGAGGGCAGCTTCGGTGCTCGATCCGCCGATGATTTCAAGTTCGACGGTGGCGCCAACAGCGTCTTGCGCCGCGGCGATCTCTTCGGCGGCGCGCTCGGTGTAGCGACTATCGGTGACGAGCGTGATGGAACTGTTTCTCACCACGACCGTGCCGTTACTCCCGGAAAAGCCGGTGAGATACGTGATGTTGCTGGCGTTCGTGACGATCAGCGCATCGAGGCCGAATCGTCTTAACTCACCCGCGAGGCGCAAGCTTCGACCGGTCTGATTCGTCACGAGATGAAACGCTCATAGGAGGAGGCGAGCACCGCGCGGTCGACATTTGCCACCACTTCACAGCCCTTCTCGCCGTCGAGAATGAAGGTCACCCCATCGAGGGCTTTTTTGTCGCGGGCGAGCAAGGGTTCGATATCGCCAAACGCCGGCGATCCTGGCGGCGCCATCGGCAGGTCGTAGCCCGCGAGGATCGAGCGATGGTAGCCAACGCGCTCCAGATCGATGCGCCCCATCTCGAGTGCGACCTCGGCGGCGTAGGCAATACCGATCGCGACCGCTTCACCGTGGAGCAACTCATGGTTGCCGAGCGTTTCGAGGCAGTGGCCGAGCGTATGCCCATAATTCAGCAACGCCCGACGGCCGCCTTCACGTTCGTCTGCGCTCACCGCATCTGCCTTGAGTTGCACCGCCCATGCGACTCGGTCGACGATGTCGCCAGCAGAGAGGTGTCCGCCGTCGAGAACGGCGGGCTCGCGGGTCGAGTCATTGTCGAGGAAGTGATACTTCGCAAGCTCGCCCAGGCCGGCGCGATAGTGACGCTCGGGAAGGGTCTCGAGGGTTTCGACGTCGCACAGGACGGCGAGTGGTTGCCAATAGGCCCCGACAAGGTTCTTGCCTTCGGGAAGGTTGACCCCGGTTTTCCCGCCGATCGCCGCGTCGATTTGTCCGAGCAGCGTGGTAGCGACCTGGATTACGGGGAGACCGCGATGAAAGACCGAAGCGGCAAAGCCCGCAACGTCGGTGACGATTCCACCGCCGAGCCCAACGACAACGTCGTTTCGATTGAGTCCCCACTGAGCCCACTGCGAACAGAGTCCCTCGACCGTCGAGATAGTCTTGTGTGCTTCGCCGTCCCCAATGTGAAAGACCCGCGACTCGACATCGCCGCAATCGAGTTCAACACCGATTCGCTCTTGAGTGACGATCGCAACCCTTCGGGCGGTTTTGGGAAGGTGATCGACCACGTTGTTGCGAACACCGAAGCCAATCTCGACCGG
>CALHXU010000137.1 GCA_938040365.1 uncultured Acidimicrobiales bacterium
ATCGAGCGGGTCCGGAGCGCCGATACCCTGCGTGCTCGAATCGCCGATTGCCACCCAGAGCGGGCCCGTCTCTTCTGCGGCGGCGCGGTTCGATTCGTCCCAAAACGCCGCATGGGGTTCGCGCATTGCCTCGACCCGTGCCACCGAAGGCGACACGCGGCGAGCCGCCTGGGTTAGCGCTCCGGTGTCTCGTCGCGGCATTGGCGCAAAATCCATGCGTCTAGCTTGCCGCTTATCCTGTGCCTCGCCTCGCCGGGAGACTCGTTTGTTCCGATACGGTGGCGCTCATGGCGCCACGTTCGATGTTGTTCGGTCCAGCTACACGGGTCGACTTTGTTCCCAAATTTCTCGCCTCCGGCACCGACATTGGCGTGCTCGATCTCGAGGACGCAGTTGCCGAGGATGAAAAGGAGATTGCGCGTCGCGCAATCTCGGAGGCCCGCCCCGGTGACGATGACCTTGGCTCGATGCACCTCTTCGTGCGCGTGAACGCCCTCGACACCGGCCATTTCGAAGCCGATCTCGCTGCGGCTGCAGAGGCAGGAGCGCACGGCATCATCGTTCCGAAACTCGAGAGTGCTGCCGAAGTTGCAGACGCCCGAAAGGCAATGCACGCAGCGGGGATTGGTAGCGCGGGCTTGTGCGCAGGAATCGAGTCAGCCGCCGGTGTGCATCGTGCTGTTGACGTTGCTGGGGCAAGCGTCGACATGGTCTATTTCGGCGCTGAGGACTTCATCACCGACATGGGCGGAGTCCGAACCGAATCGAACGACGAGGTGTTCTACGCCCGGTCACATGTAGCGCTTGCCGCTCGGCTTGGGGGCGTTCCTGCGCTCGATCAGGTCGTGGCCGACTTCAACGATGGCGACCGTTTCGAGCGTGAAGCACTCGCGGCCCGTTCGCTTGGGTACAGCGGAAAGCTTTGCATTCACCCAGGCCAGGTAAGCCTCGCTCTCGCCGCCTTCTCGCCCTCTGAACAGGAACTGCTGTGGGCCCGCGGCGTGCTCGATGCGGTGGCCGATGCGGGGGGCAAGGGCGTGGTCTCCTACGAGGGCACGATGGTCGATGCGCCAATTATCCGTCGAGCAGAGGCGTTTCTGGCCCAATCCAACAAAGATTGAGTGCCGGCCCGAGCGGCCGGGTCACCGTAGGTGACAGGAGCGGGAGATAGTCCGAAGTGGACGATAGGAGAGAATCGAGGCGAAGCCCCTCTCCTATCGATCGCTTCCGGACCGGAATGGGTCGTCTGGACTAAGCGGCCATCACTCCATTCAGCCGATATTTCAGTAATGGAGATATCTGCGAGCGCGGCGACTACCGCCGACGGGTTGACGAACGGCGAAGCCCGCGCCCGACGCATTGCTCGCGCCGTAATATTCGCGCTCGTTCTGGCGGTTGGCCTCGCAGGCTACATCGGGGCGGGAATTGGCGATCGTGCCGATACGGCGGCCCCAATCGACACCGAGGCGCCACGGCTCGGCGGCGACTTTCCCGCGTTCTACGGAGCGGGCTCGATCATCCTCGACGGAGATCTCGACGTGCTCTATGAGGAAGACCGTCAGATTGAAGCGCAGCTCGGTCTTGGCCTCGATGGCTACCTCGCCTTTGCCTACCCTCCACATGTTGCCGTCGCCTACGCGCCGCTCGCAGCACTGCCATTCCAGGTTTCGTACCTCGCACACACCGCGCTCATGGCCGGTGCGTACATCGCTGCGCTCGCAGTGCTGAGTCCGGTCGTGCCGCTGATCGCCCGCTGGAGGCTTCCACTCATTGCCGTAGGGTTCACCTTTTACCCGCTTGCGGTTGCGATCGGTGGAGGACAGAACGCTGCGTTAACCGTTCTTGGGTTCGCCATCATCTGGCGTGCGCTCCACGATGATCGTGAAGTCGTCGCCGGAGTCACGGCGGGCTTGATGATGTATCGGCCGCAGTACGCGCTCGCAGCGATTGGCCTCATGTTCCTAAGTCGTCATTGGAAGGCGGTTGCAGCTGCAATCGCAACAACGGCGGCGACGTGGCTCGGTACCGCACTCGTCCTGGGCACCACATGGCTGACCGATTGGTTCGACGCTGTGCTTCCGTTCGTTGAACGCGATGCAGAAGTGAACGCGCCGAACTCGATTTCTGCGTTGGGCTTTATGCAAGCAGCGCTCGGGGTCGATTCGCCGGTTGCGCTCGTCGTTGGTCTCGTCGTTGCAGGCTCGGTGACCATCACCTTGATGTACCTGTGGAGTCGACCGCAGGCATTCGCGCTCGGTGATCGCATGGCTGCGCTGGCAATTGGCAGCGTCATCATTAGTCCACACGCCAACTTTTATGACGCCGCCGTGCTCGTGATCGCGGGCGCAGCGGTGCTGGCTCGCAGCGACCGCACCAATCCGCCGTTCAAGTTGCTTGCGATTGGCTGGGTTGCGTTGCTGCCAATTCCGCTGCTTGATGACCTCCCCGCAACCCACCTCGCAATCTTCATGCTGGTGGCCTTTGTTGTCATGATCACCGCAACATTGCATTGGTCAAACGCTCCAATGACCGCACGTGACCTTTTCGAAACCGCCGACGAGAGAAAGGTCGAAGCTCATGCGTGACCTATCGATCATCATTCCCGCGTACAACGAAGCAGAGCGAATTAGCGAAACGCTGACCTCGATCGCAGCCTTCCTCGCAGAGCGAAACCTCGACGATGAAGTGATCGTCGTCGATGACGGGTCGACCGACGACACGATCGTTGTTGCTACCAAACACAGCCATCTCTTTCGCCGCTTGACCGTCGTGTCTTCGCCAAGGAACTTGGGCAAGGGCCACGCTGTTCGAAAGGGCATGCTGATTGGCACTGGTCGTCATCGACTCTTTCTCGATGCCGACAATTCGACCGACGTCCGTGAGTTCGATCGGTTGATGGCCGCAGCCGAGAACGAACCGATCGAGACCGCAGTGATTATTGGTTCTGTGGCGGTGAATGGGTCGAAGGTGAGCGTCGAGCAGCCTGGCTTCCGTTCGGCGCTCGGCCGCTTCGGCAACCGCCTGATCCAACGCATCATCCTTCCCGGTATCGAGGACACCCAGCGCGGTTTCAAAGTGTTCACCGGCGAGGCGAGCGATGCCATCTTTAAACGCTGCTCGAGCAACGGTTGGGCGTTCGATGTCGAAGCGCTCGCGCTCGCCCGTGGACTCGGCTATCACATTCTCGAAGTGCCGATCGAGTGGGAACATCGCGACGACTCCCGCGTCCGCCCAAGCGCATACTTTTCGGCGCTCCTCGACATTGTGAGGATCAAGGTTCGCGTCGACCGCAAGGTTCGACAACGCGAGGTGGTGTGAGCAACGCAACCATCATTGTGGTGGCCGCTCTAGCCTGAACACGTGAGCAATGACGTAACGATCGAAGACATCACCAACGCGCAGGCTCGGCTGGCTGGTTCAATGCAGCGCACCGCGTTCGCCCGCTCGTACACCCTGTCGTCCATTGTCGGTACCGAACTCTGGCTGAAATTTGAGAATCATCAATACACCGGATCGTTCAAGGGTCGTGGCGCTCGGAACCGCCTACTCGACGTAGCACCCGGCTGCGGTGTGATTGCGATGTCGGCTGGCAACCACGCACAAGGAGTTGCCCACCACGGCACACTCCTCGGTCTCGACACCACGATCGTGATGCCCGAGAACACGCCCTTTGTGAAGGTGCTTCGAACCCAAGACTTGGGTGCGACCGTCGAACTTTACGGAGCCGACGTCATCGAGTCGGCCGTACGGGCTCGGGAGCTTGCCGAGGAACAGAATCTCGAGTTCATCCATCCCTTCGACGACCCGACCGTGATTGCCGGACAGGGAACCGTCGCCCTCGAGATGCTCGAAGACCAACCCGACCTCGACATCATCCTCGTCGCCGTTGGCGGGGGAGGCCTCGCTTCAGGCGTTGCCGTAGCGGCGGCGGCACATGACTCAAATGTCGAAGTGATCGGCGTGCAGAGCGAACGCTTTCCCTCGATGGCCGACCTGCTCGAAGCCCGGCCACCGACCGCGCTTTCGGGTTCGACAATCGCCGACGGCATTGCCGTATCCGAACCGGGCGAGCTCACCGCCAAGATCCTCGGCGATCACGATGTGGAAATCCTGGTGGTAACCGAACGCGCCATCGAGCGTGCCATCGCCATGCTCCTCGAGATCGAAAAGACCGTGGTCGAGGGAGCCGGTGCTGCTGGTCTCGCAGCGATGATCGAGTACCCCGACGTCTTTGCGGGCAAGAAGGTCGGCGTTGTCTTGTGCGGCGGCAACATCGACCCTCGAACGCTCGCTCAGGTCACCCTGCGCGGGCTCGCAGCCCAAGGCCGCCTAAGCCGTATTCGCGTCGAACTCGACGATACGCCCGGCCGGTTGTCGTTGGTGTCTGACATCATCGCAAAGGCGTCGGCGAATGTGGTGCAGGTCGACCACGACGGCCTCGGTTCAACCGGGGCGCGCAGCACCATCCTCGAACTTCGCATCGACACCCTCGACGATGACCACGCCCATCGAGTCCTCGAGGCGCTCACCAACGCCGGCCTACGAGCCGAGATTCTGCCCTGGTAGAGCGCGGTCCCCGCCGGCCTAAGTCCCGAAGGCCTGAGCGGCTCGCCGATGAAACCCCTCCGGGTTAAGCGGCGGTTACGTCAAGCGGCCGACGTGGCCGAGGGCGGTACGAACGAGGCGTTCGTGACCAGCGCTGAGTTCTTCTGCAACCGTCGGGCTGAGCACTTCGTCGGGGCGGAGCCACACGAGGTCGAGCGCATCTTGGTTTGGTTCGCAGTCCCCGGTTACTTCGACGATGTATGCGAGGCTCACGGCGTGTTGGCGAGGGTCGTAGAAGCCGGTGATGTCGGGGTTCGGGAAGTACTCGACGACCGTGAACGGCTGGGGCGATGCAGGGATCCGCGGCAGCGCGAGCGGTCCGAGGTCCTTCTCGCAATGCCGGAGCAGCGCGTCGCGAACACGCTCGCCGTAGAGGATTCGTCCCGAGACGATCTCCCGGTTGACCTCGCCATCGGCGCCGAGCCGCAGCAGTAAGCCAACGTGGGTGACAACGCCGAGGTCATCGGTCAGCACCGGGATTGCGTTGATATAGACGATGGGCATCTTGCCGCGCATCGTGCCGATGTCGTCCTCTGACAACCAACTGCCCTGTGTATCGGTGATATCGCTCATGTGGCTCCCCGGCCTCTTAGAAACGCGGCCGTTCCCGACCTTGAATGTAGACGCCTACGGGATGGTTGAAGCGTTATTTTCTCTTCTCGAAAAGAACCTTACGCAAAATGTCACTTGCGGTGAAGCGTCCAATGGGTCCAGTCGAGATCAACGACTGGGCAATTTCGCCCTCGGGGTTGACCAGCCAGCCACTTCCATGAAGGAACTCTCGATCGCCCTTTTGGTACGGCGCGCCGGTGTCGGCCGAGACGGTGGGCGCATCGAGTTCGCCAAACATCGTGAAACCAACGTGTAGCCCGGAGCGAAGCTTCTGAACAGATTCGACCGAGTCGACCGAACCAGCGACGACCTTGATCTCGGCATCGATGAGCGGAAGTGCGAACGTTGCGAAGTCAACTAACTGTTGACGGCAGTACGGTCACCAATCGCCACGGTACAAAAGGACAGCCGACCACGAGCCCGCAACCGATGCGACCATATCGCCCGGCTGACCTTCGTGGTCCACGCCCATGATGGATGGAAGTTTGGTTCCGTTCTCCAGGATGTGCATAGTTGAGAACGTAGCTGTGGTTAGCCGTTTTGGCCAGCGAGCTTTCGGTTCTTGATCTTGGCTTTGACGTAGTCGCGGTTCATGAAAGCAATGAAGTCGAGGCTGATCTCTTTCGGGCACGCTTCGTAGCACTCGCCATGGTTCGTGCACGTACCGAAGAAGTCTTCCATCGTGTCGACCATCTCTTCGACTCGCTTCCACCGCTCGCTCTGGCCTTGAGGCAAAAGGTTGAGGTGGTTGATCTTGGCCGATGTGAAGAGTTGTGCGGCCGAGTTTGGACATGCTGCGACACAGGCGCCACAGCCAATGCACTGCGCGGCGTCCATTGCGAGATCGGCAG
>CALHXU010000138.1 GCA_938040365.1 uncultured Acidimicrobiales bacterium
ATTGCGGGGGGCGCCTCGGGAAGGTCGTCGACCAGTGCATCAGCGGTGGGCTCGCCAATGCGGCGCTCAAGCACCGCGGTTGTCGGTGCCGAGGTGGCCGGTAGCGAGGCGGGCTCGGCGAGATCGATTGTCGTCGCCGGGGGACGCAACACAATCGACACACTAAGAATCACGAGGCCGATGATCAATACTGAGGCGGCCACATACGGTCGTCGAAGGTTCTTCACGAAAGCACTCATCGACCGTTGTAACGGAAATGTAACATAACTTCTGAAGCGATTTCGCTCCAGAATTGTGAAGACCGCGAACGTCAGTGCTCAGAACCGACGTCGATTGTTCGGTTGGTGTATGTGCCCGGGACGGGATTTGAACCCGTACGGAGGTTGCCCTCCAGGGGGGTTTAAGCCCCCCGCGTCTGCCAGTTTCGCCACCCGGGCTGTACCTGCATCGACGATCGTCGAAGAGGCCCTCAGTCACGTTAGCGGGCGGAGACGAAGAGAGCGATTAGGCAGCGCGTGCTTGGGTGATTGCCTGGACGACGGTGTTGGTGACGGTCTCGGGATCGAGGGTCAGGCCTTTACCTAGCGCTTCGATGAACTGTGCGTCGGTTTCGGAGATTCCGGCGCCCGGCGAAGCAATGCGCGCAGCGAACTCGACGAGGTCGAGGCGTTCGGCTTCGGGGAGTCCTTCTCGGAGGAGTTTGATGCGTAAGCTGAGATCGTTCGACTGAATCCACTGTCTGTCGGCGTGAAGTTCGGCAGGGGAGTACTCGGACGCAAGCGCCTGAGCAACTTCGTAGATTGCGAGCGACTCGCGTTCGGGGTTCTGTGGCCCGTTGCTGCAGAGCCATGCTGCGATCTCACGCCGGAAGGCGTTGCGTTGGTCATCGATCTGGGCTCGGGTAGGAGCCGCCAGAACCGACGTGTCGAATTCGTTTCCCGTCGACAAGCACTTGACGGTGAGCTGGCCGGACTTGTCCGAAAGAAGTTCGTAGGGCGAGTCAGAACCGGTTGCAGGCGAGGCGAAAACACCTGTCTCAAGCACCTGTGACCGCTTTTTACCCATATCTGTTGATCGTCACACTCAATATCGCCCCGCATGGTCCGAAAGGCTCCTATGCGGCTTCAGAATCTTCTTGAAGAGCGGGCATACACGGTTCGTTTACTCTTCGTGCTTTCGGCGTTTGCCTTGGCTGGATGTGGCGAGCTTGCAGATGAACTCACGAGCGTCGGTTCACCGGTCGCGATCGAAGACAGCCCACTTGTCGAACGGCTCGAAGACCGTGAAAACGCCGACCCTGAGATCAATCTCGGCGACGCGTCGCCAGAGCAAATTGCGTTCGCAGATGCTTCGCTGTCGGGCAACCTCGTTCGATTCCACATCGACACAGGTCCAAGCGGAACCGGCCTGTTCGCCGGGCCCGGCCGTGGTTATCAAGAAGTAGATCGGCTCGCCGCTGGTTCGGTCGTCATTGCGACCGGGACCCAAACCGGAGAATGGGCCTTCATCCGCTTCGGTGGTACCGAAGGGTGGGTGAACCAGCGTCGGCTCTCGATCGACGAGATCGCCGCACAAGACATCTTCGTAGCGCCCGAGATCGTCAACGTCCCGGTGACGCTGTACGCGACCCGCAGCAGCACGAACATTCGCACCGAAGCAAACGAAGACGCCAGCATCGTCATCGTTGCGCCCAACCGAAGCGAACTTGCCGGAACAGGCGCTCGCGATGGCAACTGGATCGAAGTCACGTTCGAGGGCGAACAGGGATGGGCGAACGCCAACCTGCTTACTCGCACGGCTACTCGCGTCCTCACCGAGACCGGAATCTACGAGACGACGCCGATTACCGCCGCCCCATCGACCACCGTGAGAATCCGTCGGCCTTCTACGACGAGATCACCAACGACAAGCCCTCCCCGAGTACGGGCTACCGTGCCCCCAACGACCGCCACTCCAGTTATTGAAGAAGGCACTGGTGCGGGCATTGGCGTGACCCGTCCGGGTGCCGCGGTCGAAGGCGAGGGCGCAGGCGCAGGTGAGGAGCCGGCGGCAAACACGCCACCAGCAGAACCTCCGGCACAAGGAAATGGTGAAGGTGGAGGCGAAGGTGGAGGCGAAGCACCTGCTCCCGCTCCAACTACCGCAGCTCCCGCTCCAGCTCCAGCGCCGACGACGGCAGCGCCCGCTCCGGCACCAACAACAGCAGCGCCGCCTCCTGCACCAGCTGAGTAGCTAGGTCGTTTGGAAGGGCGAGAAGCGCTTCATTGTTTCGTCCGGGCCGAGCTGTTCCAGAATCCAGCCCGCCGGGATCGCGGTCTCGTCGGGGGAGATCTCGGCGTAGAAGCTATTGATTGCTTCGCCGATCGTTAGGTTGCAGTCGCGGCGCGCGCGATGGATGAGCTGGTGCAGCTCGATACCTCGCCATCGTTCGTCGTGGCTGCGGTGGTGTGCGAGTTCTTCAGCAATAGCTGAGAAGAAGGGAACGCGGTGCTCTGAAGCCAGCAGCTCGGGCGACCTCGCCTGCTCGCGGGCCTCAATCCACTCACCCTCGATGAAACAACCAACGGGTGCAAGGCTCTCCGACCCCCGAATCGACGTTTCGCCATCGGAGAACATCGTCGGTGCTTCCTGCAGAGACAGCAGCGACAATGTGGCCACCTCCCCTTCGCGTGGGGCGCCGGTCTGAATGCCGAATGCTTCAGCGGCATTCGTGCTCGCACACTCGATTGTCTTTGACAAGGCAAGGCCGAGCGCGAGAAACGAACTCATGACCCGCAACAAACTCGGGCAGCGGTACTGCTCGACGAACCAGCGGTGCGCGTCAGATGAAATGGTGTCGGGAATCCAGCCCTGTTCCATGGCGGCCACCGCACGGCCGAAGTTTAGGTTCACAAGCCCGGGCGCAATATCGAAGAGCACGCCGCGGTCTCTTGCCACGGTCACTTCAGAGCGGATCTTTCCTGCAGCGTTGATCAGTCCGCCGGGAAGCCCGGTGAAACTGTGGGTGACGACGTCGCCTCCTTGCAGACGGTCGAGCACATCACCGGTGAACGAATCGGAAAGGTCGGGATCTGCGCCGGTCACATCGCCAATGTGGACCATCATGGGAAGCGACGTCATCTCGCTCAGGCTCACCCCGTGATCGATCCAGCGAAGCCCAGAAGCAGCCGATGACCATACCTTCAAGCCAACGACGACGTCGGCGTGGCGATCGATCGCCCCCAGGAACGTATCGATCGAACTCGTCACCATCTTGTGAGTGGCGCTCGTGGTGTTGTGGCCGGGATGGCTTTCGGTTACGCCGCCCGACTCGATCGACATGAGCGCGTGTACACGAGTCCGTGATGGTTCGACCCGAATCGAGACAAAGTCATCGATAGTCGCTGCGCCAGGACCGCCTGCATCGACGATGATCGGCACGCCAGCCTCGACGCCGAGCATGTCTGCGCGGCTAACACCAGCAGAGCCAAACACGTGTGTATGGCAATCAACGAGCCCGGGTGTTAACAGATAGTTGCCATCTTTGGGAGGCGAAATGAGTCGGGTTTGCTCGCCGCCATTGTCGGGATGTTCGTTCCACTGCTCAGCAGTTCCCGGCTCTGCAACGGAGCGCACGATGCCGTCAGCGATGAGTACGTCGGCCACCCGGTCGACGTCGTGGCGCGGATCGATAATTCGAACGCTCTGGAGAATGGTGGGCTGCTGCACATTTCGGAGAGTAACGGCAATGTTGAATCCGGGGCGGATCTAACCGGAAGCTCAGGTTCCGAACTCTCGAATGCCCTCGCCGTACTTCGCTTTGAAAAGTTCGAGGATCTCGCCACTTTCCGCGTGTCGTCCAGTCGCGTCCTTTGAGTACAACATCTCGCCGTTGACTTTCACGTCGAACATGCCCTTCCCTCCATGGCGAATCGACGTCTCAGAAATGATGTGCTGATACGACGAGAGGAGGTCGTTGGTCGCGCTCACGGCACGACTCGAGTAGTTTCACGGTACGCAGTACTCGATGCTGATTTTGTAGCGGCTCATTCCCTGAGTCTACGCCGCGGCTCGCAGCCCTCGCCACGCCAGCGACGACAACAACGCCGCCACCTCGTCTGCGGGTTGGCTTTGTTCCTCATCGAGCCAACGCCCAATCGCTGCTTCGAGGAGGCCAGCGACCGCTTCGGCTGCAAGGCGACGAAGGTTGGGGTCGAGGCCATCGATTTCGATGTGCTCGGCGACCAAACCATTGATCGTGTTTTGGATCGCCCGCAACTCGCTTGCAAAGGCCGGCTCACTTCGCACGCCTTCGCCGTACAGCACGCGGTAATTCTCCGGATGTTTGTGGAAGAAGTCGACGTAGACCGCAATGCCGCGCTCGACCTTGTCGCGGCCGGTTTCGGCGTTCTTCAACACCGCAGAAATCGCTGCGTTCAGCTGAGCCGCTGTCTTTGTGAGCACCTCGAGAAACAACTCATGTTTCGAATCGAAGTGCTGATACAGCACGGGTTTGGTCACGTTCGCAGCGACCGCGATGTCGTTCATCGACGTGGCGGTGAAACCCTTGGAACCAAACGTCTCACTGGCCTTTGCGAGCAATTGCTCGCGACGCTGCACCGCGCCGAGACGCACTCCGCTCTCAACCATGGGATCTACTCTCCGCTGCCATTTGTTACTTCTTACTCGCTCGCATCTCGTGTCTCGCGACGTACCTGTCGCATCGCAATCGAATCTTCTTCGTGACGTTCGGCGCCGCGAATTGCATAGCCCACCTGTATTGCAATCGCGAGGATAACGCTTCCAACGATCAGCATTGCAATTACAAACGTCACCAGGGTTGGCGAAAACGATGTGAAAAGGCCGAGAAAGAAACCGATCGTGGCGAGTCCATAGGCAATGTAACCAACGCGCTGGGCGCGGTTTGACCGGGAACGAATCAGTTCTCGCTTTAGGAGAATCGGGTCAGGTTCGTCGGCGTTCACCCGACAAGCCTGCGTGTCAGGAGCGCTGTTCGACAACTCGTTCTTGGAGAACTACAGAGTTTCTTGCCGGCGCTCGGCCTCGACGTTGGCCCGGTGGACGCACGGCAACCCGGTAATGATCACGGTCTGCGGACTTGCGACGGCGCAGAAACTCGGCCATTTGGGCGTCGGTGGGGGAGTTGGTGAGGTCGATGATTGGGCGAGGGTCGTTTGGGTCGGTGAGGTCGATGATTTCGGGCGTGACATCGACCGCCGGGGTAGGGCTTGCGGTCGGGGTGACCGCCAAGGCCTGATTCGCGGCGTTCGCTAGCGCTTCAGCCCTGCGAGCGTCGAGCGATGGCGTTGGCGAAGCGTCGGCATGTGCCCCAAGCGCTGGCGCTTCAGCTACCTCGAGATCGACGACCAGAGGTTCGTCACGAAGTTCGACCGCTATTGGCTCAGCCGCATGAGCCGGGATGTGTCCAGAACTCGATGCTGGCTGCGCCTCGGTGAGATCGATCACGTCTTCGCTTGCGGCATGGGCTGGCACGTGGCTGTTCGGTGCAGCCTTTTGTCGCTGGCCTCGAACAGATTGTTGGCGATCGCCGGTTTCGAGTGGCGACAAGATCGGTACCCGGACATCGGTCGCGCTGTCGTTTGGCTCCGTTGCAAACGTGACTCCCGCTTCGTCGAATTCGAGTTCGCGTTCGCGCTTTGTGAGCAGGAGGTTGGTGAAGATATCTCCGAGTCCAACGAGGATAATGAGGTCGCCGATCGAGACGACCGTTCCAAACAGTGGAACCGGGATTGCATCGCCGAGGAAGCGAAGACGGCCCGCCGTGGTCGAGGACTCTCGTGCCCCGTCGATCTCGGGGAAGCCGAACGGATCGACATCGCCAACCGAGAGAAGCGCAAGCTCAGAGACTGGTGTTGCGCCGTTGAGCAGGAGCGGGAACAGATTCAGCACTGCGCCAATGATGAGTACGGTCGCGCCGGTGAGGTGACGGTTCTTCGCGAAGAAACCGATCAGGCAGAGGGTGCTAACGAGTGACCAAAGAAACGGAAAGATCGGATCGAGTACCGCTTGGACCAGGATCGTCGAGATCGCAACAACGAGCAACGGCGTCGCCTCAAGTCTCGCCTCGGTAACGCCTGACCAGCGTCCCCCACGGATACGGCCAATAAGTGATCCGACAATGATTGCGAAGAGAGTCAATAGCACGCAGGAGAATCTAGTAAATCTCGCGCGCTAGGTGGGGAACCTCGCGCGAATCGCGCGAAGTAGCGTGCCGTTGTGCGGGACTTGACCGGCGGAAGACTTACAGTCCAGATCCCTGTGCAGTGCCGACCGAACGGTCGCCGCCAACATCGAATACGTAGCAAAAGACGCGTCGATGACGTCCGACGGGATGTTCGAAGGTTTCCTTCGATGGCTGGACGAAGCCGATCTCAAAGGTCGACACCTCGTACTCGGCGGCGACAAAATCGTCGAACGCGTCGTAACAGAGCTGCGTGCTCCACTCGGTCATTGCTGAATCGCCGGGGAAGGGCGCTCCATTTGGGGCAGGGAACTCGGCTTCGTGGTAGACCTCGCTCTGATGAGCCTGCTCACATGACACGGTTGCAGTGAGATCGACCCTGCGGTCGAGGGCTTCGTCATACCAACTGCCCTCATTGAAGCATTGGCCAATCTGTAGGTCGAAGCGGTTCAACGGGGCTCCGGGGACGTCGGGAATGTCCGATTCGGTCTCGGTGGACTGCACACCGTTTTCATCACCAGCATCGGCTTCTGAGCGGTCGTTCGACCCGGAATCGGGTTCGGCATCTGCTCCTGCCCCTTCGCTCGAGGACGCGCACGCAGCGAAGGTGACGGTGAGAAGCACGAAGAAGACAACGTTGAAACACCGGCGAAACACGGCCCTACGCTACCGATGTCACCGAGTTCAAGAAAGTCGGGTGGTTATCCAGCGGGCAGGTAGCGATCGATCTTCTCGAAGGAGAGCGCCATAAAGAACAGCACCGGAGCAATGCCGAGGATGAGCGACGGCCACGGCTTCCACCTGCGGGCAAGCTCTTTGAAACCAAAGAAAAAGGCGACCGCGATGAGGCCGAAGAGAATCGCCGGCTGCAGCGCATCTTTTTCACCGTTCAGACCTTCGTCCAAGCTCACCTCATCGAGAAATGGTTGGGCCTGAAACGGTGGCTGCTCATCGGCGCCAAGGCCAGCCGCTTCGAGGTCCTCGAGATCATCGCCGGCACCGGTGACCTCTGGCTGATTTGTTGCCGTGGCCTCTTCTTCGGTGAGGCCTTCTCCGGCCTCGAGTGCGAGTTCTTCGGCGCTGAGTTGCTCGGAAACAAGCTCGGCATCGGTGGCTTGAAATCCTGCAGGAGCCTCGACCGTTCCCACTGGAGCGCTGACCAGTTCAGCTGCGACGATGATGCGCAATGCCGCCGAGAACTTCGGATGGCATGCGGTCAGAGTGATTCGGTTGTCACCGAACTCGCCGAGGACCCACGTGGCCTGCGGCGGCACGATGATATGGCCGACTTGGTCGGCGTTCTCGGGAAGTACAAAGTCGGGACCGAGCCCGCCGCGGCGTTCAGGAGAGTACGCTTCGGCGGCCGACATCACGCGGTAGGTGTGGACGCCTTGAACCGTTACGACCTCAAACTCGTCGCCGGGAAGCAGTTCGTCGATGCGATTGAATGGCGCTCCATAGGTGGTGCGATGGCCTGCAATCCCCGAGTTGCCCTCCTGGCCGGGAAAGACGGTTGCTCGATAGTGTCCCGGGCCGTTGCGAAGATCTTCAACTTGGACGCCTGCCACGACATACTTGTCGACGTCGATCTGTGGGATCTGGATTTGTGCGACCGCTTCGCCGCCTTCACGGAACAACTTGTCGGCAAGCTCAGGGTCGTTCACGACTTCGAGCGCGCCACCGGCTTCGGGGATCGTCGTGGTCGACGTCGTGACGACCGGATCAAGCACACCGGTTGTCGTCGGTGCTGCCGTTGTTGTCGTCGAAGTCGTCGCCACGGCACGTTCCGCCTCGACCGATTCGAGTAGTGCATCGAAATCGGAGCCGAGGTTGTTCTGCGCAGATGCCTCTTGAATGCCAGTGCCCCAGAGTTGGTAGCCAACGAAGAGCAAGATGACGACGCCGCTCGCGATGAAGAACCGACCGAGACTGCCGAAAAACTTTGCGACCATAGGTCGCTATTATCGGTGATTTTGTGTTCGTGTTAATGAACCCCGGCCAAGAATTGACTAAATCCTGGGGGTGAATAGTGCGTTCGAACCAGCAATGAACCAGCAATAAAGTGCGGTGAGAATTCGACAAGAACAGCCCTTCCAGCATGCTAGAACCCCTCGCCGAGACGGTCTTAGCGGTAGCTTCTTCTGGTGGCAGTTGTTGCGCTTTCCGACGTTGTAGTGCTCCTCGGACGCTTCCCCGCGCTCGCCGGTGCCACATTGTCGGTCGAGGCGGGCCAGTCGGTTCTGCTCCAAGGCGCAAACGGTGCGGGAAAGTCGACATTGCTTCGACTCTGCGCCGGCCTGTTGCGGCCCGAGAACGGCACGGCGACCGTCCTTGGTTCCGACCTGTTCAAAGACCGTCGAGCCGTGCGTCAAAAGGTTGGCTATGTCGGGCACCTCTCCATGTTGTACGACGATCTTTCGGTTGCTGAGAATCTTCGATTCTGGGCGAATGCGGCGGGTGTTTCCGAGAAACAAGAACGAGCTGCCGCCGAACGCATGGCCATCGATGGTCGACTCTTCGATGTGCCCGTGAAGGCACTGTCGGCGGGTCAACGCCGGCGCACCGCCCTCGCCGTCGCCGCTGCCCGACGGCCATCGCTCTGGTTACTCGACGAGCCCCACGCCGGACTCGACCAAGCAGGCCGTGACATCGTCGATGAGCTGATTACCGATGCTGCAGCGGCCGGTGGCGCGGTGTTGGTTGCATCACACGAACTCGATCGGGTCGCGCCGGTTGTCGATCGTTTCGTCACGATCGCGGGCGGCCTCGCGATCGAACAGTCACAAACCCAGCAGGCGGGTGGCCATGTCGATCTTGTCTGAAGTCCGTCTGATCATGGGCAAGGACCTGAGGATCGAACGACGCTCGAAGATCGCGCTCAACCAAGTAGCACCCTTTGCGATCCTTATCGTTGTGCTCTTCGGATTCGCACTGAACGCGGATCGCGCTGCGCTCACGACCTTTACGCCTGGCCTCTATTGGGTGACGGTTCTTCTCGCGTCGATCCTCGCCGTGCATCGATCGGTTGCGATTGAGGCTGGTGAGGGCGCACGCGAAGGGCTGTTGCTCAGCGGTCTTCGCCCGGCGTCGATCTTCCTCGGCAAAGCCACCGCGTTAATCTCGCAGATCTTTCTCGTCTCGATAGTCCTGCTCGGCGCGGTCGTCATCTTCTATGACGCACGGGTCGACGATGCTGTACTTCTTGTCACGTCCTTAGTTTCAGCCGTAGTCGGCGTCGGTGCGGCGGGTACTCTTTATGGAGCGTTGCTGGGAGCCCAGCGAGCTCGGGAGACCGTCTTGCCCATTCTTCTTTTGCCTGTACTTGCGCCCGTCCTGATCGCAGCGACGCGTGCCTTTGGCGACGCGATGGGCACGGTCGCAACCGACGGATGGGCCTGGACTGCGCTCTTGGCCAGCTTTGCGGCGATCTATGTGGCGATGGGTGTCGTGAGCCACGGTGTCTTGATGGAGGAGAACTAAATGGTGTCGGTCGATCAAACCGCACGTGCAGACAGCATGGGGACCTCGAGCAAGACCACCCGAATTCTTGGCGGGGTACTGCTCGCGGGAATTGCCCTGTGGCTCTTCCTTGCTTTTGTCGTGACCGAGCCCGATATTCGTATCGACGGAACCAGCGGCCAAGAGATTGGCCAGTTCGATGCGTTTCGCTTGATCTATGTGCACGTGCCGGTCGTGTTCGTTGCCTACACCGCGTTTGTGGTCACGGCGATTGGTTCGATCATGGTGCTCGTCAAGCGCTCGGTCTGGTGGGATCTGGTCGCCGGAGCCTCCGCCGAAATTGGAGCGCTCGCATCCGCGCTCACCCTCATCACCGGGTCGATCTGGGGACGTCCGATCTGGGGCACGTACTGGCTGTGGGGCGATGTCCGAATTCTCACGACCCTCGTGCTCTTTATGTTGTCGCTCGGTTACCTCGCTGTTCGTCGGCTCGAAGGCACCGCCGAGGAGCGTGCACGTCGCTCGGCGATCGTCGGCATCTTGCTCGTCGTCAACATCCTCATCGTCAACCGTTCGGTCGAGTGGTGGGCGAGCCAGACCATCCACCAAGATTCGACGATCGCCGAGGCCGCGATCGGTGGAAGTAAGGCCTTCACACTTTTCTATTCGATCGTGCTCGCCATGGGCTTGTTCACCTGGATGATGATCCACCGGTTCCGACTCGCATGGCTCGAGCGCCAGTTCGATCGCTTTGGACTCGACGACGCGCTCACCAGCCGCCGGGCTGAGGCAGCGTCGGTCCTCGAAGGGGAGATGTCATGACCCACCTTGGTTTCCTTATCGCTGGATGGGGCGTTGTGTTCGTGGCGTGTGGCCTCTATGCCGTATCGGTGATTCGTCGCGCTCGGCGGGTAGCTGCACGAGTTCCGCTCGAACGCGCTCGGTGGATGACGGGCAAAGACTCCGACGTGATTGGAGAGAGCTAATGGAAAAGCCATTCGATGATATTTCCGCCTCTGATTCGGTCGATGCCGAAGAGCTCGACACCGATGCGCTCGACCTCACACCGCGCAATCGCGACGAGATCAAGCGCGGTTCGAAGAAGCTTCCCGGTCTGATCCTCGTCGTCCTCGTCGTTGGCGTTGGTGCGCTGCTCTTTCAGGGTCTGAGTGGAGCAGCACTGTTTATTCGGGAGGCCGATTCAGCCGTTGCCGACCGCGAAGAGCTCGCCGACCGGCGCTTTCAGCTGCTCGGCTCCCCGATTGCGATCACCGATGACGACTACAACTTCGATGGCGTCACGGCCGTGCGATTCTCTATTGCATGTGATGGCACCGCCGTCGACATCGTGCACCGCGGCAACGTCGCCGAGTCGTTCCAACTCGGCGTACCCGTCGTGCTCGAGGGCAACTGGCAGGATGCTTCTTCGATCGGTGAGCCGTGGGAACAAGGCGCAAACGACGGCTTCTTCTTCGAGAGCGACCGCATGCTTGTGAAGCACGACAACGAATACCGTGAAGACCGCATCGAGGAGGCTGCGTCGTGTGGCGAGGACCTTCCCGATGCGCCCGATGCTGTAGCGGCAGGGGAGGAATAGTCGGTGCACGTCCTTCTCGGGTACGGCTCCATAACGGTCGGCTTCGCTGCGGCAGTTCTTGGGCTCATCACCAACGGCTATGCGCTCGCCACGAAGAACCAGCGGGCGATGAAGAGCGTCATTGGCTACATCGCCATCATCGTCGCAGCTGCGGTTGTTGGTGTGGTGGTCATGGAATCGGCGTTGCTCAACCACGACTTCAGCGTGAAGTACGTCGCCGAGAATGGGCGAATCGGCACGCCGGTCATCTTTACCATCGCAACACTTTGGGGCGCGCTCGAAGGTTCGATCCTGTTGTGGACGCTCATCTTGACCGGCTACCTCGCCGTCGTTGCGTGGCGGTTCCGCGATCGGCTTAACGACGCGATGGTGGGTTGGGCAATCTTTACGATCCTGGCCGTAACGATCTTCTTCTTCGGTCTCATGCTCGGTCCGGCGAACCCGTTCATCGAACTCGCCAACCCGCCCGCCGATGGGCCCGGATTGAACCCGCTCCTCCAGAACAACGCCTTCATGGCGTTTCACCCGCCGATGCTCTACCTCGGCTACGTCGGGTTCACCGTTCCGTTTGCGTTTGCGATCGGTGCCCTCGTGACCGGCCGGGTGGGCGAAGGATGGCTCGTCGAAACCCGTCGCTGGACCGTATTCGCGTGGGGCCTGCTCACCTTTGGCATCGTCCTCGGTGCGTGGTGGAGCTACCAGACGCTCGGCTGGGGCGGCTACTGGGCATGGGACCCAGTCGAGAACGCATCGTTGCTGCCGTGGCTTACCGGAACGGCGTTTATTCACTCGGTCATGGTCCAAGAACGACGAGGCATGCTCCGGGTCTGGAACCTTTCACTGGTGTGCGCAACCTTTGCCCTCACCATCCTTGGAACCTTCCTCACTCGCTCGGGTGTCATTGCTTCGGTCCACGCCTTTAGCGAATCGGGCATCGGACCGGTATTGATTGGCTTCTTCGCCGTGATCGTTGCCGTCACCGTCGGGCTGATTGGCTGGCGCGGCGATGCGCTGCGTTCGGTTGGCAAGATCGACTCACCGATCTCACGTGAAGGTGCGTTCCTCGCAAACAACGTGGTGTTCGCAGCGTTTGCCTTCGTCGTGCTGCTCGGAACTGTCTGGCCGCTCATCATCGAGGCGTTCAGCGGAGACCGCATTGCCGTTGGCAACCCGTTCTTTGATCGCATGACCCTGCCGATCGGCTTCGTCTTGCTCTTCCTCATGGCCATGGCGCCGGTCCTTCCATGGCGAAAGGCCTCCGGTGAGGTTCTGAGCGACCGACTGATGTGGCCTGCCGTTGTCGGCGTCGCTGCGATGGTCTTTTCGCTCTTTCTCGGCGCTGCTGGGTGGGCGCCTGTGCTTGCCTTTGGTCTCGGCGGTGTCGCCGGCGGTTCGGCGGCTCGCCAGCTCATCATTGCAACCCGTCGTCAGGGATGGCGTGGGCTCGTCGGACGCACGAATGGCGGCATGATCGTGCACATCGGCGTCATCTTGATCGCCGTTGCGTTCGCAGCCAGCAATGCGTACCTCCGTCAGGCCGAGTTCCGTTTCGAAGAGGTCGGCGACACCGCCGAACTTGCGGGCCATACCTTCGAGTTCGTCGGCACCGACCAGCAGGTTTCGCCCGACGGTCGCATCGACGACGAGGTGCTTATCAACGTCGACGGGTCGCTCGAGCGCCCAGCGCTCACGCTCTTCCCCTTCGCTGGCCGCACACTCGGATCTTCGGCTACCCGAGGTTCGCTCATCGATGACGTGCAACTGTCGGTCGTCCCGACCGACGACGAGACCGTCGTCATCCGAGCAACGATTCAGCCGCTCGTGCAGTGGCTGTGGATCGGCGGGATCTTGATGGCGATCGGCACCGCGCTCGCGCTCGTGCCCGGCAAACGCCGGCGTCCAACCCAAGCTGCGTCCGCACCGGCCTTCGACGACGGCGGAGACGGTATCCAACCCGACCCTGAGGTCGACGCTTCGAGTGGCGACTCGCCGGCCGGAGCGCCGGTCCCGGCCTAATGTCGAACGAACCTATCGAGCTTGTCGAGCAGGGCGGACCATCGCGTCTTGCATTGATGTCGGCTGGCGTCGTCGGCATTGTGCTCGTGGTCCTCATCGCTATCTTGGCGACGAGCGAAGGCCAGTCAGGCCTTGGGCCGAGCCCGCTCGTGGGTGAGCTCACCCCCGAGGTCAGTGGCCTGGCCGTCGACGGGTCGAACTACGACATCAGAGACGAACGCGACCGGTGGGTAGTGGTGAACTTCTTCAGCACGAGCTGCATCCCCTGCATCGTCGAGCACCCCGAACTCGTGGCATTCGATGAGGAACATTCGGCCACGGGTGACGCGTCGGTCGTAAGCATTGCGTTCTCCGATACGTCCCGGAACGTGATCGACTTCTTTGCCGAGAATGGCGGGGACTGGTCGGTACTCGCCGAAGACACCGGACGCCATGCGATCAGCTTCGGCGTCGCTGCGGTGCCCGAGACCTACCTCGTCTCGCCCCGGGGAATCATCACGACCAAGTTCACCGGTGGTGTCACCCAGGCCGATATCGAGAACGAGATCTCTCGCCTTACGGGTGGTCAATAGATGGCCGGTCTGTTCTCTCGTCGAGCGCTCGTCTGGCTCTGCCTATTGGCAGTTGGCCTGAGCTCGCTCGTCGTCGCAACCCAAGCTGAGGGCCCGCCTCGGACGAACCAAGACCGCGTCCGAGCCCTCTCAGAAGACGTTGCGTGTCCGACCTGTGACGGGCAGTCGGTCGCCGAATCGAACGCGGTGATCGCACTCGAGATCAGGCGAGACATTCAGCGACGCGTCGACGCTGGCGACTCCGACGCCCAAGTCACCGAGGCACTCATCTCGGCATATGGCGAATCGATCGACTTGCGTCCGAGCTCGGGAGGCCTCGTCGGATTGGTGTGGACCGTCCCGGTCGTGCTGATGGTGTTTGGTTTCGCCGCACTCTTTGCGGTGTTCCGTCGGTGGCGATCGATCGAACTCGAGGGTGCATCAGATTCTGATGTTGCGCTCGTCGAAGAGCTCCGGCGGGGGAGGGCGACATGACGACCGTTCTCGACGACGCTGAGCGCGAGCGGATGCAGATCGAACGCGATCACTTGCTCGCGTCACTCGATGATCTCGACGCCGAACGTGTCGCGGGCGATCTTGACGAACTCGACTACAAGACGCTGAAGGACGATTACACCGCCCGCGCTGCAAAGCTGACCCGGGTGCTCGATGGCGCTCCGGTAAAGCGGGTGAAGGCAACGTCATCGCCGCTCGGGCGAAAGTTGATGTGGCTCGCTGGCACGCTGATCTTGGCGGGGTTGTCCGCCTTTGCGATGGTCGAATTTTCTGGGGCCCGCGGCGCGAACGATACGGCGAGCGGCGAGATTCGTTTGAGCAGCGCGTCGTTACTGAACGACGCGGCGAACGAAGCCCGTATGGGAAACACCGAACGGGCGATCGAGCTGTATGGCGAGGTGTTGGCCGAAAGTCCAACGAATGTCGAAGCGTTCACGTATCGAGGTTGGGCGCAGTACCAAAGCGGCAATGTCGAAGCGGCGCAAGCCGATTTTGATGATGCTGTTGCCTTCGACCCCGATTATGGCGATGTCCGGGTGTTCCGGGCGGTCGTTGCGCTAAACGATGAGGACTTCTCACTCGCCGCCGACGAGATTGCGGCGTTCGATTCCACCGAACCGACAGCGATTGCCCAGTCGTTGGTCCGGGAACGCCAGGTGCGCGAGCGCATCGGCATTGGTCTGATGGCCGAGTTGCTCGAATCAACTGATCAACCACTCGACCTGATCGACCTCGAAGCCGAAGGGATCGATCTTTCCCTCGCGCAGCTCGCTGGCGAATTGTTCGTGCAGATCGAAGACCCAACGAGTGCGCTCCGGTCCTTTGACTCGGTGCTTCTGGTCGAGCCCGAAAACGCCGACGCACTTGCGTGGCACGGTTGGACGTTGGCGCTGCTCGCTGAGTCGGGCGAAGAAGAACTCTTCGTCGACGCCGAACGCTGGTTGGACGACGCAGTTGAGGCCGACCCCAACACCGCCGATGCGCGAGTCTTCCGTGCGTTCTTGTTCAATCGCCTCGACCGGGCCGAAGAAGCCCGTGAGGAACTGGCAGCGTTCAACGCTCTCGAGGAACAGCCCGCCGACATGCTTTCGCTGATCCAACAGTTCGGACTCGCCGAGGCACTCTCCCAAAGCTAGTTCGGTACTCCGGGGTCAGACCCTCCCTTACCGTTCTTCGCGATTCTTACCCTTCTGTAATGGGGCCTGTCCCCATGACGTTTTGCAACGACGCGTGTAGCGTCGCGCCATGGGCTCGTGTTCGTTGGCGTCGGTGGTGGAAACGGCAAAAAGCGTCAGCGAATCATCGGCTCGCAACGACAAGGTGGCGGCGTTGGCCAAACTCTTGGGCGAAACTACGCCGGGTGAAGCGCCGATCATCGTTGGACTGCTCACCGGCGAGGTCCGTCAGGGCAAGATCGGCGTTGGCTGGGCGGCGATTCGCGACCTCGAGGTCGAACCCGCCGATGTTTCGTCATTGAGTGTCGCCGAGGTCGACCGGGCAATTGATGACGTTGCGGCGATCTCGGGTGCAGGGTCAAAGGCGAAACGAGCGGATCGACTTGGCGAACTGCTCGCAGCAGCAACCGCCGACGAAGGAGTGTTCATTGGAACGGTGCTGACCGGTGGCCTTCGGCAAGGCGCGCTCGATGGCGTAATGACCACTGCAATCGCCAAGGCGTCGGGCGTTCCGGTCGCTGCGGTGCGTCGCACCGTCATGTTCAACGGTGACCTCGGTGAAACCGCAGCGATCGCACTCGACCGAGGCAAGGACGGTCTCGAAGCCGTTGGGTTGGCGGTCGGCCGAGGGGTCCAGCCGATGCTCGCCTCTACTTCGGCGTCGGCGACCGAAGCGATTGCCGAGCTAGGTTTGGCTTCGGTGCAGGCCAAGCTCGATGGAATCCGTCTGCAGGTGCATCGCAACGGAGACGAGGTTGCACTGTTCACCCGCAACCTCAACGACGTTACCGACCGGTTGTCCGATGTGTGTGCACTCGTTCGTTCGTTCGATGACGACAGCTTCGTGCTCGACGGCGAGCTCATCGGTGTCTCGGAAGATTCTCCTGAAGCGTTTCAGGACACGGCGTCGACGTTCAGTTCCGGTGGCGATAGCGACCGTGTCGAACTTGACGTGTCATTCTTCGACATCTTGCACCGCAACGGCGAGGACCTCGTCGATCTCCCGCTATCGGATCGCCTCGTTCAACTTGTCGAAGTCGTTGGTGAGCACGCAATTGCCGGGATCATTACCGACGACCCGGTCGAAGCCGAAGCGTTCGCTGTCGAGACTCTCGATCAGGGCCACGAAGGCGTCATGGTCAAGGCCATCGACTCGGTCTACGCCGCCGGTCGACGGGGCAAGACGTGGCGGAAGGTCAAGCCGGTATTTACCTACGACCTCGTGGTGCTCGGCGCCGAGTGGGGCCATGGCCGGCGCACGGGCAAGCTTTCGAACCTGCATCTTGGCGCCCGCCGTGACGGTACCGACGATGAGTTTGTGATGGTCGGTAAGACCTTCAAGGGCCTGACTGATGAGTTGCTCGCGTGGCAGACCGAAGCGTTGCTCGAACGTAAGGTGAGCGAGGAGGGGATTACCGTCTTTGTGCGCCCAGAGTTGGTCGTCGAGATCGCGATCGACGGCGTGCAACGATCG
>CALHXU010000139.1 GCA_938040365.1 uncultured Acidimicrobiales bacterium
CCATCGAGGGCAGCCCGAGCCGTTGCGTCATTGTTCGAGATCTTTACGACGACCGCAGCGTGGCTTGCCTCGTCGCCATCGCCGAGTACTTCGCCCGTGAGTGGAAATACGGGGCCGGTCGGCTCGGGAGCTTCGGTCGTCGTCGTGGTCTCAGGAGCAGTGGGCGCCTCTTGCTCGTCCTCCATTGCCTCCTCTTCGTCCTCCATGGCCTCTTCTTCAACCGGCTCCTCTTCGGCGACGACGTCCTCGGTATCAGCATCGGTCGCAGTGTCGGCTTCGTCGCCGCCACCACACGCCGCGGCCACCAACGCGAGCGACGCGAGAAGGATCAGGACGCGCAAAAGGTTCTTCATGAGAGCTCCCAAAGCATTTCGATGCGCTTGCCGAGCTGCGCGCGATCGGTCGATGGCGGGATAAACCACGCGTCGCCGAGTGCCTCGCCGCCGGGAACATCGGTTGACTTTCCAGCGACCCGCTCAAGTGCCGACCGAAGACCTGGTGGGTAGCGAGTGAGGCCAACGCCGGAGATGTCGAACGAGGCAACGCCAGCCGCGCCGCTCCCCCATTCGCGAACCTTGTTCAGCTGCGCATTGGTGATGAAAGGCTTTGCAGCTGCCGCGAACGCTCCGTACTTGCCGCCGCTGGTCGAGAGCTTCGAGAGGGCGTGTGCAACGACACCTTCCATCTCCATTAGGTCGAGCGTTTCGAGAAGGCCAGTCGTCGTAACGAGGGTTGGCTCGGTTCCCCCGATGGCCACGAGGTTGCATGCTTCGGTATCGATTGCCATGACCTTCGGACGATCGATGCCCGTTGCGAGACAGAGGTTCTCGACCATGTTCTCGACGCGTTGGCCTTCGTTCTGGCCCAAGCCGCGAGCGCCGAGTTTGCTGAGCAGTGTTTCGCCAGCTCGCTTCCACATCGCCCACACGGTGAGCGCGCTGAGGGGAACTGCGAGCAAGGCGAGCGGCCACCAAATGAGGAAACCACCCACGGCAACTACCGCGAAGACCGCCGCAGCAGGGATTGCATAGATATAGAGAACTCGAGCGTCCACGTATTCCTTCTTGTCGGTGTTTGCGTAGTCGGTATGTACCCGCCGGCAGCTGGAAAATGGTGGCTGACCACGTTCCATCGGCAGGACGATTCGAAATCGGAGAACCGACAGATCATGCTAGGCGCCATCGACCAAATTGGTGTTCACCCCGCAATTTGGGTTAACCCGCGGCAACTCTACGGTGGTCCCGGAAGCTAGCCGGCAAGCATAAGTTCTAAGCGATCTGGCTCACTGGGCAGCAGACTCTGGCACGAGCGTTAGTGCCTTGTCACCCCTCCGGAGGTTCACGTTCTCCGTGTCGACTATCTCGATATCGAACTGATTTAGGGCTCGATCGGAGTTGCTGACCTGGCTGAGCACCAGCAGATCGTCAGGCTGATTGCAGCCCTCTCCCTCTGACGCCAAGACGCCAGACAATTGATCTGCCGAGAGCGTCACCACTTCGAAGCCACCATCGTTCCACTCGATAGCGACCGTGCCGGTGGATTGGCAAGCGTCGCTAACAAACACCGCAACCGGATTCGATTCAATAGAACGGAACAACACACGCCCACCCACAGGAATTGTCTCAAAACCCTCGCGTCCTACGATCTGCCACTCGGTTTGAGCAAAGAATTCTCCAAATTCAACGGCGCTTTCAGCTTCCTCCATCACATCAGCCAGGTCCTCGGTTTCGTCGTCGCCGGCCGCTTGCGCCGAATCAGCCGCATTCTCAGTGGCCGGCGGCGATTCTTCGGTTGCCAGTTGCGATTCGGAGCCATTGGTAAGGAAAGAGGCTGCACCGGAAAGACTCAAGGCGACGAGCCCGACGATGGCTACCCCCTTCTTCAGGCGGCGACGACTCTGTCTCCGTCGTGACTCCCTCACCACTCCTGAGATGTCAGGCGCAACGGCGCCATCTCGGACCGCATCAAAGATCTCCGTTGCCTCCATTTGATTCAAGGTCATTGGGACTCGCTTTCATCGAGGGTGGATCTGACGTTGTCACGGGCCTGCACGAGTGTCGCGCTGGCCGTTCCCACAGCGATATCCATGTGCTTTGCAACCTCTACTTGTGAAAGGTCCTCCACATAGCGCAACACAATCGCAGTACGCTGACGCACGGGAAGTGCTGCAATCGCCGCCAGCACATCCACGTCGGTCTGGTGGTCGGTAGTCGCCTCCTTTATTCGCTGCGAGTTGAGCAGCTCAATCCGCCGCTTTCGTCTGCGGGAATGTCGTTTCGCCGAATTAATCGCAACCCGAACAACCCAGCCCACAGACGACTCCATCTGAGATACGCGCGGCCATTCTTCGAAGGCTTCGACGAATGCATCGTTGGTAGAATCCTCGGCTCGAACACCGTCACCACCACAAAACACGACAAGAGCAGCCAAGACGGTTCCGTAATTGCTTCGATACCACTCCTCGAAAATGACTACTTGTTCGCCGTCCATATCTTTATAGGTCGCCTAACTGTCCAAATCGCTTAGTCGGCGTTAGAAAACCCTCAATCGACAAATGTTTCAGTTCACACGAACTTGGGCATTTTCGTAGCCAGCGGTACGAAATCCTTGCTGAATGTTGCCAATCTTTGAACCCAGCATGGTGTAGGTCGAGGGTCCAGTGAGAGGAGTATTGATCACTGAGCGTGCATGGGTACCAATAGCGACAGCACCGTCGAACAGTGGTCCTCCACTTGATCCGCCGAGATCACTTAACCGTCTGTTGTCGCTGAACTGCCATTGGAGTTGATCCAAGAGTACGATGGTTCTATTCACCGTGTTGTTGATGGCCATCGACGTAACCGACGTGTTTGTTACTTGTCCACAACGGAACCAAACCGTTACGGCCGCAGTGCATACGCGATCACCAACAACATGGTTATCAATAATGTGGCGTTGCTTGATCGGGTGTTGCATCGCTTGAGTAGTCCGGTTCGTTCGAAACACGAAGTTGCTTGCGTCTTCGTCCCCAATTTCGATAAGAACGGCATCTGCGTTAGATCTTCTCGTAAACAAATTCGATCGGCTCTCGTAGTGATGAAAGCCCGCCGAACCTCTCATTTCGCCGCCGATGCTCACCCGCTGTGACGAATAGCCAATATTGCCGTTTCCGCGATCGAAGAGTGCACAGTGCCCGGCCGTACTTACGAATTTGCTTCCGTCCCTCAACTCAAACACAAAGCCAGTCGAGCATCCTCCGAAAACTCCGTTCGTCGGTGTTTCGTCGACCAATAGTCCGCCCCTGAGAACGTCCACACCTGATCCGCATTGAAATCGTGAGGTGCACGCATTCTCAGTCACAAGTGCCGGCACTAACTCGTACTCGACGTCGATGCGATGATTAGATTGCGTGACGCCCAGTGTTGAAACCATATCGAGATTAGAAACCTCAACCGCTACCAAACTCTTGCGCTCGTCGACTGCGACACTAAAGGACGACAGTTCCGAAGAGGCTATTTGTTCAAAAATGAGATCTGCTTCGGTCCGCAACTCCGTCAAAGAATGCTCTACGCGGTTAAAGCGAAGCTGATCGTTGTTGCTGAACATTGAGCGGATCTGTCGTCGCAACTGAGCCGCTTCTCGCCCCCTGCCGACGATGTTGACGGCGACCGGGTCGCCAAGATGTTCACCAAGCGCGAGTCCTCCGAACAGGTCATGGTCCTCAAAGGCTTCGATCACTTCAACCGCTTCGTCACGGCCTTCGTCGCGCTTCTCCATTAGCTGTCGTTCCCTGTTTGTCAGTGGGAACGAGTAGATGGGTATTGTCTCTTGCCCGGATTTTTGCCCAGCAAGGCGCCGTACGTAGGCCTCATCTGACCGCAATCCCCAGCTTTCACGTGATATCTGCCAGTAAGCAAGTTCTTCAGCTTCGGTTGGAGCTCCTTCTTCTAACGGCGCCACTTGCACTAGGCGGCTGCTATCCCCCCCTCAAGCTCCTGCGCCGATGCTGCTGTCGCCGTGAGGGCGGCCAGCAAACCCAATGCCAATAGAGGACCAATAACTGATGAGGTTCGAAAACGCCGCACGTACCGCTCTTCCGTTGAGGTTCTCGAATACTTTCACCATTCATGATGTGTCTCAATGTTCACATCACTAGCTTGGCGAAGGCGTCGCTAAGGACGCAGGTCGACCACGCGTTCGTAGGCATCGAGGTAGAGGTCGGCGAGGCGGCGCATCGAGAACTGGGCGACGCGCTCGGTGCCTTGTTCGATGAGCTTCTCGCGTTCGGCCGGGTCGGAGAGCAATGTCGACAGCACCTGTGCGAGGCCGGTGGCATCTCCTGGTTCGAACAGCGCACCGTCTCGCCCGTCCCGAGTGACCTTCGCATAACCCTCGATGTCGGACGCAACGACCGCGGTGCCTGCAGCCATTGCCTCGAGTAGAACGATGCCGAACGATTCGCCGTGCAACGAGGGGGCGCAAAAGACGTCGGCTCCGGCCATTCGTTCGATCTTTTCTTGCTCGTCGATCTGCCCGAGCCAAGAGATTCTCGGGTCGCCGAGGTATTTGCTTCGAAGCGCTTCGGTTTCTGGCCCGGTGCCCGCAACCCACAAGCGACACGATGGGTCGAGCGAGCCGAATGCTTCGAGCAGAACAGCCAAGCCCTTACGTTCTTCGTGCCGGGCGAGAAAAAGGATGGTCGGACCGTCGGTCTTCTTTGGAAACGTCGGACGAAAGCGCTCGACCTCGACCGCGTTGAACGCCCGCTCGTATTCGCCGCCGACCGCATCTCGGGCGAGTGCTTCGGCCGCGTCGGAAACTGCAAACCTGATGTCGAGCCTGCGGGCAGCTCGCCACGTGAACGGCTTGAAGACCTCATAGGCAAAGCTCGCACCGGCGCGATGGAAGGTGCCGACGAGCGGCGCAGAACCGAGCAGGACCGCGGTCATCGTTGGCCCGGGTGCCATTGGTTCATGGAGATGCAAGACGTCGAACTCTTCGTCGCGCAATGCCCGAATTGTTCGCAGCTGAGCCGAAGGGTCGGGAGCGAGCGGAACGACCGAGCCGTTCGCTCCTGTCGGGACGCAGTTGCCGAGCGGGGTGACAAAAGTTTCGGGAGGCGGCCCGTCGCAGGGGCCGAGCACCCGCACCGATTCGCCCCGTTCACGAAGCGCACGAGCGAGACCGAGGATCTGTCCCTGAACCCCACCAGGCACCGTCAAGCTGTAGGGGCTGATCATCCCGATCCGCATCAGAGGCCCTGGAGGTGTTTGGGGATTGCCCGCCCGAGGGCGCGGTAATCGCTCGGCCAACCGGGTTGGAGAACGTGCCATTGTTCGGGTGCCGCCCGGATGAAGCGCTCGAACTCGATTGCGAGCAGCTGGGTAACCCGGGTGACATCGCTGCGAAAGGTGCCTTCGCGTTCGGCGGGAATTGCGGGGCGGCACTCGGCGAAGTGGTCATCGCCGTCGAAGTAGACAGCGGTCGGGAGAAGCGGTGAACCGGTCCGCAGCGCAAGAGTCGCAGGCCCCGCGGGAAGCTTTGTCTTCTCACCGAAAAACTCGACGGTCACGCTCGAAGCGTCACCGACGACGCGGTCGGCGAGCAAACAGATGATGTGCCCCGCAGATAGGCCCTCCATAAGCGCTGGACCAGCCTCGGGCCCGAGCGCCACGACGTTCATTCCGAGCGATTCACGAAACGACTTAAACCACTCGAAGAGCTCGGGTGGTTGCAGTTCTTCGACGACGGCGGTGACCTTGTGGCCTTCCACCTTCGTCAGCCAAAACGCCGCCCACTCCCATCCACCGAGGTGCGGCAGAGCAAGGATCGGGCTCTTGCCCTCCTCGAAGGCGCCAAGAATGTTCTCATATCCCGTGTAGCGAAAACCGTCATCGATCACCGCGCCGCTCAAGGCCGGCAGCCGAAAGGAATCGAGGTAGTACCGGCCGTACTGTGCGAACGTTTCTGCGACACCGGAGCGTTTGTCTGCTGCGCTCAGCGTTGTTCCGGTCACCCGTTCGAGGTTGCGTTCGACGATGGTCCGGCGATCGCCGGCCAGCATCGACCCAGCCGAGGCACCAACCTTTACGGCAGTCGATGTCAGTGTTCGAGGAAGTCGTTGCGCGCCGAACGCTGCGAGCTTGTGCGCCGTAGTGGCATCGAGTGAGACCGCCATCGAAAGCCAGGCCGGCCCTAGCTGCGACCGGACTTGCGCCTACGGCTCGTCTCGACTCCACGGGCAGACCGTCGCGCCTCTCGTGCACGACGACGAGATGCAGGTCCAGGAGCTGGTACCGGGCGGCCTACGCTCGCCTGCTTCCAGACCTTGAAGAAACGCTGAACGGCGGTGATTGCCGTCAGGACGAACATGATCCACAGCACACCGAGGAGCAGGTTCACGCTAAACGAACCGAGAAAGAGCCCGACTCCCAATGCTATGAAGCGTTCGGCGCGCTCCATGAGGCCGCCCTTGGCGTCGAATCCGAGCGATTCGGCCTTTGCTCGCTGGTAGGAAATCATGATCGCCAAGCCCATCACCGCAACGGGAAGCATGTGGATCTGGCCCTCGACATTGACCGAGAGGAACCACGCAACACCGCTGAACAACATGATGTCGGCGAGGCGGTCCGAGACCGAGTCAAAGTATGCGCCTCGGGTCGACGTCGTTCCTGCAGCTTTTGCAATCGCTCCGTCGAGCAGATCGGGGAGGCCGGTCAAGACCATCAGAAGCAGCCCCCAACCGAGGTGTCCTGAACCAATGACGACAGCGGCGACCGCCGACATTGAAATCCCGACGAGTGTCATCACATCGGCGGTGATGCCCATATTGACGAGCGCAAGGCCAATGGGCTGCACGCCTCGATCGACCTGGGTTCGAAAGTCTCCGTCAAACAATTGAGTCTCCTGACTCCGTTATGGCTGAAAGGTTATCGTGCGAGCGCCTTTTCTGGCTCGACGCGCGCTGGCCTTTCTTCCCCTTTGTATGATCTCGCCATGGCCGATCGCTACGACAAGCTCAACCACAACACGCTCATGGCATCGGTCGGGTCGATGTCGCGACGGTGGAACGAAGACCTCCACGTGTCCAAACCGCAGTCGATCGACGACTTCTTCGACGTTCCGGGCGCAGACCAGATGATCATCGCCGACGAACTCGGCGCCGCCATTCGCCAAGTGCAGATCCTCAACGAGGCCATTCGTTCGACCTCATACATCGAACCCGAACCGCTCCCCGAACTCGTGCTCGAAGCAATGGCCGACCAGCTCGATGGCCCACGCCCCGAAAGCGCGAAGGCCGGACTCGCCGAACTGACAGCGCTCAACGACGAGGTCTACAAGCGGCTCACCGATCTTCGAATGGCCGACTGGAGCAAAGAAGCTCACTGGGGCTCTCGCGTTATCTCGATCTCGGACCTCGCCCGTGGCGTCAGCCGGGTGAACGCGGAACGGCTCGCTCGAGCGACCCGAACCCTCAACGCACTGCTCTGATGGCGGAGACAACGGTTGGGCTCGTCCTGAGGGAGCTCTCGTAGTGGCCGATCGGTACGACGTCTTACGACCTAACCACATCCTCCCCTCGATCGCATCGATGCCTCGCCGATGGAAGGATGCGTTCCACGTTGGACCCGACGAGAACATCGAGGACTACTTCACCGTTGTCGGTAACGCCGGGATCACCATCGCCGAGCACTGTGGTGCAACGCTCACCCAGCTCACGCTGTTGAGTAACGCGATTCGAACCACCTGCTACCCCGCACCAGAGCCGCTCGACGACGCAGTGAAAGCAGCCGCCCAGAACCTCGGCACCGGGCCATGGCCAGCTTCGGTGCGCGAGTTCTTGAACAACTTCGGGATGGTCACCAACGAGCTCGCCGCCGAAATCGGACGTGTGAAGACCAACGATTGGAAGAAAGCAGCGAGCAGCGGCGGTCGCAGCCTTACCGTGATGGAAATCTCACAAGGTGCGAGCCGAGTTGCCGCCGAACGGCTACGCGCCGTCGAGTTACTCGTGCGCGAACTGGTCTAGCCGAACCAGGTCCCCGCAGGCCGAACAACGTTCCAGCCGAGAATTTCCAGGTCGCTTGCGTCTAGGTCGTTGGCGTCGCGTCGGTCGCTGGCTCTAGCCCGGCCCAATCCTCAGGATTGTCTTCGACCAAGGTCAAGATGACCTCGCCATCGACCCCATCGACCAAGGCGAGCCCGCGTTGGCTCGGCGGCGATTCGTTCGAGTAGAGCAAGATGCGCCATGTCGGGCGGCTCCGAAGCCCCCTCCACGCCATCTGTGCCGAGGCATGGCCTACCGGAAAGCCAACTTCCTTCGTCGCCTCGACCAATGCGTCCTGTTCGTCGACGGCTAAGTCCCAGCCGGCCTGAAGGTGGTACAGCCCGACGAGGATGAGCCCGACTGCACCCAACGCCACTCCGCCGTTGACCAACGCAGAATCATCACCAGCAGCGAACCAATACGCGAGTAGGCCACCACCGATAACCAGGTACAAAATCCCCGGAATACGACGCTTGCTGTTGTTCGGAAACAAGTACGGTCCGACAAAGTCGGCCGCGTTCAGGTCGTCGGGAAGCTCGTCGAAGTACTCCTCGGCTTCGCTACCGGAAAGCTCATCATCTGAAACGGCCTGATCGTCACTCACCGCCTCAGGATATTACGCACTGGGCCTACTGCACCGGTCGGACCGGAGATACTGCACCTCGCAAGGCTGAGCCTTGTGTCACGCGAGCTTGAGGCTGTGTCACGCGAGCTTGAGGCTGTGTCACGCAAGCTTGAGGCTGTGTCACGCGAGCTTGAGGCTCGTGTCACGCGAGCTTGAGGCTCGTGTCACCTCTCCGGCCAGGCCGCCTTCAACCGAGTCCACGTATCGGACAAGCTTTCGGGAAGTACCCGAGCCTCGGCGATGCTGGTCAAAAAGTTCGTATCGCCCGCCCAACGCGGCACGACATGCACGTGGAGATGATCGGGCACACCAGCACCCGAGGCTCTACCTAAGTTCATGCCGACATTGACCCCATCTGGCTGGTACTCGGCCTTGACCGCAACCACACCCATCTGCACGATCTCCCAGAGCTCGGCAAAGGCCTCGGCGGACAGATCCTCGAGATTGACCGCAGCCTCGTTCGGCACGACGAGCAGGTGCCCCGACGAATACGGATACGCGTTGAGCAGCGCATAACAATGCGTGCCCCGCCACAGAATGTAGGTCACTGAATCGTCGAGTCCGCTCTTGCCAATCCCCTCGAACAGCGTCATCCCCTCCGGGGTTTCTTGCGTGCGTTCGTCATCACCTTTGAGGATGTACGGGATTCGCCAACCAGCCCACAGCCGAGACATCTGGTCTCGACCCGACAGCGTATTGTCGAGCGGCGATGCGTCGTCGCTCACGCGCTGGCCTCGACCCCGCTGCTCTCGACCCCGCTGCTCTCGACCGCGTTGCTTTCGAGCTCTTTGGTCTCGACGTCGTTGGTCAAACGCTCGACGAACGCGTCGAGCGACACATCGCGGTCGACGTCTTTGACGCCTCGCTTGTTGACACCGGCGGTCCGGTTCGCAACGTCGTCATCACCAACGACGAGCACATAAGGCACTTTCTCGACCTTGCCGTTGCGCACCCGCTTGCCGAGCGGATCGGTAGCCGGGTCGATCTCGGCCCGGAACCCCTTCGCCCGCAACAGATCTCGAACCTCGTAGGCATAGTCGTCGTGTGCCTCGGCGACGGGCAGAATCTTGACCTGCACAGGCGCAAGCCATGCTGGGAAGTTTCCGGCGTAGTGCTCGATCAGCACCCCAAAGAAGCGCTCGATCGAACCCATCAACGCGCGGTGGATCATCACCGGCGGCTTGCGCTCGCCGTCGGCCGCGACATATTCGAGGTCGAAGCGGTCGGGAAGGTTGAAGTCGAGCTGAATGGTCGACAACTGCCAGGCACGACCAATGGCATCGCGCACGTCGACATCGATCTTTGGGCCATAGAAGGCGCCGCCGCCTTCGTCGACCGAATAGTCCAGGCCATGTGCTTCTAGGGCAGCCTGAAGGCCAGCGGTTGCGGACTCCCAGATCTCGTCATCGCCCACCGACTTCTCGGCGGGGCGTGTTGACAACTTGGCTTCGAAGTCGGTGAAGCCAAAATCACGCAAGATCCCCAGCATGAAGTCCAACAGATCGGCCAGCTGCTCGGCGATCTGTTCGCGCGTGATGAACACGTGGCTGTCGTCCTGGGTAAACCCACGACTCCGCATCAGCCCGTGGATTGCGCCGGAAAGCTCGTACCGGTAGACGGTGCCCAACTCGAAGATCTTCATCGGCAGGTCGCGGTACGAACGCTGATCGCTCTTGTACACGAGCACGTGGAACGGGCAGTTCATCGGCTTCGGGTAGTAGGTCGCGCCGTCCATTTCCATCGGCGGGTACATGCCGTCGGCGTAGAAGTCCAAGTGTCCTGAGGTCTCCCACAGAACAGACTTTGCAATGTGGGGGCTAAACGCAAAGTCATAGCTGGCCGCTTCGTGACGCTCGCGGCTGTAGGTCTCCATGATCGTGCGGATGATCGACCCCTTCGGGTGCCAAACCGCCAATCCTGGCCCAAGCTCGGTCGGCCAGCTCAACAAATCCATCTCTTGGGCGAGGCGTCGGTGGTCGCGCTTTTCGGCTTCCTCAAGGCGATGGAGATGTGCCTTCAGGTCTTTCTTGTTGCCCCACGCCGTGCCGTAGATACGCTGCAACATCGGACGCTTCTCGTCGCCGCGCCAATAGGCACCTGCGACCTTCATCAACTTGAAGTGCTCAAGCTTTCCGGTGCTCGGGACGTGCGGGCCAGTGCACATGTCGAGAAAGTTCTCAGAGTTCTTGTAGTAGCTGACCGTGTCGCCGCTCAGCTCGCCGGCGTCTTCGGCCGCAGCTGCGCCAGCGCGCACGTTCTCGATGATCTCAAGCTTGTACGGCTCGTCTTTGAACAGCTCGATCGCTTCATCGATCGACAACTCGTGGCGGTCGAACGGCTGGTCGGCATCGACAAGCTCGCGCATGCGATTCTCGATCGCCTCGAGGTCGTCGTTCGAAAGTGTCTTGCCGTCGGGCAGATCGAAGTCGTAATAGAAGCCGTGCTCGATCGGTGGCCCGATCGCAAAGCGCGCACCCGGGTGCAGGTCGAGAATGGCCTGTGCCATGAGGTGGGCCGTCGAGTGGCGAATCGTGTGCACACCGGCCTCGTCGTTACTCGTGACGAGCGCGACCTCGGCACCATTCGGCAACGCAACATCGAGGTCGACCTCGACGCCGTCCACGACCGCGATCAACGCCGCCTTCGCCAAGCCAGGACCAATCTCTGCTGCGAGATCGCCAGCAGTAGCGCCCTCGGTCAACTCTCGATTCGAACCATCGGGCAGGGTCACGGTTATCGCGCTCATATGGCCTGAATGCTACCGCCTTCAGCCGAGCGGTTTGTTCTTTCGGCGGACTGGTGCAAACAAACATCGGGGAAACATCGGGGGCCGCTACCCACTGCTAATTTTTTGTCACGACCCGCCGGGCGCTAACCTCCCAACAACGCCGAGCCTGCTCTTTAAGGACCCCTCAATGAAAATCAAGACCCGCTGGATTCCCGTCGCAACCGCGGCGGCCCTTGCCATCTCTGTCTTAGCGATCGCACCAGCAGCTGCCCAAGAGACCTGCTTTGGGCGTACCGCCACGATTTCCTCAAACGATGCGGTCATTCGCGGCACCTCAGGCGCTGACGTCATCATCGCTGGGCCAGGAGCAAACCGAATCGAAGGCTTGGGCGGAGCGGATCGCATCTGCTCTGGCGGCGGGAACGACGTCATCTTGTCAGGGCTCGGCCCCGATTTCGTCGACGGAGGCTTTGGCAACGACAACATCAACGGCGGTGCCGGCAACGACGTCCTCTGGGGCGGCGGCGATAACGACACCATCAACGGCGGCGCCGGCAACGACCGCGTGAACGGCCAAGTCGGCGACGACACGATCAATGGCGGCAACGGCAACGACGTGCTGCGCGGCTTTACCGGCAACGACCGAATCAACGGCGGTTTCGGAATCGACACCATCGACGGCGGGTTCGGCAACGACAGCCTCATCGGAGCACAGAGCAACGACAACATCTCCGGTGGCGGCGGCAGCGACACCATCTGGGGCCAAAACGGTGACGACACCATCCGCGGCGGCGCTGGCAACGACACCATCATCGGTGGCTTTGGCCGCGACACCATGTCGGGCGACGACGGCGACGACCGACTCGTTGCCGGAAGCGGTAACGACTCACTCGTCGGCGGGTCAGGGAACGACACGCTCATCGGCGGATTGGGCAACGACATCATCAGCGGTGCTGGCGGCAACGATTTCATCCTCGGCGACACCGGAGCACAATTCGACGAAGTAAACCTGGTCGAACACCCCGGCGGCAACGACCGACTCTTCGGCGGTGCTGGTGATGACTACCTCGGTGGCGAAGGTGGAGCTGACATCATTCACGGCAACAACGGACTCGATGTCCTCGACGGCTTCTGGGGCAACGATCGACTCTTTGGCAGCAACGGCAACGACCTCATCAGTGGCGGCACCGGAGCCGACATCACCAACGGCGGCGGCGGCTCGGACTCGTGCTGGCCTGAACTGGTCATCCTCAACGTTGGATCGGTCTCGCCAACAAACCAGGGCGACTCAACCGCATCCTGCGAACGAATCAACCCCGTTCTATAGACGGTTCAGCACAAAAGACGGTCGACGCTCGAGAGTAGAGCGCCCGAGATGGGGCGCTTGTGACTCGGTCTACGCGAGGGTAAGGCCGAGCAGCTCGGCCGCTTCGCGCACGCACTCGCCTCGTCGAGCCGCAGCGTCGATCGCTTCGATCGCCTCGGGTACATTCAAATCGTCGTCGAGACATTCTCGAACCGCAGCGAGTGGCCCGTCGGCATCGGTTGCACCGTCCGCGTCGCGAACGCTACGCCAAAGCGCCAACCGTTCGACGGCCGCATCGAGCAAATCGTTCGTCCAGGTCCACTCGACCGAACGGTAGTGCTGTGACATCACTGCGAGGCGCACGACCATTGGATCGTGGGCCGAGGTGAGGTCACGAACAAAGATCAGGTTCCCCGTCGATTTACTCATGGGCTCTCCACGCAGGTGCACACACGACTGATGCATCCAGTGTCGAATCGGCGCAACCCCCAACGATTCGAGCTGAGACGCGCAGAACTCGTGATGCGGGTACACGAGGTCACAGCCGCCACCGTGCAAGTCGATCGTGCCAAGTTCGCGGACCGACAGCACCGTGCACTCAACATGCCAACCCGGCCGCCCACTCCCCCACGGCGACTCCCACGACGGTTCGTCGTCGGCCGACGGTTGCCACAACACCGTGTCGAGCGGATGTTCCTTTCCCGGCCCATTCGGGTCTTCGCCCCGCCGCTCGCCAATGGCTCGCATATCGACCCGGCTGTAGCTGCTGATCGACCCGAAGGACGGAACGGCCGAATGTCGGTAGTAGACCCACCCGTCGACCGCGTAGGCATGACCGCTGGAAAGAAAGAGCGAAATTGCGCCGCGAATGTCGGGAATTGCAGAAGTGGCGCGCGGCTCGCTCCACGGCTCGAGCACTCCCAACGCGTTGAGATCGTCGTCGAATACTCGCTTTTGTCCAAAGGCCAAATCGAGGTAGTTCACGCCATCTCTACGAGCTCGCTCGAACAGGTCGTTGTCGATATCGGTGATGTTGCGCACCATCCGCACCTCGACCCCTCGATCGATCAACCGGCGCTGCAGAACGTCGTAGGTCACATAGGTTGCGGCGTGTCCGAGGTGGGTTGCGTCATAGGGCGTAATTCCGCAGACGTAAATGTTCGCCACCGGGCCCGGAGCAAACGCAGACGTCTGTCCTGTCGCGGTGTCAAAGAGTCGGAGATCACCCATAGGTTTCACGCTAATGGCCCTCGGCGGGAATGGACGTGACCGTTGGGGTCCCGGCAGCGAAGCGGGACTAACCTCACCGGAATGGGAATCCTCGACGGTAAGAACGTACTCATCACCGGTGTGCTCACCGACTCCTCACTTGCGTTTGGCATTGCTCAGCTCGCGCAACGAGAAGGCGCAAACATCATCTTGACCGGAGCCGGGCGAGGCCTCAGCCTCACCAGCCGAACCGCCCGCAAGTTCGACACCGAACCCGACGTTCTCGAGTTCGATGTCACCAACCCCGATCATGTCCCTGCATTGCGCGACCACCTGTCCTCGACCTGGGGTCACGTCGACGGCGCACTCCATGCAATCGGCTTCGCACCCGAGGCCTGCCTCGGCGACGACTTCATGGCCGCAACATGGGACGACGTGAAGGTGGCACTCGAGATCTCGGCCTACAGCTACAAGACACTCGCCGAGGTCGTCACCCCACTCATGCCCAATGGCGGCGCGGTCGTTGGTCTCGACTTCGACGCAACCGTTTCGTGGCCGGCATACAACTGGATGGGCGTTGCCAAAGCCGCACTCGAATCAACGAACCGCTACCTCGCAAAGACACACGGCCCGGCCAACATCCGCTTCAACCTCGTTGCAGCGGGACCAATCCGAACCGTTGCAGCAAAGTCGATCCCGGCATTCGCGAAGTTTGAAGACGTGTGGGACGAGCGCGCCCCACTCGGTTGGGATGTGCGCGACTCATCGAGCGTCGCAAAATCGACCGTCGCGTTACTCAGCGACTGGTTCCCCGCAACGACCGGATCGATGATCCACGTCGACGGCGGCTACAACATCATGGGCGCCTAATTCAGCGGACAACATCCGCGACAAACATCGTCGCCTAATTAGGGTCCGTAGTGGCCGGGCGCGCAACGAGCACTGTCCCAACCTCAACGGTCACCGTCGCAGCATGCCCGGTAAAGGTGTTGCTCACTCCAAGACTCGACGTTGGAAGCAATGTCGCGTCGTCGAGCGGCCACGCCAAACCAGTGGTAGTCACACCGGTAGCGTCGCCGTTCTTTGCCAGAATCGATACGACTCCGCCTGGCTCACCTTCCAACTCCATCGAGTTCACGAACTCGCCGTGGAGGACACTGACCGTGCCGCCGCTCGTGAAGATCTCGACCAGCTGAGGTCGGGGAGAACACACGACCGCCCAATTTCCGAGCTGGTGATCGATACGGCCGCCTTCGATGCCCATAACGACGATCCGATCAACGTTCGTTTCGGCGGCCTTTTCGAGCGCGAGCTCAAGATCGGTGAAATCTTTGTCGCGCGAGACCTTGACCACTTCGGCGCCCTCGGCCTCAGCCCACGCAACATCGCCAGTCGACACCGAATCGAGGTCACCGACCACCATGTCGATCGACAAGCCATGGGTTCGAGCGATCTTGACCCCACAGTCTGCAGCAATTACGACCGCAGCATCTTCAGAACCGCTCAGGAGTTGACGACTCGGCGGTTCACCACCAGCGAGAACCAACGCGAATGACATGGCTCGATCCTAACGAGCAGGATTCCGATACGACGGGTTCTCTTTACGACTACGGCGCAGGAAGATATTCGATCGGGACGGCAAGGGTCACTCCGGTCGACTGTTCAGACGCCACGATGATCGCAATAACCTCGCCGTCGCCGTTCACCACCGGCCCGCCTGACCAACCCGGCTCGACCGGCGCCGAGAGCACATAGACATCGGGTCGACCAATACCGAAATTCGCCCCGTCTGTCCGATCGATGATCTCGCCGGTGACAACCGATGTTCGACCGTCCTCGGGGATCCCCCCGAGCGCCACCTGGTCGCCGATCGATGCTGCGGCGGACGCAACGGCGAGCGGCGTCGAAGAAAACGCACCAGAGATGACCGAGAGATCGTGCAACTGCGACGTCGCTACAGTCGCTGGATCGACGACGTGAATATTTGGACCCCACTCGAGTGCGATCTCGTTCGCATCGATGAGTGCGTGGGTCACGGTTGCGATCCGTTCACCCTCGAGCTGAACTGCAGTACCGCTCTCGGTTTGCAGAAGCGAGGTTGCGGTGAGACGAGCAACAGCGTTTGTATTGATCGAGTCGACACCTGCGGCCACGACCACCGCAGGTGCCAACTCAATCTCCGGCAGTGCCGGTTGCGACGAATTATTATCGTCGGCGGAGGCTACGCCGATCGCCACCACTAGAAGAAAACCAAATACCGAACCAACCAGCATCTGCATTTTCAGTAGTGACGACACACCGGATTGGTGTTTCGTAACCTCCACAACTCAAGAAATACCACGCTGCGTGAACCACTTCATAGGCAATTGCGCACAACGCGTTGCACGAATGGCCCATTGCATCAGAGGCGTTCATCACGGGTTCGTGCAAAGCCTGCCCTGCCGCCTCAGCAACCGCCTCTCCGCGCCGATTACCAAACCATGGCAGCACAATCAGCGAGCACCTACATCACGACGCGGGTGCGCTACCGCTGCGAGCCGTGCGAAGTCGCATGGACATCGAGCGATGACCCCGCGTGCTGGGTATGTGGCGACGATGGGTCGACCCTTCGGACCGCAAAATCGCTCCGAGAAGACGAACACCTCCACCTTGACTTCAACTGACTCCGTCAGTTGCGGACTTCAACTGACTCCGTCAGTGCCTGTGCGGGTTGCTACTCGGGCGCAACGGTAACGCTGCTACCCGCAACGAGTTCGACGTAACAAATGACGTTGTCGCCCTGAGTGATGTTCAGCGAATCGGCCGGACAGTTGCCCGGATCGGGCACAACGGCCACAGCGCGAGCATCGGCCCGGCCACTGAGGCACGACTCTGCGCGTATCGAATCGCCAACAAACACAAAGCAGTCCTCGTCGCGCATCTGCGAATCCAACTCGGGAACGATCGAGCGACCCGGGTCGCTCTCCTCCTGATTGCCGAATGCAGTCACGATCAGGATGCCAAGCGCAATGCCAACGATGATGAGCACAGGCAGTGATGCAATAACGCTGACCGACCCATCGCCTGGCTCGTCATCGATCGACGGACGCTTCTCGCCGCGACTCCCCGCTGGCTTTGCACCCGACTGTGCACCACTCGGCTGGCGAGGAGGGGGCGAGTAGGTTGCCTGGCGCGGCGGAGTCGGCGGACGGCGATCTTGGGGCGAGCGGGCCTTATTCGATTGGCGTGTGCCACCGCGCTGGCTCAACGACACGTCGTAGTCGGCGCGCTTTTTCCGATCCGACAGGACGCTCCACGCAGCATTTACCTGCTGCATTGCTTCCTCGGCCCGGCGCGCATCGGCCGGCGAACGACCAAGCTGTCGGTCCGGATGCAACGCACGGGCGCGCCGAAGGTACGCCTTGCGAACCTCTTGGGCACTCGAGCCCGGGGCGACCCCGAGCGTGTCGTAGTGAGTTGACATCAGCCCCTCACAATACCGTGGATTTCAGCTCAAGTCCTCTATGCACCGAGAACCAGCGAACTCGATAACGACGTTCGACAACGTGATGAGACCCGAGTCGTCGTGGCCCGAACACCGTTGAGTTTGGAGAGTGGCTACCGGGCGAGGAGCATCTCTGCGAGCACCTCAAGGCCACCGGATCGAGAGCCCTTCACGAGCACAGCAACGTCGTTGGAGAGCTCACCGATCGCGGCGACTACCGCGGCGGGGTCGTCCTTTGGCGCAATCCCGTACAGGTCGGTCCCGACGGTGATCACCTCTGCGCCGATCGCCGTTGCTTCGGCTGCGATTGCCTCGTGGTCGCCAGCTTCGCTTTCGCCAAGCTCGCCCATGTATCCAAGGACCGCAACCTTGCGTTTGTGGCCGAGCCTGCTCAGCGAATCGATCGCCCCGCGCATGGACGTTGGATTGGCGTTGTAACTGTCGTTGATGATGAGCGCTCCCCCGCTCGACCGCTGCACATCCATGCGCCAGGGAGAAACCTCGACATCACCGAAACCTGCCTCGATCGCCTCGATCGAAACACCTAGGTACAGCGCAGTGCCGACCGCCGCTGCGGTATTGGTCGCCATGTGCGCGCCGCGGGTCGGCGGACGAGCAACGACACGCCCCCAATCGGTCGCAAGGGTAAAGGTCGGCCGAAGTTCGTCGTCGAGTTCCACCGACTCGATCCGTACCGAGTTGCCTTCGTCGTGTCCGAAGGTCATCACCGGTGCTGCCGAACGCGATTCCATCGCAGCGACGAGCGGGTTGTCTCCGTTCAGCACCGCAAGGCCATCTGTCGGCAGTGCCTCGATGAGTTCACCCTTCGCTATCGCGATGTTCTCGATAGAACCGAACTCTCCGGTGTGGGCACCCGCAACGGTGGTGATGATGCCGACGGTCGGAGCGACGATCTCACACAGGTCGGCAATGTGGCCGATTCCTCGAGCACCCATCTCGATGATTGCTAGCTCGGTCTCATCGGGGGCGTTGAGCAGCGTCAGCGGGACACCAATCTCGTTGTTGAACGACTTTGCCGAGTGGTGGCTGTCGAACGTTCGGGCGACCGTCCCCGCGAGAAGATCTTTTGTCGAGGTCTTGCCGACCGAACCGGTGATCGCAACGACAGGTCCAGAAATCCTCGCCCGTGCTGCACCGGCGAGATCGCGCATTGCCTGGGTTGTGTCGGCGACACGTATCGCTGCCGTCTCGCTCGCTCGCGACTCTGCCTTATTCGACTCTGCCTCACTTGCACCGATGTCTCGATGTGTGAGGTAGGCGCCTGCGCCATTCTCGATCGCGGTGTCGATGAAGTCGTGGCCATCGCGCTCGGCTACGAGTGGGATGAAGAGTTGCCCGGCGTCGAGTGCTCGACTGTCTTGGGTTGCGCCATCGACGGTGGCCTCGGGTCCCGAATGTGAACCCCGAGTGATGTTTGCAATTTCTGCTGTAGTGAACCTCACAGATCGCAACGCTAGACGCCCGGCCTACTACTGTGAGCTATGCATGGCCATCTCCTCAGAATCCTCCTCGACGACACCCCAGCTACTCGTACTGTTCGGCGGCCAATCCGCAGAACACGACGTTTCGTGTGTGACTGCTAAGCACGTGCTCGACGCTGTCCGTGCCGACCAATACGAGATCATCCCGATCGGCATCGAGCGTGACGGTAGATGGAACCG
>CALHXU010000140.1 GCA_938040365.1 uncultured Acidimicrobiales bacterium
CCGGGTGCAAGCGCCAACGCTTCCACGGGTCATGCCCAAACACGACGTCCGGGGTCGTCTCGCGAATGACCCGTGCGACCTCACGCCTCATGTCGAGGTCGGATGTGAGCTCGCCGTCGACGGCCCCGAGGAAGTTCACTGAACCCGTCGCACCGAGACGGCGCGCCGCCTCTCGTTGCTCCTCGATACGGATATCGATGAGCGCAACGGTGTCGGCGTGCTCATCCCAGGTGCCCTTCGACCCGTCGGTGCAGATCAGGTGGTGGACAACACAACCCTTAGCCGCCCACTTCGCCAACGTTGCGCCGCACTCGAACTCGATGTCATCGGGGTGAGCCGCAATTGCGAGCGCACTCGATGGGGTTGGGTGGTCAGTGGTTACCTTCACGGGTCTCCTCGGTGCTGATCTGTTGGGTGTCCGTCGTGGCTCGGTAGTCGAGGTCAGATGGTGTGTCGACGTCCCACGCTAAGCCTGGATCTGAAACGATATGCGGTTCGATCCCGAGTTGACGCGCCATCGCGACGTGTCGGTCGAACGATCCGGGACCGTACGCAAACTCGAAATCGGCAGCGGTCGGGACGGCGAGCACGTTGGTGCCGTCGAGGTGGCGATCCGGGGCGATAACGATGTCGCGGCCGGTACACATGATTCGTAGGTCGGTGGCTTGCGGGAGGTCGGCGTGGGCCACGATGACCCGATCGACGCCTTGTCGATACAGGTGGTCGCGGCCCTCGGTGATCGCCACGTTAAGCCCGGGCTGTCTTTGGCGGAGCGTTTCTGCCCCGAGACCCTTCGCCCATATTTCGACCTCGGGGTCGTCGTGGACGACGAGAACGTCGAGGTCGTGCGCGGCCGTAATGACGTTGCGAGCCATTGAACGGATCAGGTGGTTGCGCTCCTCGAGGCCGAGGGCATCTGCGAGGCGCCCTTTGCCTCCCGAAAGCGACCGAAGCGCAATGAGCACGACCTCGCGACGAACGTCACCGGGTGCCGACTGAGGAACGCGCATCATCGAAGTCTAGGGTCGGTTTCATGAGGGCTCTTCGTCAACTGCTCGGTCGTTCCGAAAGCGCATCGAACGATCCAGCCCCAGAACCGACGCCGACGGCTCCAACAAGGCCGTGGAACACGATCTACACGCTCCAATCGGGTGCGGTGGCCGACATCGATGACCGAGGCGCGATCTACCCTCGGGATCGGGCGGTTTCGGTCGAGGTATGGTTCGGAAACGGTGAGCGCTGGATTCGCGGTGGTTCCGGCGACGGCCTGCGCCAGACCCGCCTCGAAGGTCTGCCGATCATCGAAACTCGGCAGCGGCTCGACGATGGTGACGTCGTGGCTACCGCATGGGCCGATGAGTCTGGCGGCCGGCGCGGCCGCGTCGTGATCGAGCTTGCGAACGAGACGAATGTTTCGCTTGTCGTCGCCGTGGTGGTGCGACCTCGCGGATTGGTTACTCCCGGTCGAATCGAAACCGCTCGCGAGGCGGGTTCGCTCCTCGTCATCGACAAACTCCCGCTCGTCGAGCTCCACCGAGTGCCCGGTGCGGTCATCACCTCGCCCGACGATGACGATGCAGCAGGTCTCCTCGAACAGCTCGGGCTCGATCGGTCAGAAATCACTGGCGAGCCAGAGCTTTCCGATCCGAACGGTCGAGCATCGATTGCGGCGATCATGCCGCTCACCCGCGGAAACTCCCGCCAAATAGAGGTGTTCGATGGTCGAGAGGAACAGACCGTGGCGGCGGCGCCGCTCGACACCGTGCAGGCCGGTTGGAAGGCACACGTTCGAGGAACGACCGATTTCGACTTGCCCGGGTGGCCCAAGCACCTTCCCGCTGCGTTGACGACAAGCCTGGTCGGCTCGACTTCATCGGTTGGCCGTCCGCTCGGTGACACCTCGTGGACTTTGGTCGACGATTCGATCCGCGTGGTTGCACTCGCACGCGTCGGGCTCGACTGGGCCGCAGCTCACCTCGCCGACGCGATTCTCGCTGCGGTACTCGAAGGACAGATCGACCGCGAAGACTGGGCAGCCGTAGGTGCAGTCTGCGCAGCAATCTCGGGGTCTCCAGAGGGCCACGAGGTGTTGGCCCGTCACGCCGATGCGGTTTCGGCCGTAGCGGGCTACTGCCTGACAAACGTGCGGGCGCCCAACCTTGTCGCCCCGCTCATTACGGCCGTGGAAGCCGCGCACGGGGCCGATGCGGCAGCCGACGCGCGAGCAATTCAAGGGTCGCTGAAGAACTCCGCCGACGGGCTCGAACTTTGCAGGCACGGCTATGGGCTAGCTACCGAGGCGCAGGCGCTCGTGGCCGAACGACTGTCGGCGAAGGCCAAACCTGACGCCGAATTCATCGGGTTCGCTATGGCTGCATCGGCGTGCACCGACTCGTCATTCGAGCCGCTCGTGCCGCTTCGGTCGCTCGCTGGCTCGACGTGGCGTTGGCCAAAGGAGGGCTGTGGAGACAGCCCTCATGCACGGGCGAGCTTGCTCGTTGGTCTGGCATCGCTCTGCATTTCGGAATCTCCCGGTGAGGATGGCTCGACGGTCATCGATGTCTTTCCGGGGGCTTCGTCACGATGGCTCGGGCAGAAGGTTGCCTTCACAAATGGTGTCACCTCGGTCGGGCCGCTCTCGGTTGCGCTGCGATGGCACGGCGAGCGTGCTGCGATCTTGTGGGAGTTCGCCGAGGGGGCAGCGGGGTTGTCGGAGGCGCGATTCACGATTCGCTGCTCAGCGATCGACCCGGCGTTTTCCACGTCGGCAACCAGCGGTGAGGCCCTACTCGAGGAACCACGGGCGCTCATAGCCGAGCGTGACGCACTCGCCGGCGGATCGCCGAAGTCGTTGCTGTAGCGGTGATGGCCCCATGACAGCGTCGGTCAAACAACTGCGAAAGTCGCTCAAGGGCTCGTCGCCTGGGCTTTCGCACGAACGCGCCCACTGGGAATCGGGTGTGCAGTTCGTGGCGGGGCTCGATGAGGTTGGCAAGGGTTCGTGGGCAGGGCCGCTCACGGTCGGCGCGGCGGTCGTTCCTAAAGATCGTCGGATCTACAAGGTTCGAGATTCGAAGATGCTGAGCGCGGCCGAGCGCGAAGCGATGTTCGATCGAATCGCGAACTGGTGTGAAGCGTGGGCGGTTGGACATGCCAGCCCAGCCGAGTGTGACGACCTCGGAATGTCTGACGCGCAGCGCCTCGCAGCGCAGCGCTGCCTCGATTCGTTGCGCGGGCAACTCGGCGGCGCCGAGATCGGCGTGGCGCTCGTCGATGGCAAGTGGGACTTCGTCGGCGGTGGCCGTGGAAAGACGATCGTTCGTGGCGAGCAGGTGAGCTTGTCGATCGCTGCAGCGAGCATCCTCGCTAAGGTCACCCGGGATCGAATGATGCGAGAACTCGCCGAGGAGTTCCCCGGCTATTGGCTCGCCGAGAACAAGGGTTACCCCTGCCATCGACACCAAGCGGCGTTGCAGTTTCAGGGACCATCGACGATTCATCGTCGCAGCTGGGCCTTCATGGATTCGCTCGCGTGGCGAGGCCTGGCGCGCTATGTCCCCGAGAGTGATCAAGGTACGCTCTTCCTATGAGCGTCATCGCCGCCGAGCCGAAGCTGTTGTTTCGCCAACGCCGATTCCGAGCAGGGCTGGTGTTGTGGACCGTGGTTCTGTGGGGGACGAGACTGATCAACATCGCCGAAGATCAGGACCTCTCCGGTTTTGGCCTGGTATCTGCTGTGGGCGTTGCGGTGTTCCTGATCGTCGCCGCAGTCGTCGTCGGGTTCTCGATGATGCGCGACCTTACGTGGCATGGCCGGGCGCTCGGGGTTCTCGTGCTCGCTGGGGTCGCTCGCTTCACCATTCGTGGGGTCGCCATTCTCGCAAACCCCGAGTGGAGCACCGGCTTCAAAGTCGTGCACACCGCACTCTGGGCCGTGACGCTGATCTTGTCGGTGTTGGCCGCTCGGGAGTATTCGAAGGATACGATCTAGGTATGGGCCAGCTCGTAACCGTCGACGAAAAACCATCATCAAAGCGCGGCATTGTTCGCTATGTTCTCAACCGGGCTCTCACCGGTATGGGCCACGAACGATTCACACAGGCAAAGCCGCCCGTGGGCGACCGTCCCGCCGATGAGTTGGGTCGCCGCTTGCTCGATTCGGGCAAGATCAAGGGCGTGTCGCTCAACGGCAATGTTGTGACGGTCGAATTGGCCGCAGGCGATAGCTCCGGTCTCAAAGAGATCATCATCGACCTCTACACGTATTACGTGCCTGGTGTCGAGATTCCGACCGACGAAGAGCTGATGGCCCAAGTCGAGGGCTAGTTCTCTACCCCAACTGGTCTTTCACTCTTCTTCGATGAACAAGGTGGGACGCTCGTCGTCGAGCACGTCGTAGATTTCGTTGCGCACTTCTGCCGTCGGCTTCGACGCAAGCATGGCTTCGAGGCGCAGGCGAACCGCAGAGGAAAGCTCGGGCTGTGAATCTGAGTCGAGGTACGAAGCGACCGACGTGACGAAATGGAACTGGACGTCGGAAAGCGCCGGCGAGCCCGCCGCCATCTCGAGTTGGGCCACTGCGATTTCGAATACGCGCTTCGACTGATTCGGCATCGCAAACTCACGATCGAGCGTGTTGCCCGAAACGAGGATGAGCCACCAGAACTCGTCGGACTCGGGGCTCGACGACTGCAGCGGTGCACTCGTCATCGCTCCCTCCAGCTCATCGAGTGTGAAGTCGAGCGAGGCGGTGAGGTCTTCGGGGACTTCGATCGCCCACGTCGCCTCGAAGAAGGCCGTGGCGCCGATCGCAAGCTCCTTTAGCGTGGCGTTCTTCGCCCACGTCTCACCGAGGAGTGTGAGATCGAGAGCATTTGGATAGTCGAGGCACTGGCGAAGAATCTGTTCGACATCGATGTCGTCATTCACTGAGGTATTTGGTCCTTGCGGTGCTGTACGAGCCAGGTATGCATTGCAATCCCTGAGGCGACTCCGGCGTTTATCGAACGGGTCGAACCGAACTGCGCTATCGAACAGATGAGTTGGCTTTGTTCACGAACAGCATCGGACAATCCGGGGCCTTCTTGACCAAAGACGAGGACACACTTCTCGGGCAGTTCGGTATGTTCGAGTGCGACCGATCCCGGGAGGTTGTCGATACCAATGACCGGAATGGTCTCGCTTTCGGCCCACGCAACGAACTCTTCGACGGTGGGGTGGTGGGTGACGTGGTGGTAGCGGTCGGTGACCATTGCGCCGCGGCGATTCCACCGGCGCTTGCCAATGATGTGCACGCCCGCGGTGTTGAACGCGTTCGCGTTCCGGACCACCGTTCCAATGTTGAAGTCGTGCTCCCAGTTCTCGATCGCAATGTGCATTGGTGATCTGGTCTGGTCGAGGTCAGCAACGACTGCTTCACGGGTCCAGTACCGGTACTTGTCAACGACGTTTCGGCGGTCACCTTCGGCGAGCAACTCGGGGTCGTAGTGATCACCTTCGGGCCAGGGGAGGGGATGAGGTCCAACGCCGACCTCGTCACGTCCGGTGTCCTCGGGGCGCTGCTCAGGGCTCGTTCCCTCGGGTTGATCGTTGCTCACCAGCTCAATCTAGGAGCAAAGTCAATCGAGAGGTGCTTACCTGCGACGAGTCTTGTGCTTCGCCCTCGGCAAGGTCGAGCCGTTCGTTGTCGGCCTCAACACCCTCGGAGATACCGAGGTAGTAGCGGCCGCTGTTCTCTGAAATCTCAGGGCTTTCAACGGTGATGTCGGCGCGATATCCGCGGCCAGCGTTCGTGACGTTTCGCGAGTAATCGAGGTCGTGGTTGTAGGCAAAGTAGGCGCGTTGCTCGCCCTCGGTCGTCGTCATGGTGTTGGTCGACGCACACAGGTAACGAGCCGATGCGAGCGATGCGTCGTAGATGTTCTGCGGATCGGCTTCGCCGTCACCGTTGCCGTAGGAATCGAACAGTGCCCACGTGGTTGGGATGAACTGCATTGGTCCAACAGCACGGTCATAGACGGTGTCACCGTCGAGCTCGCCGCCGTCGCTGTCGAGGATGAGCGCGAGTCGTTTGATGACCGGTGCAGGCGCTGGCGCTGGTGCAGCCGCTGCGGCCCCATCGCCATCTCCGCCATCCACACCTTCTGCTGCTGGTGCGGCTTCGGCGGCCGCCGGAGCTGGTGCTTCGGCTGCTGGAGCCGGAGCAGCTTCGGCTGCTGGAGCGGGTGCAGGCGTTACGGCGAGGTCCTCGGTTCGGCCGGTCGCTTCTGGGATGTCAGCTCCGTCGGTGACGAACTCGGCACCCGACAGGATGCGGCCATCGAGGGGTAGGCCGAGGATGTCTTCGGTCGTGTGGCCGTCGACGTCGAGGGTGGAATCACCGAAGTAGCCGTGAAAGCTCTCGATGAAACCAATGCCTGCGAGCTGAGACCAGTGGATCTGGCACTGCGGGTCTTCGGTTTCGAGTGTGCGTGCGGCGATCACATAGGCGTTGAGGGCGACAAAGGGAAGGTTCGTGCCGGCGACAAAGCCGGTGAGCCGGGTATGCACCGCAAGTTCGTAATCGTCTGCGACTTGCTCGGCGAGAAGTTCGGCTTCTTCGATCGACGTAACGAGTTCGTCGATTTCGGTTTCGAGGGCAACGATGGTTGCTTCGAAGCTCAAAATATCGGCGTCGAGGCTCATGATGTCGGCCTCGACTTCGGCGAGGTCAGCTTCGAATACGACGCGGCGGGCGACGTGTTCGGCGAGCTCGCCGCTGCGCTCTCCGATCTGTTTGCGGAGGTCTTCTCGGACTTCGTCGGTGACGACGCGGGCCTTTGTGAACTCGGTATCTGGCTCGGTGAGTACGAGTTCGAGTTGGTCTTCGCCGGTAAACGCCCTAATTGCGAACTCGGCGATTGCTTGCTCTCGCACGAAGATTTCGTCGGCGAGTCGTTCTTCTTCCGCGAGCACGGCATCGATGCTGCCTTGGAGTTGACTCGCTTCGCGTTCGTGTTGGGAGATCACGGCGTTTGTTTGGGCGATGTCGATTCGGGTGTTGGCGATTTGCACCTGGTTCTGTTCGGCGTTGCGAAGGAGCGTGTCGGCGACTTGGATCACACGAAGGTAGCGCTCCTCGAATGGCGCAACGATGTCGTCATCGACGGCAACGTCTTCGACGCCTGCCGCAAGAACAGTGCTCTGGCGGATTTCAGAAAAGTCGAACTCGGGGACCGGGACGAGTGTCGCTGGATCGAGTCCGAAGGTAACCGCAGGGTCGGTCCAGCCGGCGAGTGAGAGCGAAGCGTTCTCGGGCGGATCGTAAGCAACGATGTCTTCGAGGCGTTCTTGTCCGAACGCTGCGGTGGGAGCGACAAGTCCGATGATGATCGTGGTCACGAGGCCGAGCGCAATCTTGGTTCGGATGCGCGAAGAACGGTGTTGCATTGGTTCGACGTCGGCACTTCACAAGTCGAGATGATGCAAATGCCAAGAATTTGTAGGTCTTTTGACCCACGTCACAAACTTGTTGACGCTCCGTGGTATTTCGAGCTGTACCCATCGTGTTTGTCTGCCGATACTCACGACATGTCGATGCGGCGCATGAGCAGTCAACCAAAGCGGAGGAGACCTGACGTCGCCCCTGGTTCGGTCCTGTCTTCATCGTCACTTGCCAACGGCGGCGGGGTGGCAGAACCGATCGAAGCGAGTTCCAGCGTGCAACTCGCTTCGAGCACCGTGGGTCCGTTCACTCAGAAGCTGCTTGGCCTCGTTGGTTGTGCGGTCGCCATGATTCTTGGATTACTGAGCGGTTTCCCGTTTTTGGCCCTCACAATCAGTGTTGATCGGTTTGGCGGGGGAGCGTCTGCGTTCGTAGCTATCAGTTGGATCCTTAGTGCACCGTGGTTCATTCGGGCGTTCGGTCGGTCATTCGTATATCTCGTTTTCCGGTTGACTCCGACGGCTGTGGATGTTGGAAGTGCGACCTTCGGTGGCCTCGGCAACAAGCAGAAATTCGAAAGAATGACGATGTGGAGAGCCGTAGCGCCGTTCGCGATTCTCATCTTTGTGTTTCTTCTTGCGGTAGTCACCAACTAGCTGGAGAGTTTGGTCGAGTCGAACGGCATTGGTCAGCCGGCGACAGCGAGTGCGTCTGCTTCTCGTTCGAGGCGGGTGATCTGCCAGCTCACGGCATCGATCTCGCCGAGGGTTGACGACCGCATCTGTTCGACTCGGGCGGCTTCGACCTCGAGATCGGTGATCAGCCCATCGATGCTGCGAATTGCGGTGTTGTGTCGTATCTCGTGCTCGTCGAGTCGGCGTCGACTCGCCGTTGCGGCTTGGCCTTCCCAGGTTTGGGCGGTGTGCAGTGACCGGATCGGGTTGAACGCCGTGCGCAGCGGCTGTACTGCGTTGGTGAGCTGGACGGCGATGGTGCGCATGCGCGCTGCCTTGATCTCGTAGCTTTGGGCTTCGATTCGAAGATTGCCGATGGTGAGTCGCCGGTAATACAGATCGGTTTTGATTTCGTCTGGAGTGCGCTCAGGCATCGGGGTATGTCCTGTCGGTGGTGTTCAGCTAAACCCGCTGAATCTTCGATAGTGCTGTCAATTCTTCGATAGGGCTTTATAAATACTGAAAAGCATTGAAACACACTCTGTGGTTATTCCGCAAGTTGCGAGTTGCAGAAAACGAACAAACGTTCGATACTGGGAATATGGCCTTCCCCGCAGAACTTTTCGAACATGCGCGCCGCGTGGCTCCGGTCATGCTCGCCGGCGAACAGATCATTGCCGTCCCCGAGGTGTTCAGCTCGCTCCTCCCCGGCGGAGGTCTGCAACGAGGGTGGATAACGAGGGTCGACGGTAGCGCGTCTGCTCGCGCACTGGCGTGGGCGCTCCTTGGCGAGATCACCACAACCGGTCGCTGGGTTGCTGCGGTGAACGTTCCGGGGATTTCCCTCGCCGCTGCATCGGAAGTGGGGGTGGCGGTCGAACGGGTGCTGGTGGTCCAAAACGTGGCCGCCGAAGTGTGGGCGCCGACGGTCGGGGCCCTCATCGGCGCGGTCGACGTCGTGATGTTCGGCGCGCCACAGCACAGGGTTCGCCCAAGCGATTACCGCCAAATGGCATCGCGCTGTCGAGAGCGAGGGACGGTGCTGATGGAACTCGCCCCCGAGCCGGCCGCTCGACCAAACCAACGGGTTGCAAAAGGCCAGCTGCAGTATGACCTTTCATTTTCGGTCGACCCGATTGCATGGGAGGGCCTCGGTCGCGGTCATGGCCACCTGCGATCGCGCGGGCTTTCGGTATCGGTCGGCGGACGACGCTGCCCTGGTCAAGGTCGTCGAGGCCACTTCGAACTTCCCAGCCACGACGGGACACTGCGCCGGTACGAGCCAGCAGGGGCAGAAAGCCCGGCGGATGTCGAGCCTCGTCTTCGCTCCGTTGAATGAGCACCGTCAAGAGAGCACTGTCGGTCAGGAGAGTACTGCCGAGTGAGTAGCGAGACCCCTCAACGAATCCTTGCGCTCTGGTGTCCGGACTGGCCTGTCGTCGCTGCTGGCATTCCCCCCGATGAGCCCGGTGTGGTCCTGCACGCAAACCGTGTCGTCGCGTCTTCGGAGGCGGCCCGGTCGGTCGGGGTCGTGCGAGGGTTGCGTCGGCGAGAAGCGCAGAGCAGGTGTCCCGAGCTCGAACTGAGCGAACGCGATCTCGCTGCCGAAGCTCGCTCATTCGAAGCGGTCGCCGCAGCGATCGAGGTCTTCACGCCGCGAGTCGAAGTGCTGCAACCAGGGACTGCGATCTTCCCCGTGCGAGGTCCGTCTCGATATTTCGGCGGCGATGATGCCCTCGCCGAGAAGATGCTCGTCGCTATTCGCAGCGCGCTGGAGGGGAGAACGACGTGTCATATCGGCATTGCCGACGGCGTCTTCACCGCACGAGTTGCAGCTCGGATGCGCAGTGAGAGCGGCGAGGATCGAGGTCATCTCGTGCCCCCTGGGAAGAGTCCCGAGTTCTTGGCCGGGCTGCCGATTACCACGCTCGATCAACGTGACCTGACCGACATTTTGTGGAGGCTCGGCCTGCGGACGCTCGGCGATTTCGCTGCGCTCGATCCAAAAGATGTGATGGGGCGATTCGCCCGAGAAGGGCTCACTGCTCACCGGCGAGCATCAGGGCTCGACGAACGGTTAGCCGATGTTGTCGACCCGCCACCCGAAATGGCGGTGTCGCTTTCGCTCGAACCACCGCTCGAACGCATCGACCAAGCGGCCTTTGTTGCACGACAGCTCGCCCTCGAACTCGAGGAAAAATTGGCGCGCCGTGGCGCAGCATGCACCCGAATTGCGATCGAAGCCGAGAGCGAACATGGCGAGAACTACGTCCGGCATTGGCGACACGAAGGCGCGTTGTCGGTGTCGGCGGTGACCGACCGTGTGCGGTGGCAACTCGACAGCTGGCTCAACGCCTCACCAAACGTTCGTCCATCGGGTGGGTTGAGCGTGCTCACGCTTTCGCCTGAAGACCTCATCCCTGCAGGTGGCCGACAACTCGGATTCTGGGGAGGAGAAAGCGAAGCTGACCTGCGGGCAGGTCGTGCAGTCGCCCGCCTCGAGGCGCTCGTCGGAGCTGAGAACGTGAAGGTCGCGCAATGGAAGGGCGGACGAGAACCGAGCGACAAGGTGCAGCTCCTGCCAGCGAGCACCGTCGACCTTACCGATCGCCAACTCTCGGTGTTCGGTGACCAGCCGTGGCCGGGGCAGCTGCCAGCACCCTCACCGGTCGAACTGTTCGCCCACACCGAGATTGAGGTGATCGACGAGTGCGGGATGACCGTTACGGTGTCGGGTCGAGGCGAGTTATCCGCACCGCCGGCACACATGAGAAGGCACCTGACGAAGTCACGCGGCAATACTCGGGAACGCGACTGGGTGAACGTGGTTGCGTGGGCAGGTCCGTGGCTCCTCGACGAACGTTGGTGGGACCCTCAACGAGCCCGACGCCGGGCGCGATTTCAGCTCGTTTGCAGCGATGGGGAAGCGGTTCTCGTGTTTGTCCAAGAGGGCAAGTGGTGGCTGGCTGGGACCTATTGACCGGACCTGACTATGGTCTGGCACATGACAGAAGAACGAGAGTATCTCGACTGGGAAACCTACGGCGTCGCAGCACGAGAATTGGCCGCACTGGTAGCTAAAGACGACTACCGCCCTGACATCATCTTGGCGATCGCCCGAGGAGGTCTGTTCGTTGCCGGCTCGCTCGGTTATGCCCTCTCGGTAAAGAACCTCTACGTGATGAACGTCGAGTTCTACACCGGCGTCGACGAACGCCTCGATGTGCCAACGACGCTCCCTCCCTACCTCGACAAGTTCGATCTGACCGATTCGAAGGTCCTCATCGCTGATGACGTTGCCGACACTGGCCACACGCTTCGTCACGTTCACGACTTCTGTTCAGATGTCGTGGGAGACGTGCGCTCAGCATGTCTCTACGAGAAGCCACACTCGCTCATCAAGTGCGAGTACGTTTGGAAACGCACCGACGAGTGGATCGAGTTCCCCTGGTCAACCATGCCACCAATAGTCGGCGGAGGAGCACCAGAGGCCTAGTGGGTACGATTCGCGTTCCAGCATCATCAGC
>CALHXU010000141.1 GCA_938040365.1 uncultured Acidimicrobiales bacterium
TCCTCGGTGAGGTTTCGTTTGATCGTCTCGTCACGATCCACCACGGTTCCATCGGCGAGGACTATCGGCGCAACCTGTTGTTCGAAATGTCCGCCATCCCACGCGTCGGCGGCCCGTCGATGTGACGCCAGAGTCTGTGCATCGAGTTCGGTTCGTTCGATGCCTTCGCGCACGGCCAGGTGGTCTGCCGCTACACCGACGGGTGCCCAGCGGAACTTCGCCGACACGGCAGGGTCGGTGTAAAGACTGGCTTCGTCGGCCAGGAAGGGGACGTGCGACATCATCTCGACACCGCCGGCGAGTACGAGGTCGGCTTGGCCTGACGCAACCGCCCCAACAGCAGAAGCCAGCGCCGTGATTCCGCCGACGCAGTAGTTGTTGATGGTTCGGGTAGCACACGCATCGGGAAGGCCGGCTTCGAGCTTGGCCACCAGCGCGAGGTTCCCGCCCTGCGGACCGATCTGGCCAACGCAGCTGAGATGGAGTGCGTCTACTGCATCTATTGCATCGGCCGAAGTGCGGCCGCGAACGCTGTGCACGAGCTTGCCGACCAGCTCGTGGGGGAGGAGCGAAGAAAGCGCGCCTCCGGGCCGGCCCTTTGTGCGCGGCGATCGAACCGCGTCGAACAAGAGCACGCCGGTCATTAGCTACCCTTACGCCGACTCGATCACGAAGCACGCCGTCGTTGCCATCGAACCACCGATGTTGAGCGTTGCTGCCCGTCGGGCGCCGTCGACCTGATAGTCGCCCGCAGTTCCCGATACCTGTCGCGTCGCGTCGAGCAGCATGCGAGCTCCGGTCGCGCCGACTGGGTGACCGCCGCCGATGAGCCCACCGCTCGGGTTCACCGGCGTGCTGCCATCTCGCTCGAGCGTCCCGTCCTCGACGGCTTTCCAACTTTCGCCCGGCGCGGTGATCCCAAAGTGGTCAATCGCCAGGTACTCAGATGGCGTCATACAGTCGTGGGTTTCGATCGCATCGATATCGTCAACGTCGGCAATGCCGGCCCGGCCGAACGCGTCGAAGATTGCCGACCGGACATGGGGCATCACAAAGGTGTCGTCTCTATAGCGATCCAACTTCGACTGAAGTCCGAGCCCGACCGTTCGATGACCCCACCCGGCGATGGTCGATCGAGCCGAACGACCCCGGTCGGCCAACCATCGATCAGACACCAGCACGATCGCGGCGGCGCCATCGGTGATCTGGGTGATGTCGTTTCGTCGGAGTCGACCGGTGACGATCGGGTTCACTCGATCATCGGCGCTGCATGTGTCCGAGCTCAGCTCCCAGCCACGGGTCTGTGCGTTTGGATTGTCCTTCGCGTTTCGAAGGTTTAGCTCGCCGATCGCCCGTAAATGAATATCGTCGATGCCGAACCGGGCGTCGTACTCGTCGGCGATTCGGCTGAATGTTTCAGGCCAGATAAAGGTGACACCCTCGGTGTCATGGCCAACCCATGCTGCCGCCTCCTGGACTGCAGCGGCTTCGGCGCCAGGCATGGTCTTTTCTTGTTCGACCCCGAGCACGAGCACGCAGTCGTAGCGGCCGCTCTCGATCTCGGCCATGGCCGACAGCGTCGCCATCGATGAGGACGCACATGCAGCTTCGTGGCGCATTGCCGGGACGCCCCAGAGCTCGGGGAGCACGGTGGCGGGCATTGCGCCGAGATGTCCCTGGCCGGTGTAAAGCTGTCCGAAGGCGTTGCCAACATGGATCGATTCGATGTCGGACAACTCGATCGACGCGTCAGCCGCAGCGTTCGTGACGGTCGTTTCGACGAGGGATTCGACGGTGCCTCCTGACTTGGCCAGGTTGTTCGCGAAGTCGCTCTGGTAGCCGCCGAGGATGCTGACGTTGGTGGTCGTCATGGCGTTGATCCTTTCATGTCGGTCGATGTGTCTGCTCATCGTCACCGCGGGTCATGGTGTTCGCGAGCGTGGCGATGATGGCTCGTACGAGGTGGGCGCGGACGGCGTTCGCATCGGGTCGAAGGACGTGTGGATTGTTGAGACCTTGAGAGAGCACAAGAAACGCCTCGGCCAACTCGACCGGATCTCCCGTCCGGACGGACCCCACCGTCTGCCCAGCGAGGATGAGGCTCACCAGTCGGTCCATGCTCAGCCTCTCGGCCTCGCGATAGGCATGGCGGATGCCTCGATGGAATGGCAGGCGGGCGAGCGCCGCTCGAAAGACCAAACTTTCGTGACGGAAAAATTCGGCCTGGCGATCGACCCACATCTCGATGGTCGTATCGAGCCCGTTGTCTTCGAGCGTGTCGATCGTCAACGTTTCGTCGATAGTCGAATCGAGGTCGATGAGCACGAGTTCGAACGCTGAGGCAAGGGCATCGTCTTTGGTGGCGAAATGGCCATAGAAGGTGGCGGTCGAACAGCCGACGAGTTCGGCGACCGAGTCTGCGGTGAACGTACCGCTACGGCGGAGTTCGTCACGGACACCGGCGACGAGCGCCGTGCGGGTGCGCCGACTTCGTTCTGTCCTCACCGTGCCAGTTCGAGCCGTACCGAGCAGCTCGTCGACCGACACTCGGGGAGAATCGAGTTTGGTCAAAGCGTCTTTGAGGGATTCGGATTCGGCCCGTGTGGTCGACAGAGCTGGACACATATTTGTACAGTAACACTGTGAAACTTTGTTGAGTACAACTCAACAAACCGTCGGAGGTGCCTATGCAGGTCCAGATCCACAACACCGTCGACTCTGCGCTGCCGCCACACGATGACCACCCGTATCGCACCGGGGTCTGGCGGCCGCAGGTCACCGAGTACGACGCGTGGGACCTCGACGTTGTCGAGGGCGAGATCCCCAACGACCTCAACGGCGCCTACCTGAGAAACACCGAAACCGCCCTGTTCGAACCAATCAAGCGCTACCACCCCTTCGACGGCGATGGGCTTGTCCACGTCATGTCATTCGAGGACGGTGATGTCCGCTACGCCAGCCGATTCGTCCATACCGATGGTTTTCTCGCCGAACAAGACGCGTCCAAAAGCTTGTGGGCGGGAATCACCGAGCACCCATCGAACGCAATTGCGGCGCACGGTTCGGGTGCCCGCACGATGATGAAGGACAACGGCAGCACCGATGTGATCGTGCATCGCGGCCAGGCGCTCGCGAGCTTCTACCAATGCGGCGAACTGTGGGCGATGGACCCACGAACGCTCGAAGCGATCGGGCGCACCGAGTGGGACGGCCCTGGAGTTCGGTCCGAGTGGGGTCGAGGCTTTCCATCCGAGGGTGTGTCGGCACACCCAAAGCTCGATGAACATACCGGTGAGCTCTTGTTCTTCAACTACTCGGCAGATGACCCCTACATGCACTACGGCGTGGTCGATCCATCCGGGCAGTTGGTGACCTATATCGACGTGCCGCTACCGGGGCCTCGGCTTCCACACGACATGGCATTCACCGAGAACTGGACGATCCTCAACGACCTTCCGCTCTACTGGGACCCAAAGGCGCTCGCCGACGGCTGGTATTCAAATACGTTCAACCGGGAAATCCCAAGCCGCTTTGCGCTCATCCCACGGCACGGGACAACCGCCGATATTCGCTGGTTCGAAGCCGACCCGACCTTCGTTCTCCACTTCACCAACGCGTTTGAAGACGGCGACGAAGTGGTGCTGGATGGGTTCTTTCAACACAACCCGACCGCCCAAGGCGCAGATCGCGGTGATGGCCCAAACAAGGGTTTTGAGACATTGGACATGAACGTGTTGCAGGCTCGCCCGCATCGGTGGCGCTTCAACCTCAGCACCGGCAAATGTCAGGAAGAGTCGAGGTCTGATCGGTGTTCGGAGTTCCCGATGATCAACGGCCGCTACGGTGGCCGTCGATACCGATATGCCTACGAGGCTCGCTGTACCCATGGCCTTTTCGCGTTCGACGGGCTTATCAAACGCGATGCCGAGACCGGCACCGAAGAGATCGTCGAGTTCCCCGAAGGCACGTTCATCTCTGAGACCATCATGGCTCCAAGGGACGGCTCGTCAGCAGAAGATGATGGCTACCTCGTGACCTTCACATCCAACCTCATCGATGACGTCTCAGAATGTGTCGTACTCGACGCAGCGAACCCAACCGATGCGCCGGTCGCTCGCATCCGGCTGCCCGAGCGAATCTCGAGTGGTACCCATTCGACGTGGGCACCACTCCAGAATCTCTAACGCGTGCAGCGGCGGTGCATCGCTGGCCGGCTACTGCGATTTCAGAAACTCGGCGATGCGTCGCTGCATCGCCGGTACGGTCTCGGTTTCGAACCACGGGTTCTTGGTGAGCCAGTGCTGGTT
>CALHXU010000142.1 GCA_938040365.1 uncultured Acidimicrobiales bacterium
TATGAACAGTTCATCGATGTACTTTCGTCGATTTATTATTGACTCGTTTCCCTTGAATTATTGAGAACAGTCCATCGATGAACTTTCGTCAAGTAATAAACGACTCGTTTCCATTGAGTTATAGCGAACAGTTCATCGATGGACTTTCAGCGAACTATCCGACCGCGCCGCCGGCGACGATACCGAACAGCAGTGGCGAGGTTCGATCCGGCGCTGACTTCGCCAGCCACAGCAGATACACCGACATGGCCACCGCCACGATGGCGATGATCGGGCCGAGGCCCTCGCCGCGACTGAAGGCGGCACCCGTGTTGTAGTGCAGGTTGAACCGAAGCGGGCCGACGACGTCGATACACGCACCGCTCGCACAGGATCCCAGCTCGAGCGCGGACTCGGCCCACCACTTGGAGAGCTGATCGACGACGACGACCACCACCAGAGCGATCGACGCTCGCCGGAGATTGTCAGACGGCTCACCGTCGGCGTTGACCGATTCGAGTGACGAGTCGGAGTCGGAGACATCCGCGTCGTCGGTGAGCTCGGCCACGTCAGAATCCGAGCGTTCGGTCAGAACATCGCCGTCTGTGCAGCGACGGTCTTCGCAGCCATGGGGAGCGCCTCGAGGCGTTCCTTCGGAATGATCTCGCCACTCGTCACGCAGATGCCGTAGGTCCCGGCATCGAGCCGCTCGAGCGCCGCGTCGATCTCGTCGACCTTCTCCCGAGCCTGTGCCGACAGTGCGAGATCGCGATCGCGTTCCACCGCGAGGGTGTCTCCCTCGCCAGACTCCTCGTCGAACTGCACGTCGCCCGGTTCACGGTCAGCCATGAGGGATGCGGCTTCGGCGGCGAGCGCCTCCGCGTTGTGGGTGTACCGACGACGCTCTTCGATCAGCGACTTCTTCTGCGCTGCGAGCCACGTCTTGTCGGTGAGGAACTTCGGCAATTTCGGTGCCTTCTTCGCTGGGGACTTGTCGGCGCTCTTTGCCGCGGACTTCTTGGCGGGCGCCTTCTTGGCGGCGGTCTTCGCCGCGGCCTTCTTGGCTGGCGCCTTCTTTGCTGGCGCCTTCTTGGCTGCGGCCTTCTTGGCCGGTGCCTTCTTCGTCGACTTCTTGGCGGACGCTGACTTCTTCGCCGCTGCTGACTTGGTGGACTTCTTCTTTGCCGGTGCCTTTTTGGTCACGGTAGTTGCGCCGCTGCCTTCTGTATGAGTGTCGAAACCGGTCGGTAAACCAGTGGTCTCTCGACATTCGACGGGTTTGAACCTTGGTGTCGATCCGCTGGATCGACTCTCGGTTGAACTCCGATGCGGGCCGGAGTGTTCCAACGGCGTTCGCGGGGAGCGCCTGTGGAGCGGCATAGTGTACGTCACCCAGCGCAAACCAACCAACGATGGTCAGAGGCCTCGATAACCTGCGGGAATGACCGCCGACGGGCCCTACCCCGACGTTCCCACCCGCCCTGACTTCCCCGCCATCGAAGCGGGCATTCTCGAGCGCTGGGCGACCGGCGACACGTTCCAACGTTCGATCGACGAGCGGCCAGAGTCGAACGAGTACGTCTTCTACGACGGCCCCCCGTTTGCCAACGGGTTGCCCCACCACGGCCATCTGCTCACCGGCTACGTGAAGGACGTCGTCCCCCGGTACCACACGATGCAGGGCAAGCGAGTCGATCGGCGCTTCGGCTGGGATTGCCACGGTCTGCCGGCGGAGATGGAGTCGGAGAAGCAGCTCGGCGTTTCTGGTCGAGCCGCCATCACCGAGTTCGGGATCGACAAGTTCAACGATCATTGCCGGACCTCGGTGATGCGGTACACCGAAGAGTGGCAAAAGACCGTCGAGCGCCAAGCCCGCTGGGTCGACTTCGAGAACGACTACAAGACGATGGACGTCTCCTACATGGAGTCGGTCATCTGGGCGTTCAAGCAGCTCTACGACAAGGGCCTCGTGTACGAGGCGTACCGCGTCATGCCGTATTCGTGGGGAGCGGAGACACCGCTCTCGAACTTCGAGATCCGCCTCGACGACGCAACCCGCCCTCGTCAGGACCCGGCGATCACGGTCGCCTTTAGCCTCACGCCCAAAGATGGCGACCCTGGCCCAATGAAGATGCTGGCCTGGACCACCACCCCGTGGACGCTGCCGTCGAACCTCGGACTCATCGTTGGCCCCGACCTCGACTATTCGGTGATGGAGCTGGATGGCGAGTACCTCATCTTGGGTTCGGCCACGGTTCCGAACTACGAAAAGGAACTCGAAGGCGCGGTCGAACACAGTGTCGTGAAGGGCACCGACCTCGTCGAACGAACCTACGAACCACTGCTCCCCTACTTTGCCGACCGAGACGACCTCAACGCCTTCCGCGTGATGTCGGGCGACTTTGTCGAGACCGAAGAAGGCACGGGCATCGTCCACACGGCGCCGGGCTTTGGTGAGGACGATCAGCGCATTGCCGAGGAGAACGGCATGGGGATGGTCGTGCCGGTCAACGACCAAGGCAAGTTCACGAGCGAAGTTACCGACTTTGCGGGCCGTAACGTTCTCGACGCGAACAGCGACATCATCCGCCACGTCAAAGACTTGGGTCGCCTCATTCGCAACCAGTCCTACGAGCACAACTACCCGCACTGCTGGCGCACCGATACGCCGATCATCTACCGGGCGCTGCCGAGTTGGTATGTGAAGGTCACCGACTTCCGTGACCGGCTCGTCGAACTCAACCAGGACATCAACTGGATCCCCGAAAACGTGCGCGACGGACGTTTCGGGAAATGGCTCGAAGGTGCGCGCGACTGGTCGATCAGCCGCAACCGGTTCTGGGGCTCACCCATCCCGGTGTGGCGCAGCGACAACCCCGAGTACCCACGCATCGACGTCTACGGCAGCCTCGACGAACTCGAAGCCGACTTCGGCGTCCGTCCAACCAACCTGCACCGCCCCTACATCGACGAACTGGTCCGCCCGAACCCCGACGATCCAACCGGCGAATCGATGATGCGCCGAGTGCCCGAGGTGTTCGACTGCTGGTTCGAGAGCGGCTCGATGCCCTTTGCCCAGGTGCATTACCCGTTTGAGAACAAGGAGTGGTTTGAGGAGCATTACCCGGCCGACTTCATCGTCGAGTACATCAACCAGACCCGCGGCTGGTTCTACACGCTGCACGTGCTCGCGGGCGCGTTGTTCGACAAGCCGTCGTTCCAAAATGTGATCTGCCATGGCATCTTGCTGGCCGAAGACGGCCAGAAGCTTTCGAAGAAGCTTCGCAACTACACCGAGCCGAGCGAGATATTCGACAAGCAGGGGGCCGATGCACTGCGTTGGTACTTCATGAACTCGAACATCGTTCGAGGCGGTGATGCTCGTATCTCCGATCGCGGCATCGACGAGGTGACCCGCCAGGTCATGTTGCCGATCTGGAACGCCTATTCGTTTTTCAGCCTCTATGCGAACACCGATGGCTACGCCGCCGAGATTCGCACGGACTCGACCGACGAGCTCGATCGGTACATTTTGGCGAAGCTCCGAGCTGTTATCGAGGCTACGACCGAGCGCATGGACGCCTATGACCTTGGCGGCGCGACCGAGCAGATCAGCTCGTTCCTCGACGCACTCAACAACTGGTACATCCGCCGCAGCCGCGACCGCTTTTGGTCTCCAGCGAACCCAACAGATGCGGCTAGTGCTGCTGATGGCGATCAGGGGACCTCGGCCGGAAGTGCCGAGGATGACTCTGGCGCTGCTGATGGCGATCAGGGGAACTCGGCCGGAAGTGCCGAGGACAAAAAAGCAGCGTTCGACACCCTCTATACGGTGCTGGTCAACTTCTTGAAGCTTGGTGCCCCGTTCCTTCCGATGATCAGCGAAGAGATCTATACGAGCCTCACCGGTGAAGACAGCGTGCACTTGGCCGCGTGGCCCAACGCTGAAGACTTCCCGTCGGACCCTGACCTCGTTGCGAGCATGGATCGTGTTCGCACGGTCGTGTCAGCAGCGCTCCGGTTGCGCGAGGACGAGGGCTTGCGGGTGCGCTTGCCGCTGCAAACGCTGACGCTCGCAGGCGAAGGCGCCGCATCGGTTGCCGACCTTTCCCACCTCATCTCCGACGAAGTGAACGTGAAGTCGGTCGAGTTCTCAAACGACCTCGAGTCGTTCGCAATGTTTGCATTACAGCCGAACGGTTCGGTGCTCGGACCGCGACTCGGCGGCGATGTGCAGAAAGTGTTCGGTGCCGCGAAGCAAGGCGCGTGGACACAGAACGACGATGGCTCGATCGAAATTGCGGGCCACACGCTGACACCCGAGGAGTTCACGCTCAACGTGAAACCCGCCGAAGGTGTCACTGCATCGGCGCTCCCATCGAACGACGCCGTCGTCGTGCTCGACACCAATGTGACTCCCGAACTCGAAGCCGAAGGCTTGGCTCGCGACATTGTCCGCGCCATCCAAGAGGCTCGCAAGACCGAGGACTTGGTGGTGAGCGATCGCATTTCGCTCACCCTCGATCTCTCACCCGAGGGAGCAGCCGCTGTTGAAGCCCACGAGAACTACGTCGGCGAGCAGACGCTTGCGACCTCGATCTCCTATGGCTCGGTCGAAGGCGGCCACGACGCTGCAGGCGTTGGTCGGTTGTCCTTCGTCGTGGCCGGCTAGCCACCGCTAATGGGCTCACCTCGCGACTCCTTCCTCACCGTGATGGGCCGCAAACCGGTCATCGAAGCGTTGCACGATCAATCGTTGAGCTTCGACAAGATTCTGTTGAGCGAGAAGGCTCGCGGCGATGAGATCGACACGATCAACGGCATGGCGGC
>CALHXU010000143.1 GCA_938040365.1 uncultured Acidimicrobiales bacterium
ATTGAAGGTGCCAGAAACTCGGCGCTCGAGAAGATCGACGATCCAATTCGCAAGATCGCGGGCGTCGATCAGTTGGACCGGATGCTCTGCCTTGTCTGGAGCCAGAATCGTGCCGCCAGATGCGACCCGTGAAGGCCAGTAGGTGAAACGGTCGGTCGGATCAAATGGGCCAACGATAAGGCCGGGCCGGACAACAGTCGCCCGACCTGCCATTGCCCCGAGCACAACCTCCTCACACTCCGCCTTGAGCGCTCCATAGGTGTCCCCGTCGATCTCCTCGGTGGCTTCCTCGAGTCGTGCCACCTCAGCTTGTTCATCGAGCGGCTTGGAAAGATCGCCGTATGCCGAGACCGACGAGACGAACAAATAATGCTCAACGGCGCTGGACAGAAGCTCAACAGAATCTCCAACGACACGCGGCAGGTAGCCGGAGGTATCTAACACCACATCCCATTTGCGGTTCTCGAGTGCGCTTAAGCCACCATCCCTGTCGCCAAGCAGATGTTCGACTTCACCCGAGAAAGGGTTCGGAGTCTCACCTCGTGAAAACAGTGAGACCGTATGTCCTCGCTTAAGAAACCTTTCTGCGGCGTGTCTTCCGAGAAAGGAAGTACCACCCAAAATGAGCACGTCCATCGATGCCTACCCCACCCTCCAGAGATTCAGGTCAATGAAGTCTTACATTCTCTAGGCTCACTCCGGCTGGCCTCGTCGAAATTTTGCTGCCCATTCGTCGTTGATGTTGCTGCTTGTCGGCGCAGTCCGCACCCCGGGAAGAGAACCCTTTGGTCTTTGGCCAATGCGATCAAGTACGAGCTGAAGCCCCGCTTCGGGGTCAGATGCGAGTGATTCATAAGACATGCGGAGTGGTTCGATCGCTTGAGAAGCGAACCACGTTTGCCAGCCCTCCTCTTCACGCTCGAGCATTTTCAGTTCTCGCGCAATTGCCTCCGAGTCGAAACGAGGCTCACGGGTTTCGAGATCGCCCTCGCGGACAGTTCCATCAGCGTTTAGGTGCCAGAGCCCGGTCTGTAGAGCGAGAACAAGAGAGACAGCCTGGGCGATCTTGTCCTCCCGGTATAAGAAGACGTAGCGCTGCATCCCGAAGGCCGTCTGTAGACGGCCGCTATCGTCGTTCGCCTTTGGATAGAGATGAGCGAGGACCCGAAGCACTTGCGCCATGTTCGTCCACATGATCCGGATGCCAACGCAACCGTTCGAACTCATTGCAGCGCAGCGCACGCGATCAACGTATTCTTGGCCCCAATGTTGCGCATCTGAGCTGAGTCCCAATTCGTTGGAGTAGGCCCCAATCGACTGGCTTTGAAAATACGACTCAGGATTTCCTGCTACTCCAGTTCGGGTCAATAGATCGCACAACATGGTCGAACCGCTACGGGGCGAACCACACAGTAAATAGCCATGAAATGGCCGGTTCTGTTGAGGTCGAAGCATGGACGAATCGGTCATTCCTTTCCAATCATCTCATGGCCCACGCGCTCCCCAAGAAGTCGACGGCTACCCGCGACGAAAGAGACCATCTCCCAACCCAGAAACGTAAGGGAGTCTGGCACCCTTACGTTTCGGCGCCATCAAAAACTTGACGTCACGTCCGACGCACCACTCGATGAACTCGACGAAGTCCTTGCTGAGGATCTCCATCCACACACTCCTGACTGAGTTCAGTGGCCATGGCAAGGCGCTCCGCTACTGGACGAGTGCGCCAGTAGTCGACCCACGAAGTATCGGGCTCGTCGAGTCGACGCTTGGTCACGACCTTGGCGATTCGGTCCATGCGGCTCACGATAGCTGGGATCACTGACGTCACCGAAACAAGCCCCGTTGCTACCACCGACCAAGCACCTTTCGAATTTTGACGAGTGTTGGTGCACACAACATCAACACTCTTCAAAATTCGGGCTTCGTCTCGGAAAACGTTGGCGGGCGGCAATAGGTGGACCTTAGGCGCAGCTCTCAAACCTTTCTCCCTGCATCTCAACGGGGTGTTGCATAAAGGCCGTAGTCGAGAATGTGTTCCAGGTCGGAGGCAAGGGCTGCCGTGCTGGCGGGGTCCCGTGTCGTACCCGAATCATGCCTCGATGGCGTCTGGGACACTAGAGATCGCGCTTAGGCCGAGTGTTGCTAGCAAGAGCAGCGTACGAGGTTCGATACCCTCGACGACGAGCATTCACACCAGAGGAGCAACCATGCGCAATTTTCGTGCAATCCTGCCTGACCAGCATGATGAGTACCGTGGAACCAAGGCGTCGTTTTGGTTTCTGGTCGCACTCAACGTGCTCATCACCATCAGAAGTCTGATTCACATTTTCGCAGACGATGGCGGAGCTAACAGCATCGCCGGACTCGACGTCGACGGCGAACAGGGCGGCAACCTCATCAGCATCTTCTCGACATGGGGGCTTTCACAGCTTCTGCTCGCGCTGGCCACCTGGGCTGTCGTCGCCCGCTACCGGCTCCTCGTCCCACTGATGCTGACGCTCAACCTCTTTGACTGGGCGGGGCGACTCCTCATTGGTGAATGGAAACCACTCGTCGCCGCCGACGCTCCCCCGGGCGCAATCGGCAATTACATCTTCGCCCCGCTATGCGCAATCGCACTCTGGTTCGCTCTACCGAAATCAACGACGAAAGGCTAAGCCTCAGTTCCTGACCGACGCCGCAAACGGCACCTCGACAAGACTTGACTCAGTCAGCCTGATCATTCGCCTCGAGGACGCCAACATCAACAACATCTTGGGGCCGTCCGCTTGCTCTCTTGTTCGCTATCAGATCCTCATACGAGATAAACCCTGCTTCAACCGACCCAACGCTGACGCTCATCCGGCGTGTCCAACACGTCTCAAAATCCACTCCGCTCGCCGACGTGAGCAGATCGATTCTCATCGGCGGGTAGCCAAGCTGAACGACGATGTCGGGTTCGGCAAAGTCCGATGCGTCCAGCCCGACCGAATCCATCCCGAAGTCTTCCAGCGCTAACACGAGACGTTCTGCATTGTCGGGTTCGATCATCACCCAAACATCGAGATCTTTGGTGGCCCGAGGATGACCGTGTGCCGCTAGCGCGTATCCGCCAACGATCAGAAACTTAACGTCACGTCCGACGCAGCACTCGATGAACTCGACGAAGTCCTTGCTGAGGATCTCCATCCACACACTCCTGACTGAGTTCAGTGGCCATGGCGAGGCGCTCCGCTACTGGACGAGTGCGCCAGTAGTCGACCCACGAAGTATCGGGCTCGTCGAGTCGACGCTTGGTCACGACCTTGGCGATTCGGTCCATGCGGCTCACGATAGCTGAGATCGCCAACGACATCGAGACTCGGCTTGCCGGCGACTCTCAACTCTCGACGACAACACAAAACGTCGAAAGCCGCCCGTGAAGGGCGACTTCCGGAGTTCGAACGAAGTTCGATACGTGG
>CALHXU010000144.1 GCA_938040365.1 uncultured Acidimicrobiales bacterium
CCGACATTCCGTCTGGTCGGAGAGAGGCCTGCATGGCCGGTAAAGACAAGGGCGGTCGGGCATCCAAAACTCCCGCCGCAAAGTCAGCAAAAGAGAAGCGCAAGGATAAGAAGGCCAAGAAGTCAGGGAAGTCTGACGGCCTGATTTAGATATCTCCGACGGACGAGCTTCGACTCAGTCGTCCGTCGGCGGCGGGCCTATGGCTTGCACGTCTGTTTGCAAACGCCCCGAATGTGAGTCGAAAGACCGACTCCGAGCAAAGACTCATGAACGAGTATCCGAGCGATATAGGTGCTTGGCCACGAAGGGCGAGGTCATAGATCTGAGCAAAGCTGAATAGCCGGGCTCGAATCTGACTTCCTGACCGGGACACATCCGATCTCCAGTTTCGACGACGAGGTGGTCACTGCTCGCTGCGCGGACCTCGATGCCCTCAGGGGGAACAAGATCGGTGGGGTCTGTGTCTTGTCGCCCGATGGCGAGAATGGTCTGCCAGACGCGCCCTCGATCCTCGACCTCGGCTGTCTCGCCGAAGGAGTTCTGGCCGGACCGGCCCCACGGCATAGTCGGCTTCCGTTGTGACTCGATGACCTCGGCAACGAGGGTGACAGCGTCGGTGTGAAGCCCGGGGATCGGTCGGCGTTGGAGTGGCTCGCGCCCGAGAAGTATTGACTCCCCTAACCGCAGATTGTTGATGCGGCCGGTGGGGCTTGGTCCGAAAGCCCAATCGAGATTTGCGGAGTTCCCTCCCGATACAACGTCGATCTCGATGTTGAACGCGGCCTCGACGGAGTCGACGATGGACGACAGCTCACCCATGTTCTCGACGGTGGGCTCGACCCCGTTTCGACACGCCAAGTTCGCTCCGATGCCCGAAAGGCGAAGAGTCGGCAGGCCCAGTACGTGTGCGATTACCTGATTGAGTTGCGCGGGCATCAGCCCTTCGCGCAGATCTCCGAGTTCGACCATGAGCATGACGTCATGGACTCGCCCCTGTGCTCGAGCAGCTGAGGCGAGCGCAGTCAGCACATCGCGTTCAGTGTTGAGGCTCGCTACCCCGGCCCGGACGACACGATCGACCTGGCTGGGCATCGGCGAGCGAATCAGGAGCATCGAATGATCGATGCCGGCTGCACGCATCCGTTCGATGTTCTCGACCCGTGAGTCACCCAGGGACACGGCCCCGGCGACGCTCATCGCCTGCGCCAGCTCGGGCGCGCCGAGCATTACCTTGGTCACCGCGGTGATCGACATGCCGCGCTCGCGTGCCCGAGAGACCAGCTCGGCCGTGTTGTCTGCGACCTTGTCGAGATCGACCTCGACACGCAGGCCGGTCACCCTATGGCGACCGACGACTTCGCCTCGAGGTCTGGGAACGCTTCGAACACCATGTCGAGCAACCGGCCGGTCGGCCTGGTGAGGGCGTCGGTGACCGGCATACCCAGCTCGAGCTCATACATCGTGATCGCCGCGGCGATCTCGATCTCGTCCATGTTCTCGTGATTGATCGTCAACCCGATCACCTTGGTATCGGCGAAGGTCTCGATGAGGTTGATCTCGCTCTTCGGCGTAGGCATCGGCACCGACGGAAAGTCGCTGATCACTTTTCGAGCGGGCGCATGCTGGAGGATCACAGCGGAAGGAAGGCTGCCGCGCAGGATCGCGGTTGAGCTGAGGTACGTCGGATGGCTCAGCGCGCCCTGCCCTTCTACGACGATCACGTCAGGACGCTCAGCCTCAAACGCCTCGACCACTGTCGCTTCGAGCTCGCCGGTCACGAATTGGGCTGGGATGGCGTCGAGTGCGACGGCGTGGCTGGCGCCTTGGATCAGACTGGTTTGGCCAGTCCCGACGAGAACAGCCCTTACGCCGTGTTCGCACAACGCGCGGGTCAGGATGGTCGCGGTGGTGCGTTTACCAATGGCACCATCGGTTCCGAGCACGGCAATCCGAGGGCACGTGACGTTGTGGATGCTTCCGTCGAACATTCGGAGATCGGTCTTGGCCCGAGGCCGACGCACATCGAGGATCTCGACACTGTAGATCACCGCTGCTGCTGCGAACTCGGGGTCGTCGTTCAGGAACTCATGTAGCCCGTTGACGATGCTTAGCCCACGGCTCATTGCTTCAAGGATGACATCGCGCTCGGCCGGGTTTAGTAGCCCGCTGGTCGGGGCCACCCCCACGATGAAGAGTTCGGGAGGCTCGCCCGCCTGAAAGAGAGCGTCTCGGAGGTTTCGCCAGATCGGAATACCGTTGGGTTTGGCGTCGAGTACCATCCCGGCGTCTTTTCCAGCAAGCGCGCTGTCGATGACCGAGAGGATCTTGTATCTTTCGCTGTAGCGAACCAGCCCGTTGGCGGTCTTGCCGTCAATCGCGCCGAAGTTAGCTTCGCAGTACACGATCGCTCTCGGTTTTCGAGCGGTTGCGTGCGCGCTCAACTGGTTGGAATTGGCGGAACTAGACATGAGTCTCCTCGATTGGTGCTCAGAGGAGGCGAAAGGGTGCTGTCCGGCCGCAACAAGAGGCCCGAATGACAACGAGAGGTCCCCACCAAGAAGTGGAATACCTCGACAACCCTACGAGCAGCTGGCCGATAACCTCGCCGACCCGGCGTGGAACAGGCAGGCTTGTTGAACCAGGCCGGTCCGCTCAGCGGTCGAGGTGAATGCGAAGCGCGTCGTCGAGTTGTTCAGAGAGCGCGAATCCGAGCGAACCAACCACCTCGCCAAGGCGTTCGACTGCGACAGCGAGGTGGCTGCGCAGGGCGGCAAGAGCCTTGTCAGGTTGGTCGATCCATGGAGCGTGTTCAGCTCCCGCAACGCCGGGTTCGCTGGCACACGCCTCGGCATGAACCGCTCCGGAAGGCCGGGGGCACGCATCGACATGGGTATCGCAGCGATGCGAGCCCCAACCTGAGTGATCCTCCTGCGCCTTTCGTCCGAACAGCAGTTTCAATGCTGACCAATTGGTAGCGTAGAGACCGTCCATATGGTATTGTTGGATTCATGACTTACCGGCGACGGATCGTTGATCAAGAAATCGACGAGCTTCTCTATGGTCTGCCAGCGATTGCCCTGGAAGGGCCCAAGGCCGTCGGAAAGACCGCCACCGCAACACAACGGGCAGAGACCGTTCACCGCCTCGACGACCCGGGCCAGCTGGAAGTTCTCCGCGCTGCGCCCAATCGTCTTGTCGTCGGCGACCCCCCAGTGCTGATCGATGAGTGGCAACGATTTCCTGCCTCATGGGACCTCGTACGACGGGCCGTAGACGACGACCCGTCTCCAGCACGCTTCCTTCTTACCGGGTCGGCATCCCCTTCCAGCGCACCCACCCACTCGGGCGCCGGACGCATTGTCACCATCCGCATGCGCCCCTTGTCACTCGCCGAGCGAGGGCTGGCTGAGTCATCCGTGAGCGTCGCAAGCTTATTATCGGGGAACCGGGAACCGATCGAGGGAGCCTGCGCTGTTGGGCTGGCCGCCTACACAGAGGAAATCGTTGCGTCTGGCTTCCCGGCAATCAGAGAAAGCGCCGGCCGCGTTCTGCGCGCCCAACTCGACGGCTACCTCGACCGCATTGTCGAACACGACTTCCCAGAAGCCGGCTTGCGCACACGCAACCCCGCTGCCCTGCGCCGGTGGATGGCCGCCTATGCCGCCGCCTCCTCGACCACCGCCTCGTACGAAACAATCCGAGACGCTTCCTCGGCAGGCGAGAACGACAAGCCGGCCAAGACAACAACCGGTCCTTACCGGGCAACACTCGAACAGCTCTGGATGATCGAGGAGGTGCCAGCCTGGGTTCCGAGCCGAAACCACCTCCGTCGTCTCGCTTCAGCACCAGTGCATCAACTCGCCGACCCGGCACTAGCCGCCCGCCTACTCGGCGTGGGAGTCGACGCCCTCCTGGACGGACAAAGCGGTGGACCGCCGGTACCCCGCGACGGAACACTTCTCGGAGCGCTGTTTGAGTCTCTCGTTACCCTCTCGGTTCGCACGTACGCCCAAGCGAACGAAGCCCGCGTCCGCCATCTTCGAACCCGGGGCGGTGAACACGAGATTGACCTCATACTCGAACGCAACGATGGGAAGGTCGTTGCGATCGAAGTCAAGCTCAAAGCAACCGTCGAGGACAGCGACCTCCGCCACCTCAAATGGCTCGAGAAGACCATTGGCCCCGACCTGCTCGACGCCGCTGTCATCACCACGGGCACTGACGCTTACAGACGCCAAGACGGCATCGCCGTCATCCCGGCCGCTCTTCTCACGACCTGACCGCAACGGTCACTCGGCATCAACGGCCGTCTGCGACCAACGCCAACACCCAAACGACAAAATCCCCCGCCGTTGGCGAGGGATTCATCGTGTGTCGGAGGGGGGACTTGAACTTGCGTGGCCTGTCTCGAAGCGGGCTTTGTCTGGCGGTAGTGCCCGGTCGCTTGCGGCTTCTGGCGCCATCATCGCCGGCCAATGCCTCTCACGACCGGTCGAGGATGCCTGTTGCCATTTGCAAACCATTTGCGCCACGACACCCTCAACACCTGCGTAGATCCAGTGACTCCAACGCGTCAGTTAGCGCTCTGTAGGTCAACTCCGAGAGCCCAACACAACCTCGACGGCGGTCGCTGGGTTCGGGTTGTTGGTCGGGTCGTACACCGTGCCCTCAAGTGCGTTGATCATTGTGGGCTCGACGTCGGGTGGGATGCAGGCCACCAGGTAGTTGTCGCCGTCTCCGAGATCGTCGAAGCCCAGGAGCGGGTGCGATCCGCCGTCGATGTCGATCAGGCTGAGGCCAGCGAGTTCAGCTGAACCAGGTTCGGCCCCTCTCGGCCCGGTCACGCCGCCTTCCCACGTCATCTGGATCTCGTGGCTCGAGCCGAGCGAGGCACACTGTTCGTCCGCCGGGTCAAGGCGAGCCAACACCAATCTCGGTCCGGTTTCGAACGTATTGATGGTGTCGGTCGCGATGCCGGTGAAGACGGTGCCGTCGATCGCCAGCAGTTCACCGACCACCGCGACTTCGCCCGGGAGATCGTCACTGCTTCCCAGCGGGCCCGTGAGGAGTACCGTTTGCAGCTCGTCGTCATCGGTTGCCGGTTCCAGCGTTGCGCACGTCGGGGTCATGGCGGCACCTCCGACGGTCGTCACGGCGAAGTCGCTGGGTTCGAGCGTGGCTTCATCCACACGATGGGACAGCACGACCGGCATCCCTTCGTCGAGTGGCTGTTGCTCGCAGCCCGAAACGCCCGCGAGCAGCCCGGC
>CALHXU010000145.1 GCA_938040365.1 uncultured Acidimicrobiales bacterium
CCACAGGCCGAGCCGTAAATGAGCGCGCACAACTTCGGGGTCACAGTGGGTGCGTGACGCCACATACTGCGCCATGGTGCGCTGTTTACCGAGTAACGGCACGCCGGCTCGTTCAGCCTCAGCAACTGAGGTGGCCATCACCGCGTCGAGACGGTCGCGAGCTGACAACAGTCGGAGGCATCGTTCGCCCAGATCTTCGCGGTTCCGACTCGGAAGGAAATCTGAAGCGAGTTGTTCGAGCACGGAATCGAGGACATCGAGCGAGTTCGCTCCATCGAAGATTCCAGCGCTGTCCATGCGTTCAGCCTATCGAACGCATGTACGATTCACAAGCTGGAACAGAACAAAACGTAGTGATTTGGCAGGGAAATCTCGGACCCCCGGGGTAGTCGAGGTTTCTTTGGGTGGAGTGGGAGACGCACAATCTCCATGCCTGTGGTTCCGCATGGTGGAACAGTCCTGCAATGTGGAACAGGAGGTTCCCAAATGCAGTAGGATGTGACCGTCGGCGCACCGCTGTGGCGGTACGATTTACAGGGTGTTCGGAGCACTTCGTACACCCCCTACGAAACGGAAACCTATGCCAAGGCAGAGACTGACTACTCCGCTCGTTCGAGTGAATGATGAACTCGTTCCCGCAACCTGGGATGAAGCGCTCGACAAGGTAGCTGCGGGCTTTGCCGCAGTGCAGGACAAAGGCGAGACCGCCTTTGGCATGTTCAGTTGCTCAAAGAGCACGAACGAGATGAACTACGCGGCGCAACGGTTTGCCCGCAAAGTGATGGGGTCGAACAACATCGACTCCTGTAATCGAACTTGACACGCTCCTTCTGTCGTCGGTCTGGCGACAGTCTTTGGTGCTGGTGGCGGCACCGTTTCCTACGAGGAAATTGAAACCACCGACCTCATCATCATGTGGGGTTCCAACGCTCGTGAAGCGCATCCGATCTTCTTCCACCACGCACTCGCTGGAGTTCGCAACGGCGCGAAGATGATCGCGGTCGACCCACGTCGTTCCCAGACGGCGAAGTTCGCCGATCTATGGATGGGCCTCAACGTCGGCACCGACATTGCGTTGGCGAACGGCGTTGGCAAGTACATCCTCGACAACAATCTGCAGAACGACGAGTTCATCGCGCACTCGACCCAAAACATCGACGAATACCGAGAGTCGATCGAAGAGTGGACGCTCGCACGCACATCGGAGGTCACCGGGCTTCCCGAGTACGCGATAGCCGAACTTGCCGAAACCTATGCGACTGCCGAGTCGGCACAAATTTGCTGGACGCTTGGAATCACCGAGCACCACACCGGTGCCGAGAACGTTATGGCGCTGTGCAACCTCTCGCTGCTTACCGGCCACGTTGGACGCTACGGATCGGGCCTCGTCCCGGTTCGTGGGCAGAACAATGTGCAGGGCGGCGGCGACATGGGCGCGCTTCCAAACAAGCTCACCGGCTTCCAAGATGTCGCAAACGACGAGATCCGGGCGAAGTTCGAAGCGGCGTGGGATTGCACGATTCCGGCAACCCCGGGCAAGCACCTCACCCTTATGTTCGAAGCAATGGAGAAGGGCGAGCTCACCACGGTGTTTTGCATCGGCGAGAACCCCGCCGACTCCGAAGCCGACATCAACCATGCCCGCGCATTGCTCACGGGCCTCGACATGTTGGTCGTCCAAGACATCTTCCTCACTCGCACCGCCGAACTCGCCGACGTCGTGCTGCCCGCTTCGGCTGGCTGGGCCGAAGCAGAAGGAACAGTCACCAACTCGGAGCGACGCGTACAGCGCGTTCGCAAAGCACTCGATCCGCCCGGCGATGCGAAGGACGACCTCGAGATCATCAACATGATCGCCGAACGGATGCAGCCAGGCTGGGGCAACCCAAGCCCCGAAGAGATGTGGGACGAACTTCGTACCGTGTCGCCAATGCACACCGGCATGAGCTGGGAACGGCTCGAGGATGAGGGAGGCCTGCAGTGGCCGTGCCCAACGCTCGACCACCCCGGCACGCTCTACCTGCACGGCTGGCTTTGGGAAGACGACCTCGGTGGTCGCGAACCAGCGCCGTTCACCGTAAATGTGTGGCGCCCACACGTCGACGAGCTCAACGACGACTACCCGCTGTTGATGACGACGGGCCGTGTGCTCGACAGTTACAACACCGGTGTCCAGTCCGACGGCTACAACTCGCCGATCCGTTCAGGTGAAGCGCTCGACATGAGCCCAACCGATGCCGAACGCCTCGGGCTCGCCACGGGCGACCGTGCCGAGGTGTCGTCGCGTCGTGCCACGATCGAGATGAGCATCCGTGTCCAGCCCGACCTGCCCGAGGGTCTCTGCTTCACCACCTACCACTTTGCCGATACGACCGACACGAACCAGTTGACGATCGAGGCGTGGGACAAGAAGTCGGGAACGGCGGAGTTCAAAGCGACCGCAATCAACGTGAAGCCGCTCGTCGCAGCGTGATCACGACGAACTAGGAAACAACGCCATGCCAGAAATCGCGGTCACCGCCGCAACGGCAACCGATGAAGAGCGCAACGCCGTTGCCGATTCGGTGCTGCTTCAGAATCCGGGACAAATCAGCTTCGAAGCTGCTGGACCTGCGCTCACCTTCGACGGCGACCGAGTCGCCCGAGGTGGCCAGGAACGCATCTTCAACCGACGACATCTGCTGTTGCCGGTGCTGCACGACGTGCGCGACGCCATTGGCTGGTTGAGCGAGGGGGCGATCAACGAGATTTCGACCACGCTCCAGGTTCCACCGGCCGAGGTCTACGGCGTTGCGAGCTTCTACGAGCTGTTCACCTTCGAAGCGCCATCAGCTCCCGATGCGCTCCACGTGTGTGACGACACGGCATGTCGCATCAAGGGGGCAAACGAACTCAAGGGCGAACTCTCAGCCGACGGACATAACGTCCACGGCAGCCCATGTCTCGGATTGTGCGAGCAAGCGCCAGCTGTGTTTGTGCAACGCACCGGCGAGGCACACGTCAGCGTCCGGTCTGCAACCAAGGAATCGGTCGAGGCCGCGCTCGGTGGCGCAATGACCAACCCGGTCGCTCCCGTTCCCCAGTCGAGTGAAGACCTCACGCTGCTGCGCCGTGTGCATGACGCAGCTGCGGTCGATTACGACGGCTACGTCGCAACCGGTGGCTACGAAGCACTCGCAAAGGCCGTGGCGATGAGCCCTGCTGAGGTCGTCACCCACGTCGGTAACGCCGGCCTGACCGGCCGCGGCGGCGCTGCTTTCCCGACCGGTTTCAAGTGGTCCGCCGTCGCAGGCGAACCCGGGCCACGTCACCTCGTCATCAACGCCGACGAATCCGAACCCGGCACCTTCAAAGACCGGGTCATCATGGAGCACGACCCCTATTCGCTCATCGAGGCCATGACCATCGGCGGGTATGCCATGGGTGCCGAACAAGGGTGGATCTACATTCGCGGCGAGTACCCCGAAGCAACCCGGCAACTGAAATCGGCCATCGCCGAAGCCCGAAGCAAGGGCATGCTCGGCGACAACGTGGGCGGTCACAACTTCCGCTTCGACATCGAGCTTCGCCTCGGCGCAGGCGCCTACATCTGCGGCGAAGAGACCGCGCTGCTCAACTCGATCGAGGGCTACCGCGGCGAACCCCGCAACAAGCCACCGTTCCCGACCACACACGGCCTTTTCGGCCAGCCAACGGCGATCAACAACGTCGAGACAATGGTCAACGTCAACCAGATCATGCTGCTCGGTGGCGACGAGTACGCAGCCATCGGCACCGAGAAATCGACCGGCACCAAGCTGTTCTGCCTTTCGGGTCACGTGGCGAACCCCGGTGTCTACGAAGTCACCTACGGGGCCACCCTTCGCGAGGTCATCGACCTCGCCGGGGGAGCGACCGGCAACCTGAAATCGATCCTCATGGGCGGCGCCGCTGGCTCGTTCATCAGCACCGACATGTTGGACGTACCCCTCACCATCGAAGACAGCCGTGAGAACGGTTTCTCGCTCGGTTCCGGTGTGGTGATGTTGCTCAACGACACCGTCGACTACGACGACTTCGTAGCCCGCATCGCACAATTCTTTCGCGAGGAAAGCTGCGGCCAATGCGTGCCATGTCGAGTCGGCACCGTCCGCCAGGGCGAGTCGCTCCTGCGCATCCGCGAAAAGGGCGCACCCATCGAAACCGAACGCAAGATGCTCGACGACTTCGCCATGGTGATGAAAGATTCATCAATCTGCGGCCTCGGCCACACGGCGTCGGGGGCGATCCTCTCGGCGATCGACCTCGGACTCATCGGAGGCCAGCCATGACATTTGTAGACATCCCCGTCGAAATCCGAAGCAAGGTTACCGTCTCGGTCGACGGCGAAGCTGTCGAAGTGCTCGAAGGCGACACCATCCTCGACGCATGCACCAAGGCCGGAAAGATCACCCCGACCGTCTGCTACGGCCCGACCGTCACCCCCGTTAACGCCTGCCGCGTGTGCGTCGTCGAACTCGAAGGTGCTCGCACACTCGTGCCATCGTGTTCACGCCCAGCCGAAGAGGGCATGGTCGTCAAAACCGACACCGAACGGGTCACCAACAACCGCAAGATGGTGCTCGAATTCCTCGCCACCTCGAGCGACGTCAGCCAATCAGAAGAGATACAGGGTTGGCTCGGCGAGTACGGCGCCGACCTCGACCGTTACGACCCTGCAACGACCGAACGGATGACCGACGAGGTCAAGATCGAAGACGACCTCTACATTCGTGCGTACGATCGCTGCGTCCTCTGCTACAAGTGCGTCGAGGCGTGTGGCGAAGACGCCCAATGGACCTTCGCCATTGCCATGTCTGGCCGAGGTTTCAACAACCGCATCTCGACCGAGTTCGACGTGACACTGCCCGACTCGGCATGCGTCTACTGCGGCAACTGCGTTGCGGTCTGCCCTACCAACGCACTGCAATTCAAGACCGAGTTCGACCTTCGCAAGATGGGCGACTGGCGCCCCGAAGACCAAACCGTCACGCGAACCGTCTGCTCCTACTGCGGCGTTGGCTGCAACCTCGACCTACACGTTCAAGACAACAGCATTGTCAAAGTCGACTCGCCAATGGACCATTCCATCACCAGCGGCAACCTCTGCGTCAAAGGCCGCTTCGGCTACCAATACGTTCAGAATCGGCCCGCCGAATGAGCTTCGCTCTCATTCTATTCGGCGGCCCGATTCTGCCGCCGTCCCCTTCGGGGAGCGTTCAGGCGCCACGCAGGCTGGGCGCCGGAGGCGGAAACTGCTTCGGCCCTGCCCTCGGCTTGGAAACCATCTGTTTGCTCACGGCGAGTCCGCGGAGAGTTCTCTAGAGAAGGAAAGACTGGGGGTCGTGATGAGCGACAACTTTGATGTGGTGATTATTGGGGCGGGCGTGTTTGGGTCGGGGATTGCCTTTGAGCTGTCCCGGCGGGGGATGTCGACGTGCAATGTCGATATGAACGCCGCGCCTGGCTACGGGTCGACGTCGAGTTCTGGAGCGATCCTTCGCTTCAACTACTCGACCGCCGCCGGTATTGAACTCGCGTGGGAAGGCAACAAGTACTGGGAGAACTTCGAGGAGTACCTCGAAACGACCGACGAACGAGGCCTCGCCCGCAAGATCACGACCGGGCACGTGTTCTTCCGCACCGATGAGGCGCTCTACCAGCTCTACATCGACAAACTCACTGAGACGGGTCTTCCGTTCGAAGAATGGGACGCCGAGACCGTCACCGAGAAAATGTCATTCCTGACGCTCGACTCATTCGGCGAACCGTGCACCCTCGACGACGACCGCTTCTGGGCCGCACCTGACGGGACCATCCCAGGCGCCCTCTACATGCCTGACGCCGGCTACATCTCGGACCCTCAGCTCGCCGCGCACAACTTGCACACAGCTGCAATCGCAAAGGGTGCAGAGTTCCGGTTCAACAAGACCGTCTCTGAGATTCTCACGTCCCCCGACGGCAGCGCAGCAATCGGCGTGAAGCTCGCCGATGGTGACGAGATCCACGCTCCGGTCGTGGTCAACGTCGGTGGGCCGTTCTCGGCTGGAATCAACGACATGGCCGGCCTCGCCGGCAAAGACGCCATCGAGTCGCGACCAATGCGCCACGAGGTGCACGTTGCGCCAGCACCCGAGGGCGTCGACTTCGAGACCGTCGGAGCGCTCATCAACGATCAAGAGCAAGGCTTTTACTGCCGCCCTGAAGCCGGCAACCAGATCTTTATTGGCTCCACCGATCCGGAGTGCGACGGCGAAGACTGGGTCGACGACATGGACACCCTAAACCGCGAGATCACCGAGCCTCGATGGAACCTGCAGATGATGCGCCTTGCAAAGCGCCTTCCCGACTTTGGGGTTCCGCACCAACGCAAGGGCCTCGCCGAAGCCTACGACGTCAGCTCAGACTGGGGCCCCATCTATGACCGCACCGACCTCGACGGCTTTTTTGCCGCTCGAGGAACCAGCGGCAACCAGTTCAAGAACGCCTGCGTCGCATCGCACATGATGGCCGAACTCATCACCGCGGTAGGCAACGGGCACGACCACGACGCCACACCTCTTGTGGTCCCCGGGCGCTGGACGGGCCTGAACCTCGACATGGGCAACTTCAGCCGCAACCGCTCGGTCAACCCAGACAGCACCGGCACCGTACTTGGCTAGGAAGCGCGGACAGCGTTAGAGGAGATCGTCCTCGAACGGAAACTCGCTGAGCAGCTCGCTTCCCGTTTCGGTCACGAGGATCTGCTGCTCGAGTTTCACTCCTTCGGCCTCACCCTGCGCACCGATATAACTCTCGACGCACAAGGTCATGCCCGGTTCGATCACACCGTCGTACCCCCACTCGACATAATCCCGGTGGTGATACAGGTACGGATACTCGCCGGTCATGCCGACGCCGTGGGCGCTCAAGTAATAGCGATTGCCGGAGAACTGTTCGGGGAGATTCCACGCCTTCTTCGAGTACTCCTCGAAGGTCATACCAGGTTCGATGATGTCCATATTGTGGTGGACCTGTTCGTAGGCGAAGGAGTACAGCTCGCGTTGGCGGGCGGTCGGGGCTGACGGGCCAACGTGAAACGTTCGACTGAAATCGCTGTAGTAGCCGTGCACACCGACCACATCGGTATCGAACGCGATCAACACATCTGGTTCGATGACGTGGTCGCTCGTTTCCTGAAACCACGGGTTGGTGTGGCTGCCTGCGGTCATGAGCCGGGTTTCGATGTAGTCGGCTCCGGCGGCGATCACGTGTTGGTGAAAGATCGACCACAGCTGGTTCTCGGTGAGGCCGGGCGCAATCGCCTCGCGCATTGCGTACATGGCTGCCTCGGTTGCCCGAAGCGATGCCCGGATGCAGGCGAGTTCACCCGGAGACTTGATAGCCCGCGCCCGTTCGACCGGCTCTTGAGCGTCCACGATTGTCAGACCCGATGCAGCCAACGCTGCTGCAGCTCCAGCATTCACCCGCTCGATACCAACCATGGCGTTCGGTCCGCAACGTTCGGCAACCAGCTCGATCATGTCCGCGGCCCACAACCGCTCGACTTCAGCGATCCTTGGCCCGGCGGCGACGAAGCTTGCCGTCCGGGCATGTCGTACTTCTTGCACGGTCGACAGGCCTTCTGAGAGGTGCTCGGTTCCGGTGAACTCGAACATGATCACGTCACCCTCAACGGGCAGAAAGCAATAACGCGAGGCAGGGTTCCTGGCAGTAAATACCTGCATGTTCCGACTGCCGGTGGCGTACCGAATATTGACGGCGTCGGTCAAGATCACCGCGTCGATGTTGCGCTCCGCCATCTCCTTGCGCAGCTGGGCCTGTCGATAGCGTGCGACCTCGTCGAGATCGATCTCGCCGACTCGTGTCGTCTGGTCGATCGTCGTCATAGGCAAATGGTAGAGCTAATCGCGCCGCTAGAGCACCCAGATCAGGAGCCAGAGGGTTCCCATGCCGGTGATGAGGCTGAGCGGCAGGTTCTTACTCTTCCACACCACCAGACACGCGAGGGTCGCAGCGACGATCCGGGGAATGTCGGCTCCGAAGTCTGAGATTCCGTCACCGCCGAGCACGATCGGCACCGAAATCGCAGCGAACGCGGCGGGAGCCACGAACTTCAGAGCGGACTCGACGAATTCAGGCAGCTCGATCTTGTCGCCAAACGCGATGAACGAAAAGCGCGATGCGAAGGTCGCAATGCCGGCAATGGTAATTGCAAGCCAGTTCATGTCGGGCTCCCACTGCGATGATCGACGACGGCGCCGACGGTCATTCCCGCGATGATGGCGATCAACAGCCCCGATCCTTGCGGTAGTCCGCGACCGAGCACCGCAATCGTTCCTCCCACCAAGGCAGCGGCGACACTCGCCTCGTTCTTGATCGACAGCACCATCAGCCCGAGGAACAAAATGGGCACGCTAAAGATCAGCTGCCACTCGTCGCGTACGAGGTCGCCAATCAAGATCCCTGCACCGACCGAGATCTGCCAGGTCGTCCACACGAAGGCGCCGGCTCCGAGAAAGTGCCACAGCCGATAGCGAGGTGTGGAGTCTTCGAGTTCGGGTGCGGTTTCGGCGACGGCGAACTGTTGGTCGATCAGCAAGTACGGCGCGAGTACTCGAACCCAAAGGGGATAGACCGAAAATCGGTCGCGCAGGGCTGCCGAATAGATGATGTGGCGAGCGTTGATGAAGAACACCGTGAGCACAATGACCGCAACTCCTGCGCCTTCGCCAATGAGTTCGACCGCAGCCAGTTGTGACGACCCGGCAAAGATAATCCACGAGGTCGACCAGCCCAAGAAGGCGGGTACACCACGTTCGGCCACGACCAATCCAACGACAAGGCCCACGGGCATTCCCGGGATCATCAGCGGCCAGATTCTCTTGACGCCATCGAGCGTCGCTCGCCGATCGAATCCCAAGTTCACTTCGTCAGGCTAGAGGTGCTGACGTAGCGTGCCGATCTCCAAGCACCCGCCCAAACAAAGATTTGTCCCCCGTTTGGAACCTATGCGGTATCAAACGGGGGACAAATCCTGGTTT
>CALHXU010000146.1 GCA_938040365.1 uncultured Acidimicrobiales bacterium
GCTCAACACAACAGTTCGCGTGCCGTTTCGGCCGTAACGCTCCTTTGAAAGGTGCCTCCGTGCTCGACGAATCCCTCGTTGCATCCACCCTGAACGCTGCCCTCACCGGCGGCGCCGACTTCGCCGAGGTGTTCGTCGAAGACAAACGCAACGCATCGGCCTTTCTCGATGACGGAAAGATCGAAGAGCTCACGTCGGGGCGCAACCGTGGCGCTGGCATTCGTGTGGTCGCGGGCGAAACCACCGGGTTTGCTCACACGGCCGACCTCAGCGAGAACGGATTGCGGAACGCGGCAGAAGCTGCGGCAGCAGCTGCCCGTGGCGGCGGTGGTGGCGTGCGTAAGGTGTCGCTCGAACGACAAGACGCAAGCCGTGACATTGAAATCGAGACCTATCCCGAGACGGTGCCAAAGACGACCAAGGTCGAGTTGCTCCAACGCGCCGATGAAGAAGCGCGATCGATCGGCAACGAGATTTCGCAGGTCAGCGCTCGATATGGCGACAGCCGCCGCAAGATCCTCGTCGCGAACTCCGATGGCCTGATCGCAGGTGACGACCAAGTCCGCACCTTCTTCTCGATTAACTGTGTCGCGGTTGGCGACACGGGCATGCAGACAGGCCGCGAGAGCGCGGGTCGAACTATCGGCTTTGAACTCTTCGACGATCACGATGTCACCGAGATGGCACGAGTCGCTGCCAACCGGGCAATCACAAAGCTGAGCGCCCGGCCCGCACCGAGCGGTGCCCAGACCGTCGTGGTCGGGCCCGGCGGCGGTGGAGTGCTCTTCCACGAAGCATGTGGCCACGGCCTCGAAGCCGACCTCGTCGCAAAGTCTGCATCGGTTTTTGCGGGCCGAATGGGCGAGCAGGTCGCAAGCCCGCTCGTCACACTCATCGACGACGGCACGATGTCGGCTGAGTGGGGCAACTTCGCAATCGATGACGAGGGTCGACCAGCACAGAAGAACGTGCTGATCCAAGACGGCATCTTGACCGACTACATGTACGACAACATTCGTGCTCGCAAGGAAGGCCGCCCAAGTTCGGGCAACGGCCGCCGTCAGAGCTACCAGCACCTGCCGATGGTCCGGATGACCAACACCTACATCACCGCGGGCGAAGACAACCCGGCCGACATCATTGCCTCGACCCCGAACGGCGTCTACGTCGCACAACTCGGCGGCGGTCAGGTCAACACCGCAACCGGTGACTTCGTCTTCGGCATGACCGAGGCTTACCTCATCGAGGACGGCAAGATCACCGAGCCAATCCGCGAGGGCAACCTCATCGGAAACGGCCCCGAGGTACTCAACCGCATCGATGCGCTCGGCAACGACTTCTCGATGGGTCACCCCGGAACGTGTGGCAAGGATGGCCAGGGCGTTCCTGTCGGAGACGGCACTCCAACGCTTCGAGTAACCAGCCTCACCGTCGGCGGAACCGCCGCCTAACGATCATTGGCTCGCTCGCTGCAACCAGCAGTGGGCGTACCGAACTTCGAGAAGAGAGATTTGAGATATGGCTGAGCTTTTACCGATTGCTCGGAAGGTCTTGGGTTGGGCAAACGATGGCGAGGCTGTCGAGGTCGTGGCCGTGCACGATCGCGATACCGAGATTCGTGTCTATGAAGGCGAGATCGAACAATTCACCGCGAGCGAGTCACAAGGTGTTGGCGTTCGCGTCATCGTCGATAACAAGCAGGGCTTTGCCTATGCCGGTTCGCTCGACGAAGACGTTCTCGCAGAGACACTTGCTGAGGCGCGCGACAACGCAACCTTTGGAACCCCCGACGAGTTCCTCGGTCTCGCCGAACCCGATGGGGTAGCGGTTCCGGCGCTCGATCTTTACGACGATTCGGTCAGTGCCATGGCGACCGAAGCCAAGATCGATCTCGCCATCAAACTCGAAGAGCAGACTCGCAAGAGCGACCCACGAATCTCGGGCATCGAGTCGGCCGACTACGTCGATTCGATCAGTGAGAGCGCGCTCGTGTCGACCTCGGGCGTTGAGGTCACGACTCGTGACTCGGGTTCTTATGTGACCGTGACTGCACTCGCCGAAGAGGATGGCGATACCCAGATCGGCTTTGGGTTCAGCGTTGGTCGCAACCCCGCCGAACTCGATGTCGAACGCGCCGCGTCTGACGCTGGCGACCGGGCAACCCGCCTCCTCGGCGCCGTGCAGCCAGCGAGTGAGAAGGTCACGATCATCTTTGACCCGTTCGTGACCGCACAGTTCCTCGCCATCTTGGGCGGGACCATGTCGGGTGAAGCGGTGATGAAGGGCTACTCGCTGTTCGCAAACCGCATGGGCGAAGAGGTTGCGTCTCCACTGTTCACGCTCGTCGATGACCCGACCAACCGCGACGCCTTCACGGCGAGCGAAACCGATGGTGAAGGTCTTGCGAGCCGGCGCAACGTGCTCATCGACGGCGGCCGACTCAACACCTTCGTGCACAACGCCTACACCGGGCGCCGTATGGACACCGCGTCGACCGGTTCAGCCGTGCGCGGCTACTCGTCGGTTCCAGGTGTCGGCGCTCGCGCCCTCTATCTCGAACCGGGCACGCAAAGCCAGGAAGAACTCATTTCTGGAATCGACAACGGCGTGCTCATCCAAGGGGTTGCCGGGATCCATTCGGGCGTGAACCCGGTAAGCGGCGACTTTTCTACTGGCGCTGAAGGTCTGCGAATTCGTGACGGCAAACTCGGCGAACCCCTCCGCGAGATCACGATCGCGTCGACCCTGCAAAAGATGTTGGGCGACATCCAAGCGGTCGGTAACGACGTCGACTGGCTCCCAATGTCAGCAGCTGGCGTCAGCCTCGTCATTGCCGACGTCACCATGAGCGGCTCGTAACTCCAACGCTCATGACGGCGTTGGTCGCGCCGATTGGAGTGGATGACCCGGTCTTTCGGCGCTGTAATTTCGGTGGCGGTTCTCGCGCTCGGGCTCTTCGCCGCGTTCTCGGGCAGTCGAAGTGCTGGCGAGATCGGGGCACCTCCCGATGCGCTGATCCAGTTCGATGAGGAGACAACTGCCGAGTTCAATCGTGAGGCTACGACCCGGCAAAATCGTGATCGAGTCATCGTCGTCTTGGCGATCACCCTCGGTCTTACGGGCTTGATCGTCGTCAGCGTGGGTGCCTCTGGGGAATCTTCTGACTAACGCGGCGTTATAGAACTCGCGACGACGTCCTAAGCTCTGGATTCGTCTAGGGAGAATTCTTTTGCACCGTCTGTTCCGCCATTTGCTCCTCGTTCTCGCGTCGGGTTTCGTTTTGGCGGCATGTGGCGGGGGCGCAGAAGACCTCGGCGGACCAAAGCTCGAACTCGACGCCGCAATGCTCCAGCAGACGAGCGCCGAGGCAATGGGCGAGGTGCAGAGCGTTCGCTTCAGCTTGGAACGGACCGGGGCGCCCGTCTTTGTGGACGCTGCGCAATCGATCTCGCTCGACAATATTGACGGCCGTTTCAGCGTCCCGGGCTCGGCCGATGCGATCCTCGGGGTGACCGTCGCGGGTTCGTTGAGGACCGAACTCGGTGCAATAGCGATCGACGACGAGGTATGGCTCACCGATCCGGTCACCGGCGAATTCAATACCCTGCCGCCCGGATTCGATATCGATCCGAGCTTGTTCTTCGATCCGGTCGATGGATGGCGCCCGCTGATCGCGGGCCTGTCCGATGTAACCGTCGTCGGCGAAGAACAGCGTGATGACGCCACTCGCTATCACCTCACCGGCACCGCTCCAGCCGAACGAATGCAAGCGATCACCGCTGGTTTGGTCCGAGGCCAAGAGGTCGACCTCGACCTGTGGCTACATCCAGTCACCGGCGAGGTGACCGCCATCGAGTTCGCAACCGAGTTCGATGGCGAAGTGAGTGATTGGGTCCTCGAACTCACCGAGTACGGCGAGACCTTCGACATTTCGCCACCCGAAGAATGAGCCAAGTCCGCGCACCCGAGGCGGAAGGTCGGGTCGGTGCCTCGCCGCGCTCCATCCTTTGGGTCGTTGGGTTTGCCGTCTTTGTCGCGGCCGATGATTTAACCGTCGTCACGACGATGCTCCGGCCGATCATCAACGACCTCGGCCTCACCCTTCCCGATGGTCTCGACGATGCTGCCTGGATCGTCAACGTCTATCTCATTGCATTTGTTTCGATCATGCCGCTGGCAGGTCGGCTCAGCGACGTGATCGGCCGCAGGCGCTTGTTCGTGCTCGCCTACTGCGTGTTTCTCGTCGGCACGATCGTGATCCCGCTTTCGTCTTCCATGACACCGTTCCTCATCGGTCGAGTCCTCACCGCCATCGGGGGAGGGGCGATGGTTCCGGTCGCGCTCGCCGTCGTCGGCGACGTCTTCTCCGACGATCAACGGGCTCGAGCGCTCGGGAGCCTTGGCGCAATCGAGACCTTTGGCTGGGTTTGGGGCCCGCTGTATGGGGCACTACTCGTCCGCTTCCTCGATTGGCGCTGGCAGTTCTGGCTAAACATCCCGCTCGCACTCGTTGGACTGGCGCTTGCCTGGTGGGCACTCGCCGGAGTCGATGACGGTCGTGAGAAAGAGGCTGCCGCCGAGGGTCGTTCGAAGCGAACCGTCGACTGGACCGGCGCAGTGCTGGCCTCGTTAACGCTCATTGCGCTCGACCTCGCCCTGCTCGGCAATGCCGAGATCCAGAGCGTGACCGGCCTAGAAGAACTCCAAGGCGGAAGCGGCTTCGACTTCCGGCTGCTCTTTCCCGTCGCCTTTGTGCTGGGCGCGCTTTTCGTGCGTCACGAACGCCGGACCGAAGATCCACTCATCGACCCGGCGTTCTTTGCGAGTCGGAACCTGCGCATTGCGCTCTTCGTCAACCTCATCGTCGGCGCGGCGCTCATCATTGCGATGGTCGACGTGCCGATCTTCGTAAACGCCATCGAGATCGACCTCGAACGATCCGCTGTTCTCGCAGGTTGGGTCCTCGCTGCAATGACGGCTGCAATGGCAGTTGCTTCGTGGGTCGGTGGTCGGCTCGCCGAACAGCTGAGCTACCGCGTGCCGACGATTCTCGGTATGGCCGCTGCGTCGATCGCGTTGCTGATCATGGGTCTGACGTGGGCGCCCGATCTCAACTTCAGCGTCGGCGCGGCACAACTTGCGCTTCTCGGCGCTGGCCTTGGCCTCGTCTTTGCGCCCACCACTGCCACCGTCGTCGATGCGTCGCCGCCTCACCAGCGGGGAGCGGCCGCCGCGATCGTCATGATCGTTCGCCTCGTCGGCCTAAGCGTTGGTTTGGCGGCGCTTACCGCGTGGGGGCTCGCCCGTTTCAACGAGTTGCGTTCGACCATCGAACTCCCTCCGATCAGCGACCCAACCTTTCCTGTAGCGGTACAAGAGGCATCGGCCGAACTGACGGCGAACGCTATATCCGAAACGTTCTTGGCCGCGACGGTGCTTACCGCGATCGGGTTCGTCGTCGCGTTATTCGCCCGCCGGATCGACGATCGGCCGGGATCACCGCCTGATGAACGAGCCGCTTCTTCGAACCAACCGACTTCCACCCATCCAACTGCCACTGTGCAAAGTGCTGGAGAGCCACCAATGAATGAAAGTAATTTCTTGAAGACCGCCGTGTTCGTCCTCGGCATCGTTTTGCTTGGGGTGGTGGTTGTCTTGGCGATGGTCGTGCGTTCGCTCAATTCGACCCAGGACGAACTCGAACAGGCCCGAGAGGACCTCGTGCGCGTCGAGGAAGGCGCAGCTGGGTCGGCGATCGTGTCCGCTCAAGTCATCGAGTTCGCACGTCAAGTAGGCGAGCTCGAACCTCAAGTGTCGGCTGGCCTCGAGCAAGCCATCACCGAGCTCGAGGCTTTCTCGAACAGCTCGCTCGAGTTCGCCGTGGCGATCGACGAGGTCGTCGTAATCGACACCGAGATCACGATCGACCGTGACTTCTCATTCCCGATCGACGAGACGATCACCATAAATCAGGCGGTCGACACGACGATCGAGATCGACACCGGTCTCGGCTTCGAGGTGCCGGTCGACGTGAACGTGCCGGTCAACGTGGATGTGCCGATTCAGCTCGATGTTGACGTGCCGATCAACGAGACGGTCCCAGTTCAGGCCGAGGTTCCGGTCAATCTCAACGTTCCGATCGAAGTCGATATTGCCGAGACCGAGCTGCGCGAACTCACCGAACAACTCGCCGCCGGACTCCGAGAGATCCAAACGGTCGTCTCCGACCTCGCGGGGTAGATCCATTTAGGGCTTCGACGCACACAATCCGATGTGATACAGAAAGTGTTGCTACGCTCTCAAGTGTGTATAACGTTCGAGAGATAGCGTGCGTAGATTGGGCCGACACATGATCGTCGTGGTCGGCGGGGGGACGATGGGTGGCGGCATTGCCGTGAGCTTTGCGCTCGCGGGCAAAGAGGTACGAGTCGTCGAGCACACCCCCGAGATTGCCGAGGCAGCGAACGACCGAATCCGGGCATCGCTCGAGCGGGCGGCGAGCAAACGTGATCGTGCCGACGAGATCGGCGAGATAGGCAAGCTCCTTAGCGTCGACACCGAACACCCCGAACCCTCCACGGTCGAGCTGATCATCGAAGCGCTCCCCGAGGATCAGGAGCTGAAGCGATCGGTGCTCGCAAGCATCGATGCGCACTACGCCGGCAACACCGAAGTTCTGCTCGCCTCCAATACGAGCTCGCTGCCGATCGGCGAACTGGCTAGTGCGTTGGAGGCTCCCGACCGGTTCTGCGGAATGCACTTCTTCAATCCGGTCCCGGCATCACAACTGGTCGAGATCGTCGTCGGCGAGGAGACGAGCGAGGAAACCGTCGAACAAGCTCGCGCCTATGGCACGCTTCTCGGCCTGACGCCGATCGTGGTGAAAGACAGTCCGGGCTTCGCGTCGAGTCGACTCGGCGTTGCGCTCGGTCTCGAAGCGATTCGTATGGTCGAGGACGGTGTTGCCTCGGCAGAAGATATCGATGCAGCAATGATGCTCGGCTACAAGCATCCAATCGGTCCACTGCGGCTGACCGACCTGGTCGGGGTCGACGTGCGGCTCGCGATCGCCGAGCATCTCGCCGCCGAACTCGGCGAGCGGTTCGAGCCGCCACAGTTGATGCGCGAAATGGTCAGTGCCGGCAAGTTGGGAAAGAAATCAGGGGAGGGGTTCTATGTCTGGTGAGATTCTGCCGAGCTACCTGTGTGGCGAGTGGGTTACGGGTTCTGGGGATGAGCTGCCCTACATCGACGCGGCGACGGGCACCCAAATCGGCGTGACGTCATCGGTTGGACTCGATCTCAGCGCGGCAGTCGAATACGGACGCACGGTAGGGACACCTGCGGTCTCGGCGCTCACCTTCCACGAACGAGCGCTCGTGCTTCGTTCGCTCGGCAAGCTGCTGCTCACCGATGAGGTGAAGGCGCCGCTCTATGAGCTTTCGACCAAGACCGGAGCGACCACGAAAGACTCGTGGATCGATATCGACGGCGGCGCTGGTGTCTTGCTGACCTATGCCAGCAAGGCCCGCAAAGAATTGCCGAACGCGACCGTGGCCGTCGATGGTGCGGTCGAACCTCTCTCGAGAGACGAGACGTTCAGCGCAGTCCACATGTTTAGCTCTCGGCGTGGCGTCGCCGTGCAGATCAACGCCTACAACTTCCCGATCTGGGGCATGCTCGAAAAGTTCGCCCCAGCATTTCTCGCAGGGCTCGCAACGATCGTGAAACCAGCACCGCAAACCGCGTTTCTGGCCGAAGCCGCAGTTCGGGTGCTCGTCGAATCGGGCGAGCTTCCCGAAGGTTCGCTACAGCTCATCAGCGGCGGGCCCGGCGACCTGCTCGACCACTTGAACGGCCAGGACTCGGTTGCGTTCACCGGGTCGGCAACGACCGGCAGGCTCGTCAAAGCACACCCAAACCTCATCGAACGATCCGTGCACGTCACGACTGAAGCCGACTCGGTGAACTCGGCGGTCCTCACACCGAGCGCAGCGGCCGGCAGCGACGAGTTCACGTTATTCGTAAAGGAGATCGTCAGCGAGATGACGACTAAAGCCGGGCAGAAGTGCACGGCGATCCGCCGAGCATTCGTGCCGCAGTCGATGCTCGACCAAGCATCCGACGCCCTAGCCGCAGCACTCGCCGACGTGAAGGTCGGCGACCCGTCCGATGAGTCGGTGACGATGGGAGCGCTCGTCGACCATGCCCAGTGCGGCCGGGTTCACGAGGCGATCGAACAACTGCAAACCGCAGCCGACATCGTTACCCCATCGAAGAATGGTGATGGCATCGATGATGGCCTCGACAATTCTGGAGCGTTCGTTGCGCCCACCTTGCTTCGCGCAACCAACGCCTTCGCCCCAGTGATCCATGAGGTCGAAGCGTTTGGGCCGGTCGCCACGCTGATTCCTTACTCATCGATCGACGAAGCGGTCGAGCTTGTAGCGCTCGGAGATGGGAGCCTCGTCGCGTCGATCTACGGCGCTGACCCGAGCGAGGTTGGACAACTCGCCCGAGGAATCGCCTCACACCACGGGCGCGTGATGGTCGTGAACAACGCCATGGCAAAGGCGAGCACCGGGCACGGCTCGCCGCTGCCGATGCTCACCCACGGCGGGCCAGGTCGAGCGGGCGGAGGCGAAGAACTCGGTGGTATCCGTAGCGTCTATGGCCACATGCAACGGACGGCGCTTCAAGGAACGCCCGAGATGTTGACCGCAATAACCGGCGAGTTCGTGTCGGGAGCGCCGACGACAGACAACGGCCACCCGTTCAAACTGAACTTCGATCAACTGGCGATCGGCGACTCACTCACATCGCAATCTCGAGTTGTAACTGACGAAGACATAGCCCACTTCGCCGACTTCACCGGCGACACGTTCTATGCCCACATGGACGAAGAGGCGGCGGCCCGGAGCCCGATCTTTGGAGGCATCGTCGCACACGGTTACCTCGTGCTGTCCTTCGCCGCTGGACTCTTCGTCGATCCACCCGAAGGACCGGTGCTTGCCAACTACGGGCTCGACAAGCTGCGCTTCGCTACGCCGACTCGGCCAGGCGACGAACTCCACGTCGTGCTGACCTGCAAGCGCAAGACCCAGCTCGAGGGGCGCGGTTATGGCGAGGTTGCCTGGGACACGAAAGTTATTAACCAAAACGGGGAGGTGGCTGCGGCGTACGACGTGCTCACCATGGTCGCCAACGCCCCAGGAATCAACGGAGCAGCGAGCTGATGGGTAGGACCTGGCAAGACATGGAGGCCTTCGAGGCGTTCCTCGATGACGGCGGCATTGTCGAAGTCGACGACCACATGCCTGACGAGTATCGCCACGCCGTGTTTACCTTCATCGAAATGCACGCCAACAGCGAGTACATGGGCGGGCTGACCGAACGGGACTGGATTCCAAAGACCCCGGGGCTACGCCACAAGATGAGCGTGCTCGCAAAGACCCAAGACGAGATTGGGCACGGCCATCTGCTGTACATGGTCGCCGCCGACATGGGCATCAAAACCCGAACCGAGATGATCGAAGATCTCATGGCTGGCAGGAGCCGGTTCCACAACGTCTTTCACTACAAGGCCGAAACCTGGGGCGACCAAGTTGCGATCGCGTTCCTCGTCGATGCTGCCGCCTTAGCGAGCCAACAAGCCGTCTTCAAGAACTGCAGCTACGGCCCGTACCGGCGAATCTTGAAGCGCATCATCAGCGAAGAGGGCTTCCACATGCGCCTCGGAGAAGACCGGATGCGCCGTATCGCCGAGGGCACCCAGATTCAAAAGGACATCTTTCAAGGTGCGCTCGATCGGTGGTTCTGGCCAGCGCTGCAGCTTTTCGGCCCCGATTCAAAGCCAGACGACAAGCTGCTTCGCTGGCACATCAAGAGCGAACGCAACGAGGTCCTTCGAGATAAGTGGGTCCAGAAGTTCGTGCCGATGATGCACAGTTACGGATTTGTCGTCCCAGCGTCCGACCTCGCCTACGACGAAGACACAAAGAAGTGGGACGTCGGCCCGATCGATTGGGAGCCGCTGAAGAAGACCTTGGCCCAAGGCGGGCCAGATTCGGCTCGACGAATTCGCGAGGCCAGAGACAACTGGGAAGCAACCGCGTGGGCACGTCGCTGCCTCGACGGAGCAGCGGTATGACCGCCCAACACAACCCGCCGGCCGCACCAGAAGTCGATCTCGAGGCAGCGGTTCTCAGCGCGATTGCGAGCGTTGACGACCCTGAGTATCCGGGTGTCTCGATCGTCGACCTTGGTTTACTCGAACACGTCGAAGTTCGAAACGGCCCCGTCGGAGGCACATTGGGAGTCATCGTCGGGGTTGGGCTCATCCCGACCTTCTCGGGGTGTCCGGCATTGGAGATGATCCGAAGCGACGTCGACAGAGCGATTCGAGCCGTCGCGGGAGTAGACGACGTTTCGGTCAATTGGCTGACCTCGCCCGCATGGACCCCAGATCGGGTGAGCATGCGCGGCCGGGAAGCGCTCGCACGTGACTTCACCGTTGCCGTTTCAATCAACAACCAAGCCACCAGGTGTCCGCGCTGTGGCGCGAAGACGACCGAGCAGTCGATGTTTGGGCCGAGCCGGTGTCGTGGGATTCACCGCTGCCCGAACTGCAGCGAAACCGTCGAAGTCATGCGAGGTTGATGTGGCGACATACGAAGTGTTCCTGAAGAAGGATGGGAAAGACGAATACCGACACGCCGGTGCCCTCGACGCAGCCAACGATGAGCTGGCGCTCGTCATGGCGAGAGAAACCTACATTCGTCGGGCTGAAGGCAACCGGGTGTGGGTCGTGAACCGCGAGCATCTGCTGATGGCCGGAGACGACTTCATCTCGCCGAACGCCGACAAGCCGCACCGACACCACGACGGAGCAGCGGTCGCTGCCCGTCGAAAAGCTGCACGTGAAGCGGACAGTAGCGAAGCAGGCAACGATGAGTAACGAGGCTGCGCTGCGAGAATTTCTATTGGCCTTTGCCGATGACGAGCATCTGATCGGCCAGCAACACACCGAGTGGATCGGCGTTGCGCCGTTTCTCGAAGAAGACCTCGCGTTTTCGAGCATTGGCCAGGACGAGCTTGGTCATGCCGTCTTGCTCTACGAACTTGTCTGTGAAATCGACGGGGTCGAACCGACCGACGCGGCCATCGATGCTCTGGCATACGGGCGCTCGGCAGAGGAGTACCGGTCGTCCGCGTTTACCGAGTTTGGAACCACCGATTGGGCCGAAGCGCTCGTGCGTCATTGGATTTACGACATGGTCGAAGACCTTCGTTGGCAACTCGTTGCCGAGTCGAGTCACGCTGGTTTGGCGAGCGTCGCGGTGCGAGCCCAACGAGAAGAGGCGTACCACCGACGCCACGCCGAAGCGCTCATTGGCTCACTCGTGACGACCCCCGGGCGAGTCGAACTCGAACGGGCGCTCGATACCGTCCTGGCGTTGCTGCCATCACTACTCGCGCCCGTTGCCGGAATCGAAGAGATGGTCGCTGCTGGAGTCACGGCAGCACCGCTCTCGTCAAAGTCCTCCGACATTGCATCCCAGATTAACGCTGCGTTCGATGGCGAGTACGAGGTGCAGGTTGGGAGCGGCGCAAGGCAGGAACGGTCCTCCGCATTCGGCCCGTTGATGGCGCGGATGCGCGAAGTACTCGACCTCGACCCAGATGCGGTTTGGTAGTGGCGACCGAGCGCGACCTTTCCGACGTCATACAGTCGTGGGCGACAGCTCCGGAGATCTCGGCCCGGTCGGTGCTGGTAACGATCATCGGCGACACGCTCGTACCGATTCGCTCGTCGCTTTGGATGAGCCAGATGCTCCGCCTCAGCGAGGTCTTCGGCTTCAGCGACCGACTCGTCCGGACTTCGATGAACCGACTCGTTGCCGAAGCGTGGCTCACAACCGAACGAATTGGCCGCCAAAGCAAATATCACCTGACCGAACTCGCGCTCACCGAGTCGACTCGAGCATCGGACCGGATCTATGGCACCGACGATGTTGATTGGATGGGGGAGTGGGTACTGCTGTTCTTGCCGAGGACGCTGAAGGCTGCCGAGAGTTCAAAGCTCGCCGAGCATCTTGGCTGGAACGGGTTTGTTCGCATTGGAGCCGATGTCTTGGCATCGCCGGGCACGAAAGCCGAATCAGCTCGGGAGCTCATGGCGCTCGTCGCTCCCGATCTGCGGCCCGCGATAGCGACGGCCACGTTCACCGAACTCGCGGCGCTGGTCGAAGATGGGTTCTTCATTGCCGAGTCTGACGCAGACGAGATGGCCACCGCCTACGATGACTTCGTCGCCGGCTATGGGCCACTCGTAGGCAAGGCGGCCAAATCGACATCGATCGAGGCGTTCGGTCTGCGAACCATGGTGGTCCATGACCTGCGCCGGATCCGCCTGCGCTGGCCTGAGCTTCCAACACAAGCCCAACCAGCCGATTGGCCAGGCGCCGCCGCGGCGACGATCGCGACGAAGATCTACGAAGCTACGGTGTCCCGATCAGCGCCGTGGCTCAGCGAGGTATTCGAGCGGGCGTATCCGTCGGTTTTCCCCGACCGGTTTACGGCGTCGAATGACGGTCACGATCGCAGAACACGAGTGTGAGCAGCAAGAAAAGGGTTACGCAATGACTGGATACGAACCGATCGAGACGGTGAGTAAGGACGAGCTGGCTGCGGTTCAGCTCGAACGAATGAAGGCGACGCTCGCGCATTCCTATGCCAACGTCGATCACTACAGGGCAGCGTTCGATGCAGCCGGTGTCTCACCGAGCGATCTCGAATCGCTCGAAGACCTCGCGAACTTTCCATTTCTCGTCAAGGAGGACCTGCGAAAGCATTATCCCTTTGGGATGTTCGCCGTACCCCGATCCGACGTTGTTCGGGTCCATGCCTCGTCGGGCACGACCGGACAGCCAACCGTCGTTGGCTACACGCGAGACGATGTAGACATGTGGGCGACCGTCATGGCTCGGTCGATCTTTGCCGCGGGCGGGAGGCCTGGAGACATTGCACATGTCGCCTATGGCTACGGCCTGTTCACCGGCGGCCTCGGGGCACACTACGGGGCCGAGAAGCTCGGGTGCACCGTCGTGCCGATGAGCGGCGGTCAAACGGCGAAGCAGGTGCAACTCATTTCCGACTTCAAACCGCGGGTGATCCTCGTAACGCCCTCGTATTGCCTCAACCTGATCGACGAGATGGAGTCGGCCGGGCTCGATCCGGCGAAGAGCTCACTCGAGGTCGGTATCTTCGGGGCCGAGCCGTGGACCGACGGATTGCGCGAAGAGATCGAAGCTCGCCTCGGAATCGACGCTGTCGACATCTACGGATTGTCCGAGGTCATTGGCCCCGGTGTCGCACAGGAATGTGTCGAGACCAAAGATGGCCTCACCGTCTGGGAAGATCACTTCTACCCCGAGGTGATCGACCCCGAGACGGGAGACGTGTTACCCGATGGCGAATTCGGCGAGCTCGTGTTTACCTCGCTCACCAAGGTTGCCATGCCAGTCATTCGGTATCGAACCCGCGACCTCACCCGAATCCTGCCTGGCACTGCTCGAACGATGCGACGGATCGAACGGATCTCGGGCCGTTCCGATGACATGTTGATCATCCGAGGCGTCAACGTGTTCCCGAGCCAGGTCGAAGAACACGTTCTCGCCGTAGATGGACTCAGCCCGCATTTTCAGATCGTCGTGGACCGTTCTGCGAACTTGGCAAGCCTCTCGATCAATGTCGAGCCGACGCCAACGGCGCAACGACCAACCTCTGAGCTTGCCGAAGAACTGCAACGACGCATCAAAGACCACATCGGTGTCAGCGCAGCGATTCAGGTCGTCCCGGTGGGTGAGGTTCCGCGTTCACAGGGCAAAGCACAGCGCGTGATCGACCAGTAGCACCGCCGAGTCGGCTCATCGTTGGCTTATCGGCTCTCGCTTGGGCCGCGCCGTCATAAGTAAAGATCTGACCAGTTCGGAGACCGCACCTCAGTAATACCCCCTGTCAACCGACGGAGACGGAACGGTTGGAGGGCTACACCCATGCATAAGCGGCTTTTGGTACGAGTCTTCGCGGTCTTCGTCATCTTTTGTGTAGCCGCGACGGGCACCGCATCTGCTCAGACCGCCGGCTCTACCTCGCCTGCCCAATCCTCTGATTCGCAGCGGTTTGAGGTTCGTGCGTTGGGGTTGACTGGTGAGGAGATTGTTGAGCTTGAGGTCGAGGGTGAGGTTGTTGCTTCGTTTGACCTTTCTTCGAGCTTTGAGACGTATGTGTTTGATCGTGTTGGTGTGGTGACTGATGAGGTTGTTCGGGTTCGGTTTGTGAATGACCGGTCGCGGCCGGTTGATCGGAATGTTCGGGTCGATTTTTTGGCGGTTGATGGCACGGTTTATGAGAGTGAGGATCCGTCTGTTTTGTCGACGGGTACCTATACG
>CALHXU010000147.1 GCA_938040365.1 uncultured Acidimicrobiales bacterium
CAGGCCGCTGCGATCAACCCGAACGCAATGACCACCACAGCAAATGTCTTTCTCATGTTTTCTCCCGCATTGGTTTCTCCCAATTCATCTCCTGAGCAGACCGAAATCCTTCGCTCGTTACCCAAATTTCTCCGCGGCTCGCTGCGGTTCACTTCAAACGTGGCGCCACCTTTGGCTAAGGTCGTCGAAAGCGATCGAAGCGGGGAAAGTATGGCAATCGACAGTCCACGAGGAATCAGGTTCGAGCCGGATTTGTCTGTGAACACCACGGCTCGGGTTCCGGCCGCGGACGAGTTCAAACAACTCGACCGGGAGGCCGGCGCGCTTGTCGTCAACCGTTGGACGCTAAAGCCAATGCGAGGATTGCTGTCGAGCCTCGGCAGCAGGCTCCTCGGCAAACCCGACATGGCCGGACTTTGGACGACCGAGATCACCAACGTTGGTCAGGGCATGCTCGCCATCCGGCCACAGCAGCGAACGGCGCGAGGCGCGGTACTGCTCATTCATGGCGGCGGATACGTGATGGGACGGCCCGAAGACACCCTCCCTCGCGCTACTGAAATCGCAAGAGACGTTGGCGTCTCGGTGTTTTGCCCCCGCTACCGGGTAAGCCCAGAACACCCCTACCCCGCTGCCCTCGACGATTGCCATGCGGCATGGTCGTGGCTCCTCGACAACGCAACAGAATACGACGTCGATCCAAGCCGAATCGTGATCGGCGGATACAGCGCTGGCGGCGGTCTCGCTGCTGCCCTCGTGCAGCGAATCAGCGATGAAGGCGGCACCCAACCCAGCGGCCAGCTTCTTGTCTACCCGATGCTCGATGACCGAACGGCCGACCACCGAGCATTGGACAAGCCACGGCATCGAGTGTGGAGCAATGCCAACAATCTCTTCGGATGGACGAGCTACCTCGCTGGCGCACCCGGAACCAATGCCGGACCGTACGCCGTGCCCGCACGCCGAGATGATCTCTCCGGGCTCCCGCCGGCGTGGGTTGGGGTCGGCACTTCCGATCTCTTCCTCGACGAGAATCGAGAGTACGCGCGCCGCATCGGCGAATCGGGTGGAGCCGTTACCTACGTCGAAGTCGACGGTGCAATCCATGGTTTCGACAACGCAAAGACGTCACCCCTCGCCGACGAGTTCAACGCATCGGCGAGCGAGTTCGTCGCGCTCCATACGAGCTAGCGAATACGACAAACATCCGATACGGAGAACACGCTCACCCATGACTCGAATTGAACAAGTCGAAACCCAGGGTTGGCCCGGTGCCGGCATTGGACTTGCGTGGCGACTCGAGTCGAGCGATCTCCGTCTGATCGTCGCCGAGTTCGGCGCTCATATTCTCCATGTCGAGCTTCGTGATGGGGCGCGCTGGGTGCCGATCTCGGTCGACTACCCCGACGCCACCGACCCGACTGGATGGCACGGCGCTTCGGTTGGCCGATGGGCGAACCGGATCGAAGGATCCACATTCGAACTCGATAACACCACCTACGCGCTCGACGCGAACGAAGGGGCTCACTGCCTCCACGGCGGATCGGGCAGCTTCGGCCTGTCCCGCTGGACGGGTCGACCCGTCGACGGTGGCGTCGAACTTTCGTTGACGTCACCCGATGGCGATCAAGGCTTCCCCGGCGAACTGTCGGCAACGTGTCTGATCACCCTCGACGAATCGCAGTACCAGGTGACCTATCACGCAACCACCACTGCACCAACGGTCGTCAACCTAGCGACACATGTGTATTGGAACTTATCGGCGAGCGACAGCCCCGACGGCGGCGCACACAACGACCTCAGCCTCGAAGAGCGCAGCCTCGCCAACCATCACCTCGTGATCGACACCGATTCGGTCGTGGAGGTCGACGAGCGCCAGATCCCCATTCCCGGCCCGCCGAGCAAGGTCGACGAAACGAACTTCGACTGCCGTACGAGGCGACCGCTCGAATCGATCATGACCGCAGGCGGATATGACCACTGCTTCCTAGCGAACTACGCGCGCCTCGAACACCGATCTGGACGCTGGCTTGCCGTCACCTCAGACCAACCCGGAATGCAGGTCTATTCAGGTCAACACCTCGAACCCAACGGGCAGGGCATTGCCTTCGAGCCGCAGCGCATCCCCAACGCCCCCAACCGACCCGACCTCGGCGAATCGGTACTCCGGCCGGGCGAGACCTACTCGTCGACCTCCAGTTTCACATTCGGAACCTCAGGCACATTCGAGACCTCAGGCATATTCGAGACTTCAGGCAGGATTGGAAACACCACATGAGCTACACCATCACAAAAGAACAGCGCCAACACTTTCATGAGTTGGGTTTTGTGCACCTTCCCGGATTGTTGAGCGAAGGCGAAGTGGACGAACTAGAAGCGGTGTACGACCAGTTCCTTCGCCGCGAAATCGAGGTCCCTGGCAAGGACTTCTGCGACATGGCCGGCGACTACGGACGAGACCCCGACGACTACTCGATCGTGAACGTGATGTTGCCCCGCCGCTACTACCCAGCCTGGCAAGGCAACGTATTCGAACGGCGGGCGATCGACGTTGCTCGACAGCTCTGCGGCGACGGAATGACCATCGACTACGACCAGCTGCTCGCAAAGCAGCCGCACAAGGCCGATGCGATATTCGCCTGGCACCAAGACATGGCCTACTGGCCCGATACGCCCGACACGCGCACCGCAACGTTCTGGCTGGCGATTGACGACTCGACGATCGAGAACGGCTGCATGCGTTTCGTGCCAGAAACCATAAACGAATCGGCACTACGCCCCCACGTCCCCCAATTCGGCGACCGCGGCGAATCTCACGCGCTCGGCACCGACCTGCTCGACACCGACGAGGTGATCCCCGTGCCCATTTCTCGCGGCGACGTAACCGTGCACAACGAACGAGTCATGCACGGCTCAGGTGGCAACAACACCGACGGGTTCCGCCGTGCCTACATCCTGGCGCTCCGCTCAGAAGAGACCGTGAAGATAGAACGAGAACTCGGGTTCACCCACAGCCACAACGACGAAACAGACGTCCTCGACAACGTCGGCATTGAAGGACAGACCCGCTAGCTCGCTTCGCTCGTTACCTCTGCTTCTGCTTCCCAGCGCTCTAACGCGTTCTGGATTTCGAGGCGCCTCGCAATATCGCTCGCTGCAGGATTGCCGAACTTCATCTGCGTGATCAGCCACTGCAGCTCTCGGTTCAGTTCGATGAGGTCGACCGGCTGTGCCGAGAGATCGCAGCGCTTCGGCCGATTGAGGTCGATGACAACCTCGACCGAGCAGAACGGCATATGGATCGTGGTGTCGGCCGGCTTATTCGTCGCCGAATCGACGATGATCACTTCAACACAATCGCCGCTCCCGATGCATTGGGCGCCCGAGCCATCGGAATGCTCGCTGCGATGGTCGGCTACGACGAATCCGCTCAACCGCTTCTTTTTGAGATACACCGCTTCGCCAACGAGGAACGTCGGCTTGTCGGGCGACGGCGCCGCCAGATCGTGAAGCCTGTCCCGTGACGAATCACGACGGCGTTCGACGCCTTGGTACCTCTTGTTTCGACCAGAGTGTTCAACGCAATGACGGGCGCAAGACTGCGTGGTTGATTGGATCTTCTCAGTTAGCCGGTTGGATTGCGGCCGGGGCTTTGAACGCTTCAAGAAACCCACGTGAGCTGTCCATCCTTTCTCTACCCGCAGTGATTCATTAACTACCGAGAGTGGCATAAATGTGTGACCTGCGTCAACGTGTACGCTGCCCCGATGGGTGAACACACGTCAGACGAATCCAGCGGCGACACCACCCAATGGATGTCTGTCGATGCCACTGCATATGACGTCAAGTGGGAACGCATCGAGGCTTCGGGCGAGAACGCACACGGCGAAGCGGACTTCGTCTCGCGCTACTCCCCCTCCACCGTTCTCGACGCGGGGTGTGGCTCTGGCCGCGTGAGTATCGAACTCGCCCGCCGAGGCTGTGATGTCGTCGGCGTCGACCTCGACGGCCCATTTATTGCAGCGGCAAAGACCAAAGCGCCCGACCTCGACTTTCGACTCGATGACCTCTCCACGGCGAAACTCGACCGCACCTTCGACGTCGTCGTCATGGCTGGAAACGTCATGATCTTCGTTGCCCCCGGCACCGAACACGACGTTGTTGCCAACATGGCGGCCCACCTCTCCCCGGGAGGGCGACTCATCGCCGGATTCCAACTCGGGCATTCGATCAGCGCAACAACCTACGACGCGTTGGCGGTCGAGTGCGGGCTCGTCTCCGAAGCGCGCTGGTCATCATGGGACGGTGACCCATGGACAGAAGCCTCGAACTACGCCGTCTTCGTGCATCGCAAACCCGAAAGAACCTGACGCGATATCGAATTCCTCGATCGGCTCGAAACCCTATTCGTAGGGAGATTCGTAGGCGTCGGTCGGCGGCGTGAGATCGATGGTGAGTGACTGAAGCTCAGCATTCACAAACCAACGATCCGCGTCGTTCTCACGGTAGGGAACGTCGGGTTCGATGAGCACCACGTCGGCCACGACCCACGTGTCATTCACGAGGTTTTCGCTCACACCTTGAATCGCTACCTGAATCGGCACACCATCGGCAGCACAGCAGCTCACGAGGAATCGAGTGAGCAAGAAGCCGTCGGGTACGTCCGGATCGTTTACGACAAGACCTTCGAGGCGAACGGTCTGGCCGTTGAGCGAGCCGTCATCGTCCCAGATTGCACGATCGACAAAGTCGAGCACTCGAAGCTCGGGAACGCCCTGCGAGAAATCCAGCTCGTCGAAGCGAGACTCGGTCTCGACCGGTGTGAAGTTCTCAACTCGGTCAGCCGCAGCAGCGCCCAACCCAACAGGTTGGACCGACACGATGACGAGCAGTGGAAGGATCATTAACCAACCGACCTTCGGCGCAGTCGAACGCGTCCGAGACTCGGGATCCTTCGTCTCCTCTTCGGTTGCCTGGACTGCTTCGTATACGCCCATGATCAACAGCACAACGGTTGCGATCAGCAACGGAATCTGCATTCGCTGCTGGATAAACCAGCCGAACGCACCCGTCCAAAGCAGACGAGCCATGGTGAAGCCGAGGGTCAACATGACCGCGGCACGACCAACTCGGTTCATAACAGCACCTGCCCAACAACGACCGCGCACAGCACGGCGACTCCGAGAACGATTGGCGCAAAGACAAGCGCAAAGCGGCGGCCAAAGACACCTGCGTGCATTGCGACGAGCTTGAGATCGATTACCGGTCCAACGACGAGGAACACCAAACGGGAAGACATCGAGAATTGTGGAAGGCCAGCAGCGACGAACGCGTCGGCCTCTGAACAAATCGAGAGCAACACGGCGAGCGCTGCGAAGATGAGGACCGATTGCCACTCGCTGCCCGAAACGGCATTGATGACCGAGCGAGGCACGACCAGTTGCAACGTTGCTGCAGCGAGCGAACCAACGACGAGGTAGCCGCCGGCGTGGAACAGATCCTTCGACGCCACGTCGACGAACGACCGAAGCCGGCCACCATCATGAGCGTGCTCTTCACCGGCGGTCATCGACTTGATGAGCGACTCATCGTTGCGTCGCGCCCACCAGGTGCCGACCAACATTGCACATGCGAGTGAGGCAATGAATCGAGCGAGAACCATCGTTCCCTGACCTTGGAATGCAACTGCGGTCGAAACCATGACGACCGGGTTGATCGCCGGTGCGGCGAGCAAGAAGGTGAGCGCTGCAGCAGGTGGTGTTCCTGCGTCGACGAGGCGACCAGCAATGGGAACAGAGCCACACTCACAACCTGGAAGCGCAAGGCCGGCAAGGCCAGCGGAGGGAACAGCGAGCTTGTTGCTCTTCGGCACGAACTTCTCGACCAATTCGGGCGAAACAAAGACGGCGATCAGGCCACTGACCACAACGCCGAGAACGAGGAAGGGCAGTGCCTGGATACTCACCGAGACAAACAATGTCGACCAGAGTCGGAAGTCTGCGCTTCCGAGTGCGTCGTATTGGTTGCGAATGAGAACGGCGATCAGGAACGGGGCAACAAGAACGAGCGGGCCATAGGCGCGCTTCTTCTTTCCGTCTCCGTGGTCGTGTTGATGGTCGTGATCGTGATCATGCTCGAGGCCACAGGTTTGGTGACCAGCGTCAGCAAGGATCTCGTCGTGGGGGATCTGAATGCTCACTACGCTCACGATAGGGCAGTTTCCGGCCTCGTTCTTGGGCTGGCCGACTCAGATCTTCGATCGGGCCGTTAGGACGTCTGTTGTGGGCGCATCCGATCAATTGCGATGTAGAGGTCCTCGGCAATCTCGTCGAGCCGAGTGCCATAGGACGGGGCCACACCAACGTTTGCCTTGACTCCCGACGCATCGGTCAAGATGAGAAGCCGCGCTTTCTTCTCGGCGAGGCGTTGTGCCTCGTCCTTCGGCGCTGGCCGTGCCACGAAATTGTCGTCATGGGGCCATGCTTCGGGGTTCTGCTCGTCCTCGATCTTCACCGTGTCGATGTCGAGTTCGAATCGAGAGTTGAAGTTCACGACGTGAACCGCACTTCGTGAGACCGAGAGCTTCATGCTCGAGAACTTCGTGACCAGCAGGTAGGCAAGCCACACCGTGAAGGCCACGACGCCTACTCGGAACGGCCACTGCACGGTCCATGACCGGATCACGACGATTGCTACGCAAAGGAGCGCGAGCAGTTTGGCTGGACCAGCCGAACTCTTCGCGACGACAATTTCCTCGAAACGCTTCCCCATACAGACAAACCTGTTCTTATTTTCGAAATCGGTGCCCCTCCGTGGTCATGATATACCGGCGAGTAACCGGAGTTCTGACCGAATGGGGCGACTCTTAACCAAACTTTGTGACCGGCCGTTCGACAAAAACCCCGTCGACGAACAGGTCGACCTTCTCGTTGTAGAAGCAATACAAATCCTGAATCGGCTGGCTCTCGGGCAACGGCGTTGGGTATGACCACACGATATTTTCATGCTCGCCTACCGACCAATAGCGCGCCGTTCCCTTGTACGGACACGACGTTTGCAGCTCGGTTGGCGTGAGCAGATCGTGCCGGACATCGAGAGCCGGTAGGTAGTAACGATTTGGTAGGCCGGTCTCAAAGAGCACCACCGGACTCGTCGATTCGGCGACCACCTCGCCGTCGATTTCCACCCGCACCGTTCGAGAACTGCGAAGTGCGTCAACACGAACGAAGGGGCTTCGGGCGTGCACGAAGACTTCTTCATCCTCTTCGAACCAGCCATCCATTTCGTCCCAGTTCAATGCGACATAGCCGAAAAGGTCGCCGATGCCCGATGTGTCATGGCAGTTCTTAGAGACGCACTGTTCTGCTAACTCGTCGGCAGGAAGGTAGTAGCGCGGGTAGTAGTCGTGCTCCCACACCAGAAGCGCGTTGGTGGTGTCGATGAGCGGTTGACCGTGGCACATGACGCGCACGCGCTTGGGCGAAGGCAGGACACGTGAGGGTGGCACAAGAGAGGACATGTGACGTGAACCCGACAACCGCTCCCCGACTTCCAGTTCGCGTCCTGTCCGGTACCGTCAGTGGTATGGATCGCTTCTACCCCATCGGCGTACCGGGCCAACCTTGGGGCCCCGCAGAGAAACAACAGTGGCTCGCCGAGCGTTCGATCGAGCGCAGCTACCGCGACGATGTCCTCGACCGGATCGATGCGCTCGAAGCACCCTTCGAGGTCTCGTCCTATGGCGCCCTTCCGATCGACCCCGAGCGCTACCCCCTCAAGATGGTGACGCTTCGATCGACAAACCCGGATGCACCGTGGGCGCTGCTCACCGGCGGCGTGCATGGCTATGAGACCAGCGGCGTCCACGGCGCCCTCACCTTTCTCGAGACCGCCGCACTCGACTATCGAGACTCGCTCAACCTCGTCGTTGCACCCTGCGTCAGCCCGTGGGGTTATGAGGTGATCAATCGATGGAACCCCAACGCGGTCGATCCGAACCGCTCGTTCCACGACGACAGTCCCTCCGAGGAGGCAGCGCTCCTCATAGCGGCGATCGCCGGCCTCGACGTTCCCTTCCTTTTGCACCTCGATCTGCACGAGACCACAGATAGCGATGAGGACGAGTTCCGGCCCGCAGTCGCCGCACGTGATGGCAAACCCTTCGAGCCAGGAACCATCCCCGACGGTTTCTACACCGTTGCCGATTCCGACAACCCTCAACTCGACTTTCAAGCAGCGATCATCGCCGCGGTGGAAGAGGTCACCCACATCGCTCCACCCGACGAGAACGGCCAACTCATCGGCGCCGATCAGGTGCAGCCCGGCGTGATCGAATATCCGTGCCGGGAGTGGGGCCTCTGCCAGGGCATGACCAGCGCGCAATACACGTCGACGACCGAGGTCTATCCCGATAGCCCAAAGGCGACCGCTACCATTTGCAACATGGCCCAAGTTGCAGCAGCCCGCGCCAGTCTCGACTTTGCGCTCGCCCATTCAGGGCAATCGTGAACCGGCCCACACCGAGCCGCAAATGGCGCCTCCGGTCACTCGTTGCCACCGCCGCGCTGCTGATCCTCGCAGGCTGCAGCGGAGAGACCACCGATTCACTCGCTGACGGTGACTCGGCCCCAACGACAACGCTCGAGGCCGAAGGCGCTCCCGAGGACTCGACAACAACGGCCGCGCCCACCGCTGAATCAACACCATCCGAACCGGAATTAACCCCCAATCCTGACGCAGACACAGAATCTCAACCGCCTCCGCCACCGGTTGAGGCCTTCGATGGTCCCGTTCCAGAACCAACCGGCAACGAAGTCGTCTCGGCATGGATTTCCCGCCGATTCATGACCGCCGACGCCATCGAGGTGACATGGTCGGCACCGGAGGGCGCCGACACCTACGCCATCCACCGAATCCAAAGCGACCTCGAGACTCCCCCGAGCGCAGATGAGTTGACCGCAACAAATCAGATCCACTCGGGAGATGCGGTCGGCGTATTTCTCGATGACGAGGTAACCGCCGAAACCCGATACTGGTACGGCATCCAATCACTCGATGACGACGGTTCGCCGCTCTCAGTCGGCTGGCATCGCGCCGTTGCGGTCGACGACGAAGTGCCTCCAGCCCCCGTCGAGATCACCCTCGAGCAGACGAACGGCGCCGTGCAGCTCTCGTGGAACCAACCCGATGAGAACTTCGAGCTTCACGCGTACCGAATTCTAAGAAGCGTCGAGGGGAGCGAACCCGAGGTTGTCGCCACCACATGGAACACCGACCAGACCTCATTTATCGACAACACTCCCCCAACAGGAGCGCTCACCTACTTCGTCTCTGCCCTCGACTTCCACTGGAACGAATCCGAGCGAACCGAAGTCTCAGTCACCATCTCCTAACCCAAAACGTAAGGGAGCCTGGCACCCTTACGTTTTGTCGAACGTTCGCTACGCGGCGGATTCCAGCAGGAGGAGAAGTTCTGCCTCGCGTTCGCGAGTGAGACCAGCTTGCAGATCTTGGACGTGGCGACTTTGCTGCCACTCCCACGTGTCTCGAATTGTCTCAGCAACTGGACGCAGCTCCAAGCCGTTCCGTAGCGCCAGCTCGCTCGATACCTGCGTAATTCCGGCGTCGGCACGTGGCACCCAGAGCGGAAGGTCTTGGAACGGACCGAGTTCATGTGCGAGCAGGAACTCTTCTGGCGCCCACATGAACTCAGGTTGTGACCCAGTGACCGCAGCACATTCGTCTAGGAACTCACCCATGGTCAGCTGGTTTGCTGGTCCGGTCGCATTGAAGGTGCCAGAAACTCGGCGCTCGAGAAGATCGACGATCCAATTCGCAAGATCGCGGGCGTCGATCAGTTGGACCGGATGCTCTGCCTTGTCTGGAGCCAGAATCGTGCCGCCAGATGCGACCCGTGAAGGCCAGTA
>CALHXU010000148.1 GCA_938040365.1 uncultured Acidimicrobiales bacterium
CCCAGAGATCGAGGCTCCCGAAGAGGATGAAGTCCCAGAGAGCGATGCTTTGGGCGTTGACGAGACAAGCGACGCTGCGGGCGGCTCGTGGGTGGCCGCCGAGGTACAGGATGAAGAAACGACTTCGTCGATGCCAGAGAATGAGGTGGTCGTCGAGAACGAACAGCCCCCGGCCGAAGATGGTTATGTCACCGTGCGTCCAAGCGACGACGTGTTCGGAGATCTCGATTCAGGTACCGAAACGGTGCTCGACCGAGTTGCAGAGCACGGGGCGGACAAGGCGGCTCCGGTCGGCCAGTTCGATGCGCTCGACCGGGTGCGACGCGAACGTCTCGCAAAGTCGCGTCATCATGCTGCGGCACTGCGCCGTCAGCGGGAGGCCGAGAGCACCGGGGAAAGTGATCCACCTACGGCGCTAGATATCGATACCGAGGACGTATCCTCACCGGTAGTTGGGAATGGGAGCAAGACGCTGAGTGCGCCAGGTGCACCGGTTGGCGTTGCGGGGAGAACTCGGCTCGAGATCGACCCGCCGCCCAACGAGGAGGCTGCACCAGCGAGCTCTCTTGGCTTAGTTGTTCCGGCCCCGATTTCAGAGTCGACCGAACTCGTGCATGTTCCGGCCGACGAGAGCGAACCGATCGAGCTCATCGATCGTCTCTTATCCTTCCTCGTGTTCTGCGGCGGTTTGGCGATGGTCGTGGGGACGTTCATGGCGTGGGTTGTGGGCTCTGGAGATGAGATTGGCTGGGGCCGTCCCGACGGGTTCATTGCCGTTGGAGCTGGAGTCGCCGCTGCGGTGAGCGCTGGTCCGCTGTGGGTCGGTTTTCGGCATCCATTCGTGCGCGGCCTCTCAATTTTCGCGGGCCTGATCGGGCTTCTTGTAGTCGTTGTCTTGGCGGCGACGACCCTGTCGGATAATGAAACGACGGGTCTGACGCTTGGGCCTGGGATTGCGGTGGTTGCCGCTGGCGCGGTGGCGGCCACGATTGCAGGACTCGCCACACCAAAGGACTCCTACTACTAGTCACGTTTCGTGAACGTGCCTGGCACCCTAACGCTGACACCCTAACGAAGTGGGATGCCGGCTCGAGTTCGAACGAAGTTCGAAGGAAGTTCGATACGTGGGCCGTACAGGACTTGAACCTGTGACTTCCACCATGTCGAGGTGGCACTCTAGCCAACTGAGTTAACGGCCCGAAGAGCGCTCAGGATAACCCGACACATCAGCATTCAACAACTCCCCGTGTTCTCATCGTTCGGGTAATAGAGTCGGTGCATGTCAACAGTCTTGTCTGCCGACCATCCACTTCACGTCGAGACCTCAGGCGATGACCGGAGACCGGCGGTGCTGTTGCTTAACCCGCTCGGCACTTCGCTCGAGATTTGGGATCCTTATGTGGCGACGCTCGAAGCGAGGTACTGGGTCATCCGCTTCGATATGCGTGGCCACGGCCGATCGGGATCCTCGGTTGGTGAGTTTGTGATTGCCGACCTGGTCAGCGATGCCGTTGCCGTTCTCGATGCGCTCGAGGTTCCCCGATCGCACGTTCTTGGTGATTCGATGGGGGCGATGGTCGCAGCCGAGCTTGCGGCGGCACATCATGGGCGCGTGGATCGGCTCATTCTCGGCTCATGTGGGGTGCATCTCGGGAGCCATACGTGGTGGGAGGAGACCATCGCTCGCGTTTCGGCGGGAGGTCTCGATGCAGTCGCGTCGCACTTGCTCGAGATCTTCTTTAGCGAGCCATGGCGTGAGGCGAATGGTGAGGCGCTTGGGCGTGCTCGAGCAATGTTGCTCGAAACGAACGTCGCTACGTACCTGGCCGGTGCTGAGATGTTGAAGTCAGCGACGCTCGCTGGCATTTCGGACCAAATCCGGGCGAGCACGCTGCTGATTGCGGGGGAGGACGACCCGGTGTACGAGCACTATCCGGTTACCGACTTGCTTTCGATGATTCCAGGAAGTGAAGCGGTGAACGTCGGCGGAGCACGGCATCGGGTGCTTTCTCAAGAACACGAGGTTCTCGCCCCGCTCATCAACGAATTTTTCTCAGACCCCGACGGCAAATAGTCGACGCTTAGAAGTAGTACGGGTGGCCGGACCAATCGGGCTTACGCTTTTCTAGGAATGCGTCGCGCCCTTCGACGGCCTCGTCGGTCATGTAGGCAAGCCGAGTAGCTTCGCCGGCGAACACTTGTTGGCCAACGAGCCCATCGTCGACCAGGTTCATTGCAAACTTCGACATCCTCTGCCCGGTTGGGGACTTTTCGTTGACGAGACGGCCCCAATCCAGAGCCGTGTCCTCCAGTTCGGTGTGAGTCACGACGAGGTTCACCATCCCCATGGCCGCAGCCTCGTCTGCAGAATGGTTCTGCCCGAGGAAGAACACTTCCCGTGCCCGTTTCTGCCCGATCATTCGTGCGAGGTATGCAGAACCGTAGCCGCCATCGAAGCTGGCGACGTCGGTGTCGGTTTGTTTGAAGATGGCGTGTTCACGGCTTGCGATGGTGAGGTCGCAGACGACGTGGAGGCTGTGGCCGCCGCCGACAGCCCACCCCGGCACGACCGCAATGACGACCTTGGGCATAAATCGGATGAGTCGTTGTACTTCGAGGATGTGCAGGCGCCCGGATCGCGCCGGGTCGACAGTATCGCTGGTTTCACCGTCGGCGTATTGGTAGCCGCTTCTGCCACGGATCCGCTGGTCGCCTCCAGAACAGAAGGCCCAGCCGCCATCTTTTGGCGATGGCCCGTTGCCGGTCACGAGTACACATCCAACGTCGCTCGACATACGTGCGTGATCCAAACAGCGATAGAGCTCGTCTACGGTGTTGGGTCGAAAGGCATTTCGTACCTCGGGTCGATCGAAGGCAATCCTCACCGTTCCATGGGCATGTGCCCGGTGGTAGGTGATGTCATCGAGATCCTCAAATCCCTCGACCGTGCTCCACTTCGTGTCATCAAAAATGTCCGAAACCATTACTGGACAGTAGCCGCTTTGATTCTTGGCCACGGACATGAAAGTATTTTGCGCGTGCCACCCATCTTGCGCCGTTCTGGCGTTCTCGCGCTCATTGTTCTTGGCGTGCTCTTTTTGGTCTCCGGACCCCTGACTGCTCAGGACGATGTCGAGCGCCTCGAGGAGCTCGAAGCCGAGCGGGAGGTAGTCCTCGAAGAGCTCGCTGCTGCAGCGGCACTTGTCGACGTGAGCCAAGCAAGTTTCGAAGAAGTCGCCGCAGCGCTCGACGCGATCAACGGATTGGTCGATCTTCATCAGGCCCGCCTCGAAGACGCTACACAGGCCTTGGCGTCGGCAGAACTCCTCGTCGATCAGGCCGAGGCGCGACGCGAGGCAATCGAGGAAGAGGCGGTCGAGTTGCGCGGGCTCGTAGCCGAACTGGCGGTCGAGTCATTTACCGGCGAGAACGCCGCCAACGGCGAGGACCTCACCGCCTTCTTGCTCAGCGATGACCCAACCGAAGCCGTGCGCCGCCGGAGCCTCGTCGAATTTCAGACCGGCAACCTTGGCGATTCGCTCGATCGCCTTCGTCTTCTCGAGGTCGAGGCTGAACAGGTTGAGGCCGAACGCCAGCGCGCGGTCGATGCTGCGGTAGCGAACCGCCAGGAACAACTGGTTCGTGAAGAAGAGCTCGCAATGTCGCAGGACCAACAGGTCCAACGCGTGCTCGATGTCGAAGCTCGCCTCGAAGCCCGTCTCGCCGAAGCGCAAGCCGTGCGAGCGTTCGACGAAGAGCTCGCCGCCGAGATCCAACAGCAAGAAGAGGTGATCGCAGCCCGAATTCGTGCTGAGGCTGCTGCAAAGGCGGCCGCTGAAGCAGCGGCGCGTGCAGCCGCAGAGGCGGCGTCGCGGCCACCGTTGACTCCAAGCGGCGAGATCGTGAACGCATCTGGCTTCCAAGTCCACGAATCGGTGGCGAGCCGGGTTACCAGCATGATCACCGCGGCGTCTGGCGATGGGGTGACCCTCACCGGTTCAGGGTGGAGGTCTCCGGAACGAACTGCTGAGCTGCGGGTGATCAATGGCTGTCCCGATGTCTACAACGCCTCTCCGAGTAGCTGTCGAATTCCAACCGCTCGTCCGGGACAGTCCCAACACGAACGCGGACTAGCGATTGACTTCCGGAACTGCTGGCGCGGATCGGAGTGCTTTACGTGGTTGTCGAACAACGCATCGACCTACGACTTCTTTAACCTGCCCTCAGAATCTTGGCACTGGAGCACGACCGGAGGCTGAACGCTCTGCCGAGAAGCGGTGTGTGCAGCGACTCTCCAACCGGCGAGGTCAACCAGTAGCGCGCGGTGATCGACTAGTTTTTGTGAGTGCCATTTCTGCAGACTTCGAGAGCTTTGTTTTGCGCGTTCGCTGTGGTGTTCGCAGTGTTTGGCGTGGCGGTTTCCCTCGATGCACAGAGCGATGTTGAGCGGCTCGAAGAGCTCCGAGATGAACGAGATCGAATTCAACAAGAGGCAGCCGAACAGGCGCTCCAAGTCGATGCAGCTACCGCTGATTTCGATGTGCTCGCTGCAGCGCTCGACGACCTAAACGCGCTCGTCGACCTTTCAGAAGCCCGTCTTGCCGACGCCGAACAGGGCGTGCGTTCGGCCGAGGTCCTGGTCGCCGAGGGGCTCGCACGGGAGGCCGAGATTGCTACCGAAGTCGCATTCCTTCGAGAGCGCGTCTCGAACTTAGCGCTGTCTGCGTTTACCGGTGAGGGTGGCGCAACGGGCCAAGACCTCACTGCGGTGCTGCTCTCTGACGATCCCACCGAAGCATTGCGTTTGCGGAGCCTGCTCGAATTCCAGACCGGTTCGCTCGGCGACGGTATCGACGCATTGCGCGCGCTTTCCGCTGAGGCTGAGCTGATCTCGGCGCAACGGCAATCAGCTGCGTTGGTCGCAGAGGAACGACGGCTCGACCAAGCTTTGCGTCAAGCCCAACTCGATGATGCCCGTCAGAAGCAAACCGAGCTTGTGTTTGCGACCGAGAAGCGTCTCGAGGCACGGCTAGCCGAAGCTGCGGTCCTGGCCCAACGCGACGCTGCAGCTGCGGCACTCATCAGCCAGCAAGAGGAAGTCATTGCAGCTCGGATTCGAGCCGAAGCTGCTCGCCGCGCAGCCGAACTCGCGGCCCAATCTGCCCAAAGCCGTCCGGTGATCGTCGCACCAGAAGAAATCGCGACGGTCCAGGGAATCCAGGTGCACGAGGACATTGCGGCCAGGGTTGATGCGCTCCTCAATGCGGCGGCGAGCGACGGGGTGAGCCTGAGCGGCTGGGGTTTCCGCGACAATGCAGAACAGATTCGCTTGCGGCGCCAGAACTGCGGACCGACCGAGTTCGATATTTGGGAGCGGAGTGCCTCGTCGTGCAGCCCGCCAACTGCCCGCCCGGGCCAGTCCAATCACGAACGAGGTCTTGCCATCGACTTCACGTACAACGGCGGTTCGATTACGACGCACTCCAACACCGGCTTCCAGTGGCTTGCTGCAAATGCGGCGCGCTGGGGGTTTGTAAACCTTCCGTCCGAACCGTGGCACTGGTCGACTACCCGCTAGTCCCTTTATAGGTCAGAAGTCACATTTCTGGACCCTGGAATAGGTCATTAGACCTAATGTCGGGATTTGCGACGCCGATGGGAGACTATGTCTCTTGCGTTGTGGCGCCCTCAGGTCGCCAAGTTGATTTTTGCAGTGTTTTTGGTGCTCGGCGTGTCGGCATCTGCGAGCGATCTGTTCGCACAAGACGATGAGGCGCCAAGCAGTCTCGATGAGCTAAAGGATGCGCGCGAACGGGCCGCCCGTGAAGCGGCGATCTCGGCCCAGGGGATCGATGTACGCACCGCCACGGTCGAAGAAGTAACGAAAGCGCTAGAAGAGATCTCAGCGTTCGTCGAACTGCAACAAATTCGTCTCGACGAGGCCGAGGCCGGCTACCGGGCGTCGATCGACGCAATCGACCTCGCAGAGACCGAGCGTGAGGAGCTACTCGATGCTGCTGAAGCGCTTCGAGCCCATCTCGGCGAGCTCGCCGTTGCCAGCTTCACTGGCGAGTCGGGCGGGCCAGGAGACGAACTCACCGAGCTTGTGCTCTCCGATGACCCCGGCGAATCGGCACGTTTCATTCACCTGCTCGAACTGCAAACAGGAAACCTCGGCGACGCGCTCGATCGGCTTCGCTCGCTCGAGGTCGAAGCCGAGGGGCTGATAGTTGAACAAGAGGCCGCTTCGGCTCGGGCTGCAGCGAGCTTGGCTCTTGTCGAGTTGCGCAGCGCCGAACTCGACGAGGCGCTGGAGCAACAGTCACTGATCGTTGCTTCGGCCGAGCTCCGTCTCGAAGCGCAGTTGGCCGAAACGGCGTTCCTCGCCGAACAAGAACTGCAGCTGGCGACCCTCATTCGAAGCGAGCAACAGGCGATCAACGATGAGATTATCGGCAGCGCCCGGGCACAGGGCATCGAGGTGCCGCCACCGGTCGACCTCGACGACATCGTGCTGATCTCATTCTTTGACGACGAGGTACTCGGCGAGCCAACGGTCGACCCCGAAACTGGCGAGCTGGTCGAGGCACTCGTTCCGGTCGAGGCGGAACCGTTCTTTCAGATCGAGGTTCATGTCGATATCGAGCAACAAACGCGGGCGCTCTATCAGTTGGCGTTCGACCAAGGAATCGACCTCGGCGGATGGGGATATCGGCCAATCCAACGTCAGGTCGAACTCAGGGCAGCACACTGCGGTGGGAGCGCCTTTGACATCTGGCATAAACCAGCGTTTCAATGCGCTCCACCGACCGCACGACCGGGCTGGTCGAAACACGAACAGGGTCGAGCGATCGACTTTCAGTGGAACGGTGGCAGCATCGGCCCGCGGAACGGCGCTGCGTTCCAATGGCTTGCAGCGAACGCTCCACAGTTCGGCTTTGTGAACCTTCCATCTGAGCCGTGGCACTGGAGTATCGACGAAGGCGACGAACGCCTTCCAAACCAATAACTAACGCAACGCCTTCCTTAGGCGTCGTCTCCAGCTGGAGTGTTCCACACGCCGGGTCCAGCGGGTACGCGCACCTCGCCGTTGCTGTCGAGCAATGAGGGGTCCATGTTTCGGATGAGTCGACCGGTTGCGAGGCCGTGGGGACCCGAGGCCGCCATCGGCAGTGCGGCGGCACAGTGCACCGCAGCGGACAGGCCGACCTCGCGCTGAATCGACGAGGACACGACGATCTGGTGATCGGGGAGCTGTCGGGCCAAGGCGATCACCTTGTCGACGCCGCCGAGCGCTGCTGGTTTCACGACGACGATCGTGACGCCAGCATCAGCGATTGCAGTGTCTGGGTCGACGTCGGGCGAAAGGTCGATCGCCACTGGAACGCCGGTCTCTTCTGCGAGCTTCACGTATTCAGCGCTGTTGTTGGTCGGGTCCTCGATGTAGGCAATACGGTGTCTGCCGACTCGACCGATGATTCGAGTCACGGTTTCGGCCGTCCAGGCGCCGTTCACATCGAGGCGTAACTCCGCTCGGCTTCCCGCTGCTTCGCTCGCGGCCACGATTCGAGTGATATCTAAGCTGTGGTCTACGTGGCCGACCTTCAACTTGATGGCGGTCATCCCTTGCTCGACCAAGTGCAGTGTTCGCGAGTGCACCGCAGCAGGACTCGACTCGCTGACGAGCCCGTTGACCCGAACGCGAGTGGCGGCCCCCGATCGCAGCCATTGGCTCATCGGAGCATCCTTGCTCCTCGCTTGAATATCGATGAGCGCAGTGTGCGCAGCGAAGCGCGACAAGCGCGAAAGGTTCGAGGAATCGAGCTGGCCGAGCGAATCTTCGATGTCTCGATCGACTTGGGCTTTGCACCAGTCGGACAGCTCGGAAGCGAGCTGCTCGAGCTTTGGGCCGACGTAGCCGGGGATTGGCGCAGTTTCGCCAAGGCCAATCACTCCCTCGGCGTGAATCGTTACCCGAATTCCACCGCGGTCTCCAATACTCCCGGCGCCAGTGGAAACGGTGTCGTTCAGGCGAATATCGATCGGTGTTGCGTTAGCGCTCGTGATCCGCATGATGCTCACACTCTGTCAGAAACCGCCGAACAATCGCTGCAACCTCGCCAAGATTCTCGTGATGGACAACATGGCCAACATCGTCGATGATCGCTGTTTGTCCAAAGGCCGCAGCCCGACCGAGGTCTTTTGCGATCGCAGCATAGGTGGTGTCGAGGCTGCCTGCGATAGACAAGAGCGGCGAACGGATCGACGGAAGTACTCCCCACAGCGGAGGCATCGAGCCCGTGCCGGTGCCGCGAAGGCTGTTCGCAAGTCCAATGGGTGAGCTCGACGTGCGCTGTTCAATTGTTTGGGATCGGCGCGTGTCGTCGAGTGACGAGACATAGGGACCAAAGAGCGGGAGTTTCAGCCAGTCTTCGATGAACAGGTCGAGCCCTCGCTGTTCGAGGCCATCTGCGGTTTTTTGGTCTTGGTCGTAGCGCTCGGCTCGCTTTGCCGGGTCGGCAATGCCCGCGGTCGAGCTGAGTAGCGTTATCGAGGCGAAGTACCAGGGGGCGCGTGCTGCCATCGACAGGGCGATCCGGCCGCCCATCGAGTAGCCGACGAGGTGCACCGTCAGTGGCTCGTGGCCGCCAATAACCGACAGGACTTGGTCGACGACCGAAGCCATCGTGTAGTGCTCGACATGTTCGGGAGTGTCGCTTTGTCCGTGCCCGATGACATCGATGAGTATGGCCGGCCGGCCCTCGCGGCATGTCTCGACCAGTTCGAGCATGGTCGTCCCATCACCGGTAAAGCCGTGGATGGCAACGATGAGCTGGCCGTTGCCGGGTAGGTACCGGCATGCGAGCGTTGTGCCGTCTGCGGTTCTGACCCTCGTCACTTCAGGCGTTTCGATCGGCGGTGTTGGGGTGTCGGCTGGTGTCATTGCAGGTTGAGTTCGTCGTGGAGGCGTTCGAGTTGTACGAGTCGGTGCTCGGTGCTGGTCGTAACTTCGAGGATCGTGACGGGCGCACGCGGATCGCTCTTTGCTCTTTTAAGTGCGTCGCTGAGGTCGCCGCAGTGCTCGTAGGCCACGCCGGGGTACCCACCGAGAAACGAAAAGTCCGCACCGTGTGAGGTTGTGAATAGCGTGGAAAACGTGTCGTCATCGAGCGCTTGTTTCGCCGGCAACATCGAGAAAATTCCTCCTCCATCGTTGTTGGGCACGACGATGATGAGGAGCGTTTCGTTTCGCGCCGCGTCCAGGACGCCACCGAGATCGTGCATGAGCGCAACGTCGCCGATCAGCACCACGGTGTGGCCTTCCGGTGAGGTGGTGGTTGCTCCAACGCCTGCTGCAGCTGCGATTCCGGCTGCTGTCGAGATGACACCGTCGATGCCGTTGATCCCCCGGTTTGCGCTCACCGCTGCGGGGCAATCGACGCCGCCGAAGGTGTCGACATCGCGAACGGGCAGCGAACTCGACACGACGATGTGATCATCGGGCGATGCTGAGGCGGTGACGATTTGAGCAATCTGGGGCTCGGCGAGGCCGGTGTGGTCGTTGCTGCCGTCACCATCTTCGGCCGCAAGGACGCGTTCGACCGCCGCTGCCGCGGTTTCGCCGGCCGCTAGCCACCGCTGGTAATAGGCGCTGTCGCCAATATCGCCAATCTCGCCGAGTGCGGCGGTCAGCAGCGCTACGGGGTCTGACAGGTATCGCTGCGTTGACAGGTGTGAGGGATCGTTCCACTCGTTGAGCGGGTCGATGAGCAGGTGGGGACAAGGGTGGTCTTCCCACCAGAGCCGTTGCGCCTTTGCGGTCGGCGTTTGTCCAATACGAATGATGAGATCGGGGGTAAGCGCCTCGACGGTCGCGGCGCTTTGCGCGAGCACCAGGGCAGGGCTTTGGACCAGCGCCGCCATCTCGGGTCCGCGGAGACCGCTGAGTGCGTCGGCGAGTATCGGAATGTTCGTGGCCGCGGCTAACGCTCCGAGCCGGTTAGCTTCTGTTCGATCGGGTTGGGCGAGTGGACTTTGTGGCCCGGCAATGATGAGCGGCCGACGTGCGGCTCGGAGCCGAACCTGTAGGTCTGCCACTTCGCGCGGCATCAGAATCTTCGCTATGGGTTTCTGTGCGTCGAGGTCGACGTTCCCGAGGGCAAGCGGAGGGTCGATCGCCTCGCCGGCGGGTTCGAGGGGCAGACGGAATGGCCAGTTCACATGGACCGGCCCGTGCTGATCGATTGTGGTGAGCGCTGCTCGCCAGCCCGCCCGCTGGGAGAATGCTGCGCCGCCGGTACCGCCTACGGGCATCGAGAACTCGGCCCGAACCTGGTTGTGATAGAGGCCGTTTTGCTCGAAGGTCTGGCCCACGCCCCACGACTGGTGCTCGGGGGGTCGATCTGCGGTCACTACGAGCAGTGGAACGTTGTTCATTCCAGCTTCGGAAACCGCAGGCAGATAGTTCGCTGCCGCAGTCCCAGAGGTGCAGATGAGCCCGACGGTCGTCCCTGAGGCACGCGCTCGGCCCAAGCCATGGAAGGCCGCGACCCGCTCGTCGAGATGCACCGAGGTCGTGATTCCCGGCGTTCGCAGCGCAGCTACTGCGAGCGGAGTGGACCGAGAGCCCGGTGAGATGCAGATGTGGGTGAGGCCCCCGTCGCGGGCGCCCGCGAGGAAATGCTCAACTGCAGCGGTGGCATCGAGTGGAGTGTTCGACATGGCGAGCTTGATCGTACCAGCCACGTCCTGACGACCTCTGGCCTAGCGGCGGGGAACACCTAACGCTCTGTCCGGTGAGAAGATCAGCTCGATAGCGTCTGCAATTTCTTGTGAGTTCTCGCCACTGAGGTCTTCTCGATCAAAGCCCGATCCAGCGTCGGTGCCGTCAGCACCACCATCTCCGGAACTGTCTGTTTCAGCAGCCACCGCTGCTGCGGCGGCTTCGCTGAATGCCTGTGTGCGCCCTTCACCGAACAACACATCGAGCATCTCGAAGGGGTTCTGCCAGTTGGAACCTCCGTTTGGGTCCCATTGCATGTGGAGGTGTGGCGCGCCGCCAGCATTTCCGGTGTCGCCGACCGTGCCGACGACCTGTCCGGCGAGGAGGCGGTCGCCGGGTGCGAGTTCGGCTACCTCATCGAGGTGGGCATAGAAGTATCGCGATCCGCTGACGCCGCGATAGAAGATGCCATTTCCGCCGTTCCCACCACTCGAAATCGTCTCGACTTCACCGTCTTCGATCGCTCGGAGCGGGACCCCGATTTGGGCGAGTACGTCATTGCCGACATGGCGCCGTCCACCTGATCGTGGGCGACCCCAGTCATCCCAGAATGGCTTGCGGACTTCGTCGACGGGAAAGATTGCGACGCCGATCCCAAAGCGGGCTGTTTCGTCGAGCAGGTCGGCCTCGTTCGCCTCGAGGTGTGAGAGTGTGCGCTCGACCGAATTGATCTGTGCATCGAGGATCCGTTGGGTCTCGATGAGCTCGGCCCGTACGACGTCGGCGCTCGCGGTAGCCGCGGCGTTCGCGCCAGCCACGGTGGTCGGAGGCTGTGCGCTGGCGGCTCGCAGCGCCAGGGTGTCCTTGGCTTGGGCAAGCGCTTCGCGAGCAGTCAGTGCTTCCAGTCGTTCGAGTACGTGTTCGCTGCGCCTCGCGTTCGGCAGGAATGGCGCACCAGGCAGTGTCGGTGCCTGAGCAGCGAGCGATACCGCGTCGACCGAAAATGCCGAAAGGGCAATAAGCGTCGCCGCCTTCAGAAAACCCCGACGTCCAATCGCTGGTGGCGTTGCATCCATTGGCTGGCAGCAAAGATCCCGATCAATCACAGCGGAGAACTCTAGGCCGCCTGTGGATAACTGGTCAAAGCGGCCGAACGTGACCTATGGCGCTGTATTGCGCTGACCCTTGAGGTCAGGATCACACTGACCCGAAGGGTCAGGATCACACTGACCTCACTGCCCGAAGGGGGCAGAACGTCACCGCCCGCCAAATTGCGCGAGAACTGCCGGAGCCTCATTCGTCAACGTCAGTACCGCTGCGCCGTTGATTCGCTCGGGCATCGTTGGCAGGGTTACCGATTCTGGTGAAGCAGCGCGCAGCGCGTTTGCGAGTCCGAGCGCTCCGGTCAGCGACGTTTCATCATCGATGATCAGCGCGTCGGCGATCGCAGCCGTCATGGAATTGAGCGTCGCTGGGTTTCGTTGGGCGCTGACCTTTTGCATCAACGCGCGAAGAAACGTTTGCTGGCGTTGGACGCGACCCAAGTCGCTCGAGAGGTCGCGAACCTCAGCTCCATCGACGATCTCGGTGTAGTTGCGACTCCGAACATAGGCGAGTGCTTGTGTTGAATCTAAGACCACGGTTCCAGCAGACGGAAGGTCGAGGCCCGACGCTCGATCGAACGCCGGGTTGGGGATGGTGATCTCAACGCCATCGACCGCATCGACGAGCTCGATAAACCCGGCAAGGTCGACCTCGGCGTAGTGCGATATCGGAATGCCGAGCTCGCTCTGGACGGTGTTTACCAACGCGTCGGGGCCCTGCGCAAAGGCGGTATTGATGCGCTGGGGGTCGCCGCCGTTGATCGGAAGCCACAAGTCTCGAGGGAGCGACAGGAATTTGCTCTGTTCTTCTTCGATGCGCAGAACCATAATCGTGTCGGTTCGCGCTCCGGCGATGCCTTCGCCAAAGATCACCTCGGCGTTCTCTTCATCAGCATCGACACCAGCCCGAGAGTCGGTGCCGACGAGCAGCACGTTTGTGCCCTCGGCAAGCGGTTGGGTTAACGCATCGCCGAGTTCGACGCGCTCGATGGCGTTGAACGTGCGGTTCGCAATGAATAGCGGGATCACAACCGCGAGCGCGAGAATGAGCAGGAGGAAGAACATGACGATGGGCCATCGACGGCGGCGACCGAGCCGTGGGGCTACAACTTCGATATGGTCTTGCCCGCCGTGGTGTCCCGAACGGTCGTTGGTGACCGGGGGTTCGTCGATCACATAGCGGCGACCATCGCTCGAAGCCGGCACGGCAATTTCTGCGGTGTCCCTTCGCTCTTTGGCGTTGCGATTGGTAACTGGGCGAGCGACCGGAGCGGGCGGGCGCACGACCGGGGGAGTAGCGGTCGACCAGTCGTCGTCGAGTGGCTGCTCATCGATCTTTGGGATCGCTCGGAGACGCTCCCGAAAGTCAGAGTTTTCGTCGGAGTCACTCGCCACCACGACAGTCCATCACGGATTGATGAACTCGTGGTCGCGCGAGTGAAAAAAGTGGCCTTAATGGGCTACTTCGGCCGATGTAGGCCGTATTGCTCAAATGCAAAAAGAGGCGCTCGATATTTGGACGTTTCGCCGAGAAGGTGTCAACCTAGAGAAGAGCTGGTCCCCACGGTGGTACCGCAACAGACGGAAATTCGAGGGCATAGACATGAACGAACGGCGACTAAACGGGCGAGATGTACTCGCAAAGACGTTTCCCGCCAAGACAAAGCGCGGATACGACCCTATCGACGTAGATGCGTATCTTGAGCTCGTAGCGGCACAGGTGGACCTACTCCACACCGATATTGCCGCCGCATCGGAGAGCGCAGGGCAAGCCGTTGCCGCTCCCGTGCCTGCCGAGGCCGCCGATGACGCCATCTCTCAAGAGGACTTCGATTCGGTTACTGCCGAGCGTGACGCGCTTCAAGCTCGCCTCGATGAGGTGCTCGCTGCCGCCGAGACCCTCGGCGCAGAAAACCAGCAACTTCGAACCCAACTCGCTTCGGTCGCCCCACCGCCGCCAGTTACCCACGCTGTTGATGCCACCGAGCCAGTAGATGAAACAGCTGAGATTGTCGTCGAGGCCGAGGAAGTATCGTCATCGATCGTCGCAGCGCCATCGCAATCGGTGGTCGTCGATGACCGTGCGAGCGAAGAGAGCTACGGACTTGTCCTGCGTGCAGCACAACGTTCCGCCGAAGAAGCAATCTCTGAAGCCCATGTTCGTGCCGACGAAATCGTCGCCGACGCCAACCTCACCGCCTCACGAATCGCACAAGAGAGCGATCGTAAAGCCTACGAAGCTGCAACTCGTGCCCAAGGCGAGCTCGCAATGATCAACGCCGACATTCAAACTCAGGCCGATCAGCTCTCGGAGATCTCCGCTGAGGCCGAGCTTCGTCGCAGCGAACTCCGACGCCTCGGTGAGACGATCATCGCTTGGGCCGAAAAGGGACCGAGCGGCGTTGTCGACCTTCGTGCCACACCTGCTGGCGAAGACACCGCCAGCGCCGAAATCGTAACCGACGGGCAAGCCTAAATAACCTCCGTGGCTGCCAGCTCGGCAACTCCACGGATCTGCTGTGTTGGCGACCTCATTAGCGACGTCGTCGTCCAGCTGAGTAGGGACCCCCAGCGAGGAACCGACACTCCAGCTTCGATTTCGGTCTTCCGTGGCGGTTCGGCAGCAAACGTCGCAGCAGCTGTGGCTGCAGCGGGCGGGCGCGCTCGATTTGTGGGAAGCGTTGGAGATGACCCTGCGGGTAGTGCTCTCATTGCTGACCTCGAGGCCGACGATGTCGAGGCGATGGTGGCGCGGGTCGGAAAGTCCGGGACGATCGTCGTGCTCGTCGATGCGGATGGGGAGCGCTCGTTTCTTACCGATAGGGGTGCGTGCACCGAGCTTGCGTCGTTGCCACGAGGAGTGCTCGACGATGTCGATCTCGTGCATTTCCCGGCGTACTCCTTTGTTGAGGGTCCGCTCGCTGAGACGAGCGAACGCCTCGTCGGAATGGCGGTCGAGCGAGGCATTCCGATCTCCATCTCGACCGGTTCGGTATCTGCGCTCACTCAATACGGCCGAGAACCCTTTCTCGAGTTGCTTCGCGCCATACAACCCGCATACGTGATTGCGAATAGGGAGGAGTGTGATCTCTTACTTCAGGGTCACCCGTGGGTGCGTGGAGCAGGAGCGACGGTAATTACCAGTGGCGCGCGAGCAACGGTGGTGCGCCAGCCGAACGGAAACGAGGTGCGCGTGGTGCCACCGGCGATAGACGTCGTCGATACGACCGGCGCCGGAGATGGCTTTGCCGGCGGGTTCCTCGTCGCTCGCGCGAGCGGACTCGACTTTGCCGAAGCGGTAAGTCGTGGTCATGAGCTTGCAGCACAAACGATTCAATCCCCAGGCGCTGGTCTCGATCTCGGTAGCTAACCAAACGCACACGACGAGCTATGCCACCAACGTTGCACGAGCGTGATGCACGCACCCTTTGGGGCCCGGAGCTACGATCCTGCTGTGACCAATCACCCATTGCTGAGTTCGCGAGTAATCCGAAGCGACGAGGTCGCTGACGCCCAGCGCGACGGCGTTCCCGTCGTGGCGTTGGAGTCGACGGTGTACTCAAACCTCGGCCTCCCAACGCCAGAGAACGAGCGAGCGCTCGGCGAATGTATCGACGCCATTCGCGAGAGCGGCGCAGTTCCTTGCGTGACTGCCGTTCTTGACGGAACCCTTCGTGCTGGTCTCGCCGAGTCGGAGTACGAACGAATATTGGGAGAGGCAAAGAAGGCAGCCGAACGTGACCTCGCAGTAGCAGTGGGTCAAGGGTGGGCAGTCGGCGCAACGACGGTGTCGGCATCGCTCGCAATCGCTGCGGCCGCAGGTGTGTCGGTTTTTGCCACCGGCGGGATTGGCGGTGTCCACCGCGGAGTAGAGACCTCGGGCGATATCAGCGCCGACCTCTCCGCCATCGGTCGCTATGGCATTGCGACAATTTCGGCCGGTATCAAGTCGTTTCTCGACCTTGGCCGGTCGCTCGAACTGCTCGAAACACTGGGCGTTACCGTCGTTGGTTGGCAGACGAGCGACTTGCCATCGTTTACTGCACGACGGTCCGGTTTTCCGGTTCCCCATCGCGTCGATTCGCTCGATGTGCTCACCGCAATCGTTCGGTCGAGGCTTGAGTTCGCGCAAGGCATGCTCATTGCGAACCCAGTGCCCGAAGAGTTTGCGCTCGACCAGAAGGTCCATGACGATGCACTTGCTCAGGCGCTGGTCGATGCTGAGGCATCTGGAGTGACCGGTGCTGCAGTCACTCCATTCGTGCTCGGACGGATCGTCGATGCGTCGGGTGGTGCGTCGGTTGAGGCAAACGTTGCGTTGGTAGCAAACAACGCTCGGCTTGCGGGTCAGCTCGCAGCGCAGCTGTCCAGTTCGAATTAGTGCGTTAGGCGGCGCGGTTCTGCGGAGCGTAGTTGTCGTTGCGGTTCATCTGGTTGCGCAGCACGTGTTCGAGTTGCTCCTCGCTGAGCGGTCGGGAGAAGAGGAAGCCCTGCATATAGCGGCATCCTCTCGACTTGAGGAAGTTGACCTGCTCTCGGGTCTCGACACCCTCGGCAATGACGTCGAGATCGAGGCCGCGAGCGAGCGAAATCACCGCCGTTACGAGCGGTGCTCCGGTCTCACCGATTCGATCGATGAACGAGCGATCGATCTTTAAAGTGTCGACTTCGATCTTGTCGAGATAGTCGAGTCCGGTGTGGCCAACGCCAAAGTCGTCGATAGCCGTTCGGATACCCATCTGGCGGAAGTGGACGAGCGTTGCGTTTACCTCTTCTGGGCGCTCGAGCGCGACGGACTCGGTGAGCTCAAGTTCGAGCCGGCGTGGATCGAGACCAGAGTTCTGGAGTGCCCGCGCAACGTAGTCGATGAGGACTTCAGATTTTTGGAACTGCCGTGGCGACAGGTTCACCGCAACATTGATTTCGGGCAGTCCTTGCTGGCCCCAGCCAACCGCGGTGTGACACGCCGATTCGACGGTCCACTGACCGATCGCGTCGATGAGCGTCGACTCCTCGAGTACTGGAATGAACTTCTCGGGGCTGATTGAGCCAAGGGTTGGGTGCTCCCAACGTAAGAGCGCTTCGACCGCGAAGATCTGACCGGTTTTGATGTCGATCTGCGGTTGATAGTGCAACTTGAGCTCGCCGTTCTCCAGAGCTTTGTGAAGCGCTGCTTCAATTTCGAGACGGTGAACGCCGGGCGTCCGGTGTTCGGGCTGGTAGTTGACCACCGTGTTTCGGCCGCGGTCCTTCGCTTCGAACATCGCCGTGTCGGCATTTTCGATGAGTTGCTCTACCGTCGCTCCGTCACGTGGGAATGACGCAATGCCGATGGAGGGCGTGACGTAGATATCTCGAAGCCCCATATCGAACGATTCCTGGAACTTATCGAGGAACATCCGGCCGACGGCGTGGCTATGGCGGTCGTCTCTAATTTCGGGGACCAGAATCGCAAATTCATCGCCACCCAGGCGAGCAACCGTAACGTTCTTCCCAATGCGGTTTGCGGTCTCGCGCAGTCGTTCGCTGACGAGGCGAAGCAAGAGGTCGCCCTTTTCGTGACCCAGCGAGTCGTTGACGGTCTTAAACCGGTCGAGGTCGAGAAACATTACGACGAACTTTGCTTCGCGGAGCGTTGCTCCTTCGATCACCGCGTCGAGGCGACTGAAGAAGAGCGGACGGTTCGGCAGGCCAGTGAGCGAGTCGTGTTGGCCTTCGTGTTCTACCGCCGCCCAACGCCGAACGAGGAGCAGTAGGTGAGCCGCCACCATTATCGAAAGCAGGCTCGAGGCAACGGTGATTGTCGAGAGCGAGAGCTCGAGGCTCGTGAATTGATCCAAGCCAACCATGATCGGACCGACGAGAATCGTCGCGAGCGACGACAGGCTACGACTTGCGCTTACCTGTGAGTGGGCGGCAGGGGTGATCGTAAAGAGGTTCGGCGTCTTTGGGTGGAAGTATGCCGAGAGCGGAAGGGTCGAAACTCCGAGAACGAGCAGGCGTCCGAAATCGCTGTTGAGAGCCCCCGAGGGATCACCCAAGAGCAGGACGAGCATTACTTGTGGGATGAGGAGCAGTACGTAGGGGAGGCTCACTGTTTCGGTATCGATGGAGGCCAGCCAAATCAGAGTCAAGGTCGCAAAGATGCCCAAGCTCAACCCCGCGATGCCGACAACGCCTGTAAAGGCGGCGGTAAGGCCACCCATGTCGGGTGCGAGTACGAGAACGTAGTACCCAACGGCGATACCGCTCGACAGGATTGCAATCTCTCGTTCGGTAATCTTTGCTCGAGAACCGGTACGAAAGACGACGACCCGAATCGCTCCGATCGCTGCGGCGAACGCAACGAATGTGTGAACCAGTTCTGCTTCAATTCCGCCGAGGAGCAGTGATACGGCACATATCAGCTGGCCGGCAGCCATGATGAGGACGCCATCTGGCCGTTGCCGGGCGCTGTCACCGTTTCGAAGGCGGTACACGCAGCCACCGAGCAGCGCCGTGCTGAGCGCAGCAATGATGTAGACGGCTGCGGGCCCATTGCTCGATCCGAGACCGAACGCGATCGCGAAAGTTGCGAGCGCCACGATCAGCCAGAGGGCTTCATTTAGGCGATCTTTGAGGGCGGTCAGCTTCACTCTGTTGAGAACGGCAAAAGCATCATGGCTAGGGATAGGCCAAAGAGCCTAAACAGGCAGATTCTTGCGATGTTGCCAGGACTGCTCGATGGTGATGGCCGCTAGACCCGAAGGCCGTGCTTGTGCTCGTTTCGGAAGGTGCTGCGGTCGATCTCGCCCTCTGCTCGTGCCCAGGTGTTGAGCAAGTGTTCGCCGGGACGGCGATGGGCAAAGGCGGTGAGCACCGGGATGCGATGCCGAGCAAGTGTTGCGGCGAGCGAACGGACTTTTTCGATCGTGTTGGTGAGGTCCCTGGTAGGACTGATGAGGATCGAGAGCGAATCGCTCGACGTGGCGCCGACTTGGTCGGTGCGGTGTAGTCGCCTTCGAAGCAGACTTTCTGCACGACGAGCGTCATTTTCGAGCTCATCGGCAGCCCCGGTGAGGCGAATCGACACGATTGCAGCTTGAATTCCAGCGCTTTCAACCGCGACGGTCTCCCTGGTGAGGAGGTCGCGCCACAGCCCGCTGAGCGAAGCTGTCTGGGTCGTATGGTCCATTTCCATATGGGCCATTCGGCCACACACGGAGAATGATTAGGAAATCTGACCGAAACGCCAGACTTGGTCGTTACTGGCTAGCCAACAAATGCGCTGGCGAACACCAAGCTGACGATGGTCATAACCTTGAGCAGAATGTTCATGGCAGGCCCAGAGGTGTCCTTGAACGGATCGCCGACAGTATCGCCAACAACGGCTGCTTTGTGCGGGTCGCCGCCCTTGCCACCATGGGCACCAGCTTCGATGTACTTCTTGGCGTTATCCCAGGCACCGCCAGCGTTTGCCATGAAGATAGCGAGGGCGAAACCGGTGACGAGCGCACCTGCGAGCAGGCCGCCGAGGGTGTCGACGTCGATGAAACCAACGACGAGGGGCACAACGACTGCGAGCGAGCCCGGGATGACCATTTCCTTCAACGACGCTTTGGTCGAGATTGCGACGCAACGGGCCGAATCGGGGTGCACGCCTTCCTTGCCTTCACGCAAGCCGGGAATCTCTCGGAACTGACGACGAACTTCGACGATCATCTCTTGGGCAGCTCGGCCGACGGCATCGATGGTGAGCGCGGCGAAGAGGAAGGGGAGGCCCGCACCGATGAACAGGCCGATGAATACGTCGACGTCTCCAACGTTGAGGTTCACGACGGTTTCTCCGCCCGAGGCCTGCTCGACAGCGAATTCGAAGCTCTTGAAGAGTGCGAGGGCGGTGAGTGCCGCAGATCCGACCGCGAAGCCCTTCGCAATTGCGGCGGTGGTGTTTCCGAGCGAATCGAGGGCGTCGGTGACTTCGCGTACCGATGGGTCGAGTTCGGCCATTTCGGCAATGCCGCCGGCGTTGTCGGCAATTGGCCCATAGGCATCGACCGAGACCACAACGCCGGTGGTTGCGAGCATGCCGATGGCCGCAACGGCGATCCCGTACAGGCCGCCGATGCCGTTGTTGGAATCGACGAAGGTTTGCTCGCCGCCCCAGAAGGCAATGGCGACACCGATGACGATAAGTGCAACCGATGCAGCGACCGAGATCATGCCTGCAGAAATACCGCCGAGGATGGTGGTTGCCGGGCCGGTCTCGGATTGTGCGGCGATCTTCTTCACCGGGGCGAAATGGTCTGAGGTGTAGTACTCGGCTGTCTTGCCGAGCGCCCAGCCAACGAGTAGCCCGCCGATTACCGATACGGCGATTCCCCAGGCGTTTCCATCGGTGTCGCTGAACAACCAGAACGAACCGGCAAGGACGCCGATGACCGTGATGACCATCGCAGCGTTGGTGCCACGGTGAAGCGCTTTCGAGAGTGCCTTTGAGTCGGTCGAGTCGCCGCCACGTACGAGGAACGAGCCGAGGATGGAGGCAATCATCCCGATAAAGGCCACAAAGATCGGGAACACGAGGAGTTCGACAGTGCCGACATCGCCAGCTTCTTCGGCGGTAACGCCGAGGGCGAATGCAACGAGCGAGATCGGCGCGATGATCGATCCGGCATAGGACTCGAAGAGATCGGCGCCGGTGCCAGCAATATCGCCGACGTTGTCGCCAACGTTGTCGGCAATGGTGGCGGGGTTGCGAGGGTCGTCTTCGGGAATGCCTGCTTCGACCTTTCCAACGAGGTCGGCGCCGACGTCGGCTGCCTTGGTATAGATACCGCCGCCGACTCGGCTAAAGAGCGCAATGGTCGAGCCGCCGAGGCCGTAGGCGGTGATGATCTCGAAGGCTTGCTCGTGTTCGAGCACCGTGACGAAGAGGATGTAGACGACCATGAGGCCAAGGAGTGCGAGACCTGCGACCGAAAAGCCCATGACGGCGCCGCCGCGGAACGCAATAGGGAGCGCCTTTGCGGGGCCTTCCTTCGCTGCTTCTGTGGTGCGGGCGTTCGCCATGGTTGCAACGGTCATGCCGGCATACCCAGCACCGGCTGAGAGCACTGCGCCGAGCAGGTAGGCAACGGCTGCGGCGGGGGTGATGACGATCGCGACGAGGATGATCATGATGATCGCAAAACCCGACACCCAGGTGTACTCCTGTTTCAGGAACGCCTTTGCGCCGTTTTGGATCTCGGTCATGAGAAAGATCATCCGGTCGCTACCGGGGCTTGCGGCCTTTACATTCGTGAAGTAGTAGCCAGCGAGGCCGAGGGCGGCAATCGCCGAGGCCAAAGCTAAGAATGGGATTGAATTCAAGGTTTTGCATCTCCGTCGTATGACGCCCAAAAGCGGGACGCGACCGTTAAGTTTTTCACAGAACGCAGAAGTTCCTGCATTCGTGTCGTGTGACACATCTGACAGTGAGGAACAGACCCGGTGAACACTACAGGCAAACGTGGCGGTTCTCGGGACAATTTTTCCGATGATGGGGCTGAAGCCCATTCGAGCAATGTCGAGCGAGACCGAGTCCGGAAACGCTTGCTCGAACGACGCCGTTCGCTCAGCACCGAGGCACTCGAGCAGGCGGGTCGGGCACTCGCAAATGAACTCGTCGCAGCCGTGCTCGCCCGCAGCGCCAAAGGCGGTGATGTTCGCAGCGCCAAAGGCGTTGGTGTTACCGCCGAAGGCGTTGGTGTCATCGCGTCGTATCTGGCGCATCGGGGAGAGATCGATCCGGGGCCGGGGGTGGAATTGCTTCGAGAACTCGGGTGGCGGGTAGTGCTGCCGGTGTGTGGCGACGATGGGCATATGGAGTTTTGCCCGTGGGATTCAGATACTGCCTTTGTTGAGAACCGGTACGGGATCTCCGAGCCAGACTCCAAACCCGTGGCGATTGGCGAGATCGATGTGGTGCTCGTTCCCGCCGTTGCGTTCGATGAGTTTGGAAATCGACTTGGCCATGGGGTGGGTTTCTACGACCGATTCTTTGCCCGCTGTGCTCAACAAAACCACGATCCCTACCGACTCGGAATAGCACACGAGTTTCAAATCGTTGAGCTCCCCGCCCCCGAACCGTGGGATATTCCTGTGCATTCTGTGGTTTCACCTCCTGAAGTGATAGACAACACGCCGTGCGAGTAATCGTTGTCGGAGCCGGCGAGGTCGGTTCCTATGTCGCCGACCGTTTGAGTCGTGAGGGTATTGACGTCTATGTCGTCGAGACCGACGCGAAACGGGCTGCGCACCTCGCCGAGACCGCCGACCTTGAGGTGGTGATTGGTTCAGGTACCCATCCGGCGGTGCTCGAGTCGGTCGGGCTTGGAGACGCCGATCTTCTCGTGGCCGTAACAAAGAGCGACGAGGTGAACCTCCTCGCGTCGATGATCGCGAAGGAAGCGGGGGTTGCTCGAACCATCGTCCGCATCGAGGCGCCCGAGCTTCGAGGCGACGATTCTGCGTCGGTGGCGTTGCGGTCGGCGTCGGGAGCGGACCTCTTTATCGACCCCGATGAGGAGACCGCGCAAGAGGTGTTGTCGCTGATCGAGATGCCGGGAGCGTCCGAGGTTGTAAAGCTTGCGAACGGCGAGGTTCTCGCGATTGGTGCTCGTGTTCCCGAGGACGCGCCGATCGTCGGAAAGTCGCTGATCGAGATCGGTGTTGAGAACGAGCCAGACTGGGATTTCATCGTTTCGACGATTCGACGTGGTGAGGAAACACTTATTCCTCGGGGTGATTACACGATCGAAGCCAATGATCTGGTCCGCGTGGTGTGCAAGCGGTCCGCTCGCCGAAAGGTCGCGAAGCTCCTCGGGCTCGCACGCGATGTTCCTCGTGAGATCCTGCTCCTCGGCGGCGGGCGTACTTCGAGCCTGGTCGCCGACAAGCTGCGCCACACCGGTGCGCGAGTGCAACTGATCGAACGAGATGCCGATCGTGCCCGCAAACTGGCCGAGACGCTCGACGGCGTTCGTATCCTCAATGGTGACATCACCGATTCCGATGTGCTCGATGAGGCCGACCTTTCACGTGTAGAGCTGGTCGCAGCGCTCACCGGCGAAGACGACGCGAACGTGTTGGCGTCGGTGTACGCAAAGGCAGCAGGTGTTCCCGAGACGATTGCGGTGGTGCACCGTTTGAACTTCCTCTCACTACTCGACCAAGTCGGGGTCGATGCAGCGCTCTCGCCTCGAACTGCAACCGCGAACGGTGTACTTCGTTTCGTGCGCGGAGACGTCGCACAAGTTGCGACGTTCTTGCAAGGTGCCGTCGAGGTGCTCGAGTTCGAGCTGCACGGTGGATCAATTGCTGATGGGCAGTCGATCTGTGAGCTGAAGCTTCCTCGCGATGTCTTGATCACCGCGATTGTTCGCGATGGACAATCTGAGATCGCGCGTGGCAAGACCACGCTCACAAAGGGTGATCACGTCATCGTTGTCGCCGAGCCCGAATCGGTCGACGTCGTTGCTCGAGTGTTGGATTAGCAACGGCTGATGGCACGCTTCACGAAGGGAACGGTGGAGGTGCTGCCGATGCCTTTCGGTATCGGGCTCATCGCCGGAGGTCTCACGGTCACGACGTCTTCATTCGTTGGACTGATCGCCGACGGCGAGGCGTTTGCGTCGGTGCGGGTGCTCGAAACGGGACTTGGCCTGGCGTCGATCGTTCTTGGACTGTCCTCCTATCGGCTACAGCGTCGAGACGTTCGGGTCAACCGGGCGGCTGCGATGACGATGTTCGTCGTCGCGTGGGCGTCGTTCAACCTGGTCGCGATTGGCTCGTTCTTGCTCTCGGGTGAACTGGGTGCGCCGCTCGATGCGGTCTTTGAGGCGGTGAGTGCATCGACGACGACGGGCTTCACAACCGTTGAAGATCCTCAGCAACTGTCTTTCGCGCTCCGGTTCCTTCGGGGTGCTATGCCGTGGGTGACCGGGCTTGGCGTGCTCATGGTCAGCATCGGCGTCTTGCCCGCGGCGGTCGCAGGAGCCGAGTTGTTGCCGGAGCGGCCACTTCGTGGCAAGGAAAAGATTGCGACGACCTCGTTGGTTGCGCTTCGAAACGTGCTCAGCCTGTACGCGTTGCTCACCGCAGTACTCGTCATTGCGTTCTTCGCTGCGGGGATGGACCCGTTCGACGCGCTGGTCTACGCGCTCTCCACGGCTTCGACCGGCGGCATGGCGAACCACGCAGACTCGATCGGACACTTCGATAGCGTCGCGGTCGATTGGGTTGCCTCTTTGGGGATGGCTGCGGCTGGTGGCAACCTACTCGTCGTCTGGTGGGCGATAAAGGGTCGTTTCGATTCGGTTCTGCGCTCGACCGAACTGCGGTTGTACCTCGTCTTACTCGTCGTTGGGTTCGTATCCATTCGGTTCGGTGGAGGCGGTCTCTCCGCGTCTGAAGCTGCGGTAGCGATTACCTCCGCGATGTCGACGACTGGTCTCTATTCGGCAAATTGGGCCGACGGCAGTGAGTTTGTCGTAGCGGTCGTGTTGGTGGCTGCGGGAATTGGGGCCATGAGCGGCTCGGTCGGGAGTGGCTTTCGTCAGGCGCGGGTCGCCCGAGTTGCGCTCGAGGTTCGACGAAGCCTCCAGAATTTGTTGACGCCCACCCGGACGAGCGTGTTGCTCATCGACGGCAAGGCGGTCGACGAGACATCGCTTAAACGCACCTACGGGTACTTGTGGATGCACGTCTTTACGCTCGCTGGAGCGTCGGTGGTGCTCTACACACCCGAGCTCGACCTGGTGGCGTCGTTGTCGTTCGCGCTCGCGTTGGTGTCGAACTTTGGCGTTCTCGTCGATGGCGGCGAGATCACCCAACACGTCACGCTCTCACGTTGGACCGAGGCGATTGCCTCATTTGCCATGCTGCTCGGGCGGCTCTCGATCTACCCGGTTCTGATCACGGTCGCCGGGTTCTTTCGCTTCGCCGGACGTCTTCGGCCACACCGAACGATCGGAGCGAGGGTCTGATGCAGACACGGTCGACGCGCCGCGATGCTGCAGGGTTTTCCAAGCAGTCTCGGCGTCTTCGTGCAACGGTCACCCACATTGCCGGTCTCGCACTCTGCCTGATCGCTCCGGGGCTGCTCGTCAGCGCAATCGTCGAGTTCATCGGCGGCGGCGAGTCGACGGGCGTCCTCGCTGGGACAGCGCTGGTCTTTGCGCTGCTCGGTGGTGCGATGTGGAAAGGCACCCAACTGGGCGACCTCACGCTCCGGACCGTCTTTGCCGCAGTGGGGTGGAGCTGGTTGTTGGTGTCGGTGCTCGGCGCACTGCCGTTCATCTTGGCCCGCACATTTGAACGCGAGGGCGTGAGTCGTTGGGTCGAGATCGGCGACGCGGTCTTTGAGTCCGTGTCGGGCTATACCTGTACCGGCTCGACGGTGCTCACCACGTTGCCTGACCTCGGCGGTGATGACACCGGGGTTGGGCGGGGCGTTCTGTTCTATCGCCAGCTAACCCAGTGGTATGGGGGAATGGGCTTTGTGCAGCTCGTGATCAGCGTCCTTCCCTCGCTCGGGTCGAAAGCACTGGGCTTTATGGGGGCAGAGACACCTGGTCCAACGGCCGACCGGCTCGCCCCGCACGCTGCCGACACGGCCAAGATTTTGTGGAAGATGTACGTGGGTGGGACCGTGGTGATGGCCGTTGCGTTTACCGCTGCAGGGATGAACTGGTGGGATGGTATTACCCATTCACTCACGACGGCCGCGACGGGTGGCTTCAGCACCTATAACGATTCACTCGGCGAATTCGACAGCCTGCCGATCGAGATCGTCGCGCAGGTCTCTATGTTGTTCGGCGGAACGAACTGGGCGCTGCACTATCTCTTCTTGACCAAGCGACGGTCGGTGCACCGAGAGGATCACGAATTTCGTGCCTACATCGGCCTTTATTTGATCGCGACAATTGCGATCACGGCAATGTTGGCCGCAGGGAACGAGGTCGGAGGCTTCGGCACTGCTTTGCGGGTGGCGTCGTTCAACGTTGCGAGCCTCATCTCGAGCACCGGGTTCGGTATTGCACAAGGCTCGGGGACCGCGGGCGATTTCGTCCTGTGGTCTTCGACCCCGCTGTCGATTCTGCTCTTGGTGATGGTCGTCGGCGGAATGTCGGGCTCGACCGCCGGTGGCATAAAGGTCATTCGAGCGCGAGTGCTCATCGCGATCAGCCAGCGAACCCTTTCGGTTGCGCGCCAACCCCACGCAGTCGTGCCCGTAAAGCTCGGAGGCGACATCGTAAAAGAACGGGTCGTGCACCGAGTTTCGTTCTTCATGATGGCCTACGT
>CALHXU010000149.1 GCA_938040365.1 uncultured Acidimicrobiales bacterium
GCGCCCGAGCAGAACGACTACGCCAAAAGCAGCGAGTGAATACCTACCCCACTCAGACCGGGGTGCAGGATTGCCGTGGCGAAGGGCGACGCTCGGCTTATCGGTCTTACTATCCATACCTACCGGTATCGGTTGGTTCTCGGCGCACCCTAAGCACGCGAACCCACGAGGTCGTCCCAACGGGGCGGCCTCGACTGCGTTTCGTAAGGGAGCCTGGCACGCTTACGTTTTGTTGGTGGCAGAATGCGCCATGGCTGGTGCACCGAACTTGTTGTTCATCATGAGCGATGATCATGCTGCTCACGCAATCTCGGCATACGGCAGTGTGATCAACCAAACGCCTCAGCTCGATCGAATTGCTGAGAGCGGGGTGCGGCTCGACAATGCGTTCTGCACGAATTCGATTTGTGCGCCGAGCCGAGCTGCGATCCTCACCGGCACCTACAACCACACGAACGGTGTGACCACACTCGACACGCCGATCGACAATTCGCTCTGGACGTTTCCCGCCGAGCTAGGTCGCCATGGCTGGCAGACGGCGCTCATCGGAAAGTGGCATTTGGGTCACGGCGAAACGGCAGATCCGACGATGTTCGATCATTGGTCGGTGCTCCCCGGCCAAGGCCACTATCACAATCCGGTAATGCTCGAGGCCGACGGCACGGTCGTCGAGCGAGGCGGCTATGTCACCGATCTGATTACCGACGACTGCATTTCGTGGATCGATCAGTGCGACTCCGATCGGCCGTTCGCGTTGTTCTGCCACCACAAGGCGCCCCACCGGCACTGGGATCCGGCGCCTCGACACTTCGCCATGTATGACGATGTCGACATTCCCGAACCCGTCACGTTCCGCGACGACTTGATCGGCCGCTCAGACGTGGTGCGGGCGGCCAAGATGCGAATGATGGACCTCGACCCAGTCCTCGATCTGGCCGCAACAGTGCCAGCGGGCATGTCGACAGACGAAGAGATTTCGTGGCGCTATCAGCGCTATATCAAGCGCTATCTGGCGTGTGTGGCTGCGATCGATGAAGGCGTCGGGCGGTTGCTCGATCACCTCGAAGCGACCGGACACGCCGACAACACAATCGTCGTGTACACGAGCGATCAAGGGTTCTTTCTCGGCGAACACGGCTGGTTCGACAAGCGCTTGATGTACGAAGAGTCGCTCCGGATGCCGTTGTTGATGTCGTGGCCAAACGGCATTTCCGTAGACGGCGACATTCCCGACATCGTGACCAACGTGGATTTTGCTCCGACGCTGCTCGACCTCTGCGGTATCGAGGCGCCCGAGTCGGTGCAGGGCCGAAGCTTTGCGCCGATCTTGCGCAACGAACCGATCGACGACCAGCCAACGTCGATGTACTACCGCTACTGGATGCACCGAGACGGCGCGCACCTCTGCCCGGCGCACTACGGGGTGCGCACGGCGACTCACAAGCTGATCGTCTACTACAACGACCCACTCGGCCAACCCGGGGCCCACGGGCCAGCTTCGCCAATGGAGTACGAGTTGTACGACCTCGAAGCCGACCCGTACGAGACGATCAACCTGTGGGATTCGCCCGATGCTGCTCGGGTGCAGGTAGAGCTACTGGCAGAGCTCAGCCGCCTCCAACGTGGTCTCGGTGACGAACCGTTCGCCTAATCGCCGAGCACCTCGCCCACGGGCACGAACGTCCGAACCACATGGAGTTTTGACCAAAATTTGTGTGATCGATATAAAGCTTCAGGCGTATGACGAAATTGCCGATTGTCAGTTATGGAGTCGGTGGTCTCTTCATCGCAGATGGACGCGTGGTCGTCGATGCTGTCGGCAATGCCAATCCCCGCCGCGCTCGTCGACATCAACGGACGTTTGCTCGCCGTGAACCGCTGGCTCGACGGAAAACCTGGAGAGCAACTGCTGCTACCTAGCGACGACCCGACCAGCACGATGCGGTTCGGCGTGAATGACTCGCGGTGGCGGGTCAGACCGGTAGGGCAAAGCGAAACCATCCTGCTCGCAACCGGCGAGCGCGAGGATGCCGGCGACCACCTGTTGCGGAAGTTCTTCTCGTCCAACGACGCTCTGTTCGTCGTGTACGACCAGGACGGTCGCGTCATCGAATCGAACACCGCATGGGAACGCCTTCTCGGGTACTCGGGCGATGAGGTCTTCGGCCTTGACTCGTGGACGTTGCTGCCACCCGACGATGTTGCCACCCGCCAAGCCGTCGAAGCCGAGCTACGCGAACACGGCCGTTCGGATCCGACGCTTCTCATGCGGACTTCCTCGGGCGACTACCGATTGGTGCAGTGGAACCTCCACTTCGACTTCTCGGTCGGCCGCTGCTTTGGCATCGGACGAGACATCACCGAAGAAGAGAAACAAGCCGCCGAACTCGAGCGACGCGCCTACACCGATGAACTCACCGGTCTTGCGAACCGGACCAAACTCGGCGAACGCCTCGACGCACTCGTCGCGAACGGCTCAGCCCCAGCCTTGCTCTACTGCGACCTCGACCATTTCAAAGTGGTCAATGACTCCTTAGGGCACACCGTTGGCGATCTGCTCTTGGCCGGCATTGCGCAACGCTTCACCGAGGCCTTGTCGCCGTTTGACGATGTAACGATCGCCCGATTCGGTGGTGACGAGTTCGTGATCCTTATCGACGACGCAGAGCCCGCTATCGCTCTTGATACGGCCAAGATTTTGCTTCAGGCGCTGCGCGAGCCCATCGATGTTGCGGGTCGTGATCTTCACGCCGCGATGTCGGTCGGAATTGCGACCTGCGACGGAGGTTCAGGCGCGCATGAATTGATCAACCACGCCGACACGGCGGTCTATGAGGCCAAGCGTTTGGGTCGCGGACAGCCGGTGTTGTTTGACGCCGAACTTCAAGAGCGGGCCGAGCGGCGCTTCCACGTCGAGGACGGCCTTCGACAAGCAATCCGAAACGACGGCATCCAAGCGGTCTTCCACCCGATCGTAGAAATCCACACGCGCAAGATCGTGGGCGCTGAGGCGCTCGTTCGCTGGACGAACGAAGAAGGCGAAACGATGAACCCGGCCGAGTTCCTCGACGTTGCCGAGGAAGCCTCGCTCGGTAGAGAGATCGGCGCTGTAGTCGTTGAGCAGGCTCTCGATTTCGCCAGCGCTGCGACGAGCACCTTTCCCGATTTCTGGATCTCGGTCAACACCACCCAAGCCGAGTTACTTACCGACGGCTTCGCGCAACGGCTTACGGCGAAAGCTGAGTCGGTTGGGTTGCCTCCAAGCCAGGTCATAATCGAGATCGTCGAATCGGCCGTGATTTCGACCGACCTCGCCCTACCCGTGCTTGAGCTACTCCAACAGCAAGGGTTTCGGATCGCCTTGGATGACTTTGGCACCGGATTCTCTTCCCTCGCCCACTTGCGAGACCTTCCCATCGACATCGTAAAAGTCGGCCGCTCGTTCGTCTCTACGCTGCATGAGGACCCGATCGCTTACGCGCTCACAGAGTCGTTGATCGACCTCGCTGAGTCACTTGGCCTCACGATCGTCATGGAAGGCATCGAGACAGCTGAGGAGGAGCACGCAGTAACTCAAATCGGCGGTTCACTCGCACAGGGGTATCGCTACCACAAGCCAATGTCGGGCGAGTCCTTACTCGACCTTTGGGCTGACGAAACACTGCAATCTGCTGCCTAGAACGCCTGACACCAGTGTGGGTTAGCGCTACTAGTCGGCAGGCCTTGTCGCGCACGATGGCATTGTGTCGCGCACGATGGCATTGTGCCAGGCCGCTCTGCGCGTGCTCACTCGTCGCAACACAACATGAAAAAGATTCACGCTCGGTGTTGCGTATAGAACGTATGTTCGATACAGTGAGATTATGGCAATCGTTGACCACACCGACATTGAGACAGCACTCCAGCTGCTCGCCGCCACTGTGTCTGACATGGCGCCATCTGCAGGTGTCCGCTTCGCTCAACGCGCCCAACGCGAATTCGCCGCCATCGAAACCCGGCATTTGGCCTCCTTGGATGAACGCGACCGGCGCCGCGCTAGCAGTGCCGGTGGCACCCGATCACGCAAAGAAACCCTTAGAGCTTCGAAACGCTCAGAAGCAGTGAACGCAAACCCGAAACTCGCCACCAAACTCGCCGCCGGCCACATCGGCACCGAACAACTCGACGCCATCGCCCACGCCACGGACAAATCAGGCGGTGACGCAGCCACCGACCCCAAACTGATCGACGATATCGAGAACTCGAAACCCGACGACGCCCAAAAGGTTGCTCAACGCTGGCTCGAACAACGCGAAACCAACGCAGCCCAAACCCGCTACGACCGACAAAACGAACAACGCAAAGCAGTCGCAGGCCACGACCCGATAACCGGCTGTGCCACCCTCACCCTCACCGGCCCCGAAGAACGCATCGCCAACCTCAAACGCCGAGTCGAACAACGAGCAAACGAGCTCTACCAAGCCGACGGCGGACGCGACCTCCCACACCACGAACACCCACGCACCCACCACCAACGCTGCTTCGACGCCGCCGAAGAAATCATCCTCGGCACCGCCACTACCAACGGCAACGGCAACACGAAGACTCGTGTGTCAGCGCCGCACCCCAAAGCAATGATCCACGTCAGCCTCATCGTCGACGACACCGCCGCAAGCGAGATCCGGGCCACTTGCCCCGATGGCAGCGGTTACCTGCCAGAGTCAGTCCTCGAACGCTACGGCTGCGAATCGGTCATCGCCGGCACCGTCTACTCAGAGTCCGGTGATGTGTTGTGGTTCGGGCGGCAACGCCGATACGCC
>CALHXU010000150.1 GCA_938040365.1 uncultured Acidimicrobiales bacterium
GACGAAGCTCTCCTGTCGCATCCGAGTTGCCCAGCGGCGCATAAGGCCAGCTGATTCGGGGTCATCTTTTGGCTCAAAGCCGAGCGAACGTGCAATCCAGTACGCCACCATCGCCGAAGCATTGGCGCCCACGACCGTGGCTGCAATGCCGAGAACCGGTCCGAACAACAATCCGCCTGCCAGCGTCAGGAGTGTGGCCGGGAAAAGCACGAGGGGGCGTGCTGCATAGACCAAGACGAAGGCGAGGAGCGCCCACCATGCGCCGCGTGCGACGTCGATGAAGTTCTGGAGCGCGCCGATTGTGCCAAGCCCGGTGGAGCGCTGGTAGATCACCCAGCCAATGACCGCTGATGCCCAGACGATGCCGATGAGGATTCGTTTCAGTGTCGTGTTCACAATGGACTTGAACCCGGCATCCAAATTTCCTACTCCCGAACCGTCTGCAAAAACGCAACTGTTCACATTCCGTGCAGCTTCTGTCTCAGAACTAGCGATTGAGGGAAATCGGAATTTCGGTTTCGTTGAACACCGCGCTAATACGGACGCGGCCGCCGAGTTGCCCAACATAGTTCTCGAGGGTCGAAATTTTGACATCTCGGCCACTCTCCAACTGAGAGATTGCGGATTGTGAAATTTCAAGCGCTGCGGCCAAATCGACTTGCGATACTTCGAGGGCCCGCCGAAGTTCATAGAGTCCGATTTCTGCAAGCGTGTCCTGACGGAGTTGCTCGAGCCTTTCTTCGGCGCCGGGTCGCGCCTCTACTTTGGCCTTCAGGGTGTTGAAGTTCTTTGTTGACGGCATTGTGTGGGTTCCAATCTTCAAGGGGGAGGGTCGAACAGTCCCTCAGAATGCAATTCGCGAAGGTGTTCGTCATAGAGCTCATCGGCTTGGGGGATAGCGCTTCGATACCACTGAGTCCATTGACCACTCTTATCGCCACCGATGAGCAGGATCGCGTGCCTGCGCGGATCAAAAGCAAAGAGCACCCGCAGTGCACCAGCACTCGACACCCGGAGCTCCTTGAGGTTCGGGTGCCGAGAAGTCGTGATATCAGCAACGACCGGCCGTTTGAGTCCAGGTCCAGTCTCAGCGAGTAAATTCACTCGTTCGGTAAGGGCTTCTTGCTGACTCTGACTCAGGTCGCTCCACCAGCTCTCGAACTCATTTGTGTACTCAACAACCCATATAGGGTTCCTTTCTTCAGCATTTGGCTCCTCATTTCGTTGTGTGAATTTCAATTATAAGTCCAAAATGATATAATGTCTACCTAATCTACATGGCGGAAAGCCGGCGAGCAGGCCTCCTCCCATTCGCAAGATAGATCTCGTCAGCTGCTGAGAAGCTCTGAGCTCTTATACCTACACCGGGTCTCTGACAGTTCGCCGCTGGTCGGTCCGTATACTCGGGCCATGAATGCGCCGCGGACAGCGACCGTCATCGTTGCCAGATCCGCAAAAGACCAGCAGGCAAGAGCGGCCGAACGGTGGCTCAACGAGATCGTCCGGCTTGCGTCGGAAAGCCCAGGTTTTGTTCGCAGCGAGGTTCAGCCACCCGGCCCTGATCACCCAAACGAGTGGGTCGTGGTGTACGAATTCAGAACGCGCGACGAACTCGACGCCTGGCTGTCGTCTTCGGTCCGGTCCGAAATGGTTGCCCGAGAGCCTGATATCTTTCTCGGTCACCCGCGCGAGCAGGTGTTAGCTGCGAGAAACCTCGAACACTCCGTTACCGCAGTTGCGTCGTTCCGACTGGCATCACTCGAGCCCGATAGCCCACGCGGCGTGCTCGATGCACAGACGGTCGAGGCAGCTTTTGTCGCTGAATACGACCGGCTGCACAGCGTCGTCTCACGCTTTCCCGGGTTCTTGCGATGTGAGTACCATCCCGCAACGCAGGGAGTGCAAGACGAGGAGATCATTGTCTTTACCTTCGCCGACCGGCCGAGCCTCGACGGTTGGCTGGGATCAGAGGAGCGAAAGACAACGCTCGAACGAATTAGACCGCTTCTCAAGGACGACCGAACGCTCAATATCGTCGGCGGCTTCGCCGGCTGGTTCGATACCCAAAGCGATCGACCCGTCAAGACGTGGAAGTCGGCAGCGCTCATTTTGCTCGCGCTTTATCCAACTGCGCTCGCGGTTGGATACGTCCGAGACCTCGCGCTTCCCGATCTTTCAGGCCCAGTCGCGACCCTCATCGGTAACGCCGGCGGCGTAGCCATATTGTCGTGGTTTGTGATGCCGCCGCTCACGAGACGCCTTGCGCTCTGGTTGAGGAGCTAGTCGGCGGCGTTTGGTGCAGCAGCGCGCTCGACCGCCTCATTCACCATCTGCTTCGCTTCGTCGGCATCGCCCCAACGAGCGATGTTGACCCATTTGCCCGGTTCGAGATCTTTGTAGTGGTCGAAGAAGTGATGGATCTGCTCGGTCGTGATCGCGGGGAGGTCGGTATAGTTCGCGATCGACTCGTAGCGACGGGATACGTCGCTGCTCGGGACGGCAAGCACCTTCTCATCAAACCCGCCATCATCTTCCATGAGGAGTACTCCGATGGGCCGGCAATTGATGACGGCCCCAGGCACGATTACCCGTGTGTTGCACACGAGCACGTCGATTGGGTCACCGTCTTTGGACAGGGTGTGAGGCACAAAGCCATAGTTACCCGGGTACCGCATCGGCGTGTAGAGAAAGCGGTCGACGAAGAGCGTTCCACTCGCCTTATCAAGCTCATACTTGATGGGTTCGCCGCCGACGGGAACTTCGATGACGACGTTGATGTCCTCGGGTGGATTGTCGCCAATGGGGACCGCTTCAATGCGCATCTTATTAACGCTAACCCACACTCGTTGTCTCAACGTAGGTCATCGACCTCAAAAGCCGGGCCCTCCCGTCTGACCCTCATGATCTGGCCCTTATGATCTGACCCTCATGAAATGGGAGTGGGAACCGATTGGTCCTCATGCAGCGCAAAATGGTTCAAGTCATGAAGAGTCGAATGCGAGACGTCATACCCGGCGATGTGGTGAACAAGAACGCCGATGACCCAAAGGGCTGGATCACCGTGGTTGAGCTGCAACCGCTTCCCGACGACGGCATTGTGCTCGCTGCAACTCGCGACCGCGACAGCATCAACGGAAACGTGAACGACATCGTCGGCATCCAGATCATCAAAGCGGTCGATGTCCCGACTCAGGAGCAGCAAGCCGCCTAGCCCTCGGTTTCGGCGTTACGTTGCACCAACGACGCGCGAGACCGCTATCTCGATCGCAACCCGATCATCTCGTTCTTTCGGCATTCGATACCGCTGCGCGTAGGCCGTAACCGCCGCCTGAACACGAGCAGGATCGCTCGTTACCGTTGCGGTGCCCGACAGTGTGACCCAACGGCGGCCATCGACCATGCACGCCGCTACCGCTGCGGTCCCGAGCGAGGCGACGTGCTTTGCCTTCCATGAGTCGGCCCACGTAATGACGCGAGCGATGCCATCTTCTTGGTCGTAGGTAACGCCGACCGGTGTGACATGGGGTGTGTGGTCGGCCTTTACGATCGTGAAGGTCGCAAGGTGCCACTCGCCCAAAAACGCGAGTATCTCGTCAGGAAGGTTTCGCGGATCGAGGTCGGTCGCAGGCATAAACCGAGCCTAGCGACTGAGCAATCGGTCGGACTTATCGTCCGCGCAGCTTGTCGATCTGGCGACGGTCACGCTTTGTTGGCCGACCTGAACCCGCCTCGCGGACGCCCGCTGGCCCTACCTTTGGGCTTCGCGGCTCGACCGGCGGGCTGTGATCGATATATGCCGCCTCAGCCACTTCGGCGCCGACCCTCTTCGCGTGCAGTTCCACAACCTCGACGATCCGAACCCGACCGCGGGTCCGAGCAGTCACCGTCTGGCCCGGAGTTACCGTCTTTGCAGGCTTGACCACCGCACCATCGATACGGACGTTTCCGGCAGCACACGCACTGTTCGCGGACGATCGCGTCTTGTAGATGCGAACCGACCATAACCACACATCGACACGTACGCCTTTCGCCATCTCATTACTATGTCGCACCGAATTACCGGCGCCACGTTTTGAGCAGCTACATTTGGCGGCTATGTCGAGACGTCTCGAAGTCGAACTCACCAGTAAACGCGATGATGGCAGCTACACCTGGAGGCAAGCCGGGGCGAAACAGCCCAAGGGCGAGCTCGATGGGGCTCTGCTCTATGAAGGAGCCGCGGTCGGCGACGTCGTTAGGGTCGACGCCGAATTCGCTGTCGACGGTGTCTTCATCACCGGCGTACTTCCTCCGAAAGCGAAGCGAGTAGAGAAACAGACCCTCGAAATTCTTGGTTCGGGCAAAGATGCTGGTGGCGTTACCACCCAACTCGTTGGCAAACGCGGTCGCGGTGACCGAGATGGCGGTCGAGGCCGTGGACGCGGTGACCGAGATGGCGGCCGAGGTCGAGGACGCGGTGACCGTGAAGGTGGTCGCGATGGCGGCCGGGGTCGAGGACGCGGTGACCGAGATGGTGGTCGTGACGGCGGCCGTGGTCAAAGCCTCGGCGAGGGCCGCGGTGCAAACCGCGACGGCAACAAGCGAGGGCGTAACGAAGGACGTCCGCGTCGCGATAAGGGCCCCGCACGTCCGAAAGCAAAGCGACTTCGTCCACGGCGCGTGCATCGAGATGCTGTACTCAACGACTTGCCCGAAATGGCACGTCCACTCGCCCGGATCGTTCTTCGTGATGGTGTCCCCGGCGTACGAAACGTGGTCGAGGCACAGAACAAGGCCGCTGCTGCCACGGGGCAACCCGAAATTCCGCCGAAGATTCTCGAGGCGGTTGGCGAGAACCTTCTCCCCCGCCTCCGGAGCGCAGAGTGGCGCGACAACGCCGAGGCAGCCCTCGCTGGAATTGGCGAGGTCGACCTGCGCGACATTCGCAAGGTCGTAGTCGCAGCCGACAACGGTGCGAAAGATGACGAGAGTCGTGCACTTGCCCAACAATTGAAAGATGGCCTGACCGCTCGGGTTGACGCTGAACATGGCAAATGGTTGAGCGAGCTCGACGCCATGATCAAAGAGGGACGCACGGTGCGTGCCTTGCGCGATTCGTCTCGTCCACCAAAGGCTGGCTCGCCGTTGCCGGCCGACCTTGCGAACAAACTCGCCGCAGCAGCGAGTGCGTCGATGGACGAGGACACCATGGCTGAGCGTTGGGCGACCGTCCTCGATGCGGTTGCGTACTCACCTGTCCGCCAACTCGTCCAACCCGTGGCCTTGCCAAAGAAGGTCACACCCCAACTCGAGGGAACGGTCAAGAAGTTGGCAAAGCGCGTCCCACACATCGCAGCTCTGTTTGCGCCAGCTACGACGCCTCCGCCCGCCAAGCCACAGGCCCCCGTACCACCACCGCCACCGGTCGTGGACGCTCCTGAACCAGCACCTGAGGCTCCAGCAGCACAATCTGCCCAGCCAGCGCCAGCAGCGGCTCTGAGCGAACCAGAGGAGCCCACAGAGGCTTCGACACCAGCAGCATCGAACGAAGAGGAATAAGACGCTCCAAAGCGCCGTGAAACAACGCGCAGCGCCTAGAGCGGCTTGTGCACCTCGATGGTGCGTGCCACCAGTCCGAAGCTCTCGAAGAAGTTCTTCGTGACCCGGTCGCCGGGTAATGCGCGAGCGTCGATTCCCATCGAGCCTGCACGTTGTGCCTGATCCATCGCATGTGACATGAGCGTTGCGCCGACCCCCACGCCACGGGCGGCAGGTTCGACCCACAAGTCGGTGATTACCGACAGTTGTTCGCCGGAACGCAAGGCTTCGATCGTGGTAACCATGTAGCCGACCGGAACGCCGTCAACCTCACCGATGGTGATCGACGTGTTCACGTCCGACAAGAGCTCAGAGAAGCTGTCCTCGATCGGTTCTCCGTGGCCTCGCATCAAGGTGTCGAGCCTGCCACCTCGAGCGTCGGCTACGGCGTCTTGGCCGCTGCGGTGCGCCGCAGCTAAGAACGCAACATCGCCAGGTAGGCCATCACGCAGGCCGATGTCGATGGCCGTCGGCGCCACTAGTTGGCCTTCTGCAACTGTTCGATCTTGCGCGCGATCGTCACTCGAGCGCGGTTAGCCGCTTCGTAGTCTTTGACCTGTTCGAGTTCCTCAGGTGTCAGCTGCACGAGCAGCTTGACGATCTGAGCCGCTGCTTGACTGTCGTACTCATTAATCGGTAGGTCCACCGACGGCTCTGCTGGGGTGGTCACCTCGTTTACGACCGATTCGCCTTCAGCGTCATCAACGTTGAGATCGATGCCCAAGAAGTCGACAAAGATTTGGCCAATGTCGTTCATGACTCGCTCACCGGCGGTCTCGAGCGTTGCCGTACCGCGCTTCGCTGCGGTCTTTGCGAGGAAGCGCCCAATCGTCACCTGGCTCTTGCCCCGCTCGACGTACTTGGGAAGATTATCGACCGCTTCGAGCGCAAGCCCGACGGGCGCGTAGAGGAAGAACTCCAAGAGCTGTTCGGTGGGGTCTTGATCTTTCGATGCCATAAGCCAAGGTTACCGCGTCGCCAACAGCGCACACGGACGGTAGCAAGCTAGGAGCAATCGATGCAGTGCACGCCGTCATCGGGGAACTGGATGAACGGCTTGATCAACCAGCACGACTCGCACGTCCGCTCGTCCTCGGCCTTTGCGGGTACCTCGTCGGGGTTTGCTGGCGCCGGTTTCTTTGCGGGCTTTCCCTCGTCGTCTTCGTCCTCGTCGTCTTCTTCGTCGTCGCCCGAATCGAGACGATCCTTCAAAATGGCATCGAGGTCGGCTTCGACCTCATCGTCATCGTCTTCTTCTTCGTCATCGCCTGGTTTGCGGGCAGGTTCAACGCCGTCTTCATCTTCGTCGTCATCGTCGTCGAGATCATCGTCATCGTCGTCGAGGCCGAGCGCAGCGGCATCGAGCTCGTCGTCGAGTTCGTCCTCGTCGAGTTCGATATCGTCGTCATCTTCATCGATGTCGTCGGGGTCGTCGGGGTCGATGTCAGGATCAATGTCGGGTGATTCCTCATCGGGGTCCCCACCGTCGACGACGTCGCCAATGATTTCGTCGAAACCTTCGTCAGAATGTTCAGACTCTTGGTTAGCCATTGTTCCTCGCAGTAATGAGTTCTAGCAGTGTGGAATATAAGCACTTCGCGGGCGTAGTGCGACCATCCCCCAAACCTTTTTCTGTCACGTCATGAGATTCACGTCGTTCTAGCAGGTCAGCGATGCTCATTGCGACCGCTTTGCTGCCCGATTCTCTGCATTCAGGCGCTCGAGATCTGCATCCTCGGAGTGGTCGACAAAGATCATCATCTCGGCAATGGCCTTGTGACCAGCACGCTCGCTGATCAGACGATGCATGTCTTGGGCGACCGACCGATACGTGGGGTGGCCCTGCAGCGCAGAGCGAAGTTCAAGAATGTGCATGGCCGAGCGTGCGTTCATCTGCATCGAGTAGCGCATGCGATAGGCCAACGAGACGGCGTACGGGGCCTGGGCGGGAAAGTCCGCAGCCAAGGCATCGTGCAATTCGGCCGAGCGAGACATCACGTCGGTGAACTGGTTTGTCTTGCGAACCATCTCGATCACCTCGGGCATTACATAGCCATGTCGAGTGGACAACTGTTGCCATTCGATCGTGCACATGCGATGCCGCTGAAGATCTCGGAACGCGCCGTAGTCACCGAGGACGTCGAAGCGGTAGTCGACCCGCTCGAGCGCACGCCCTGGACGATGACGTCGATTGGTGCGGTCGCCCACGTAGGCCCGCATGACCGAAAGGCGTTCATCGACGGTCATCTTGTGGACCTGATCGACAATCTGACGCTCACTCAACGACGACGTTGGATACAACATTGCGGTGACGAGCTTTACCTCGGCATCGGGATCAAAGTCGACCAGATCGACCGACGACTCGGTGGCAGCAGGCGCAGACACGTCGAGCAGTCGATTGCTGAGTTCGTCGACAGCGCCCTTATTCATCGCCATGTAGTCCGACGTGAGCTGACCCCGGTCGGCCAAGTCGACTCGCTTGAGGAACGACGGGATGACCTTGCGCAGCTCGGTAAGCATCATGTCGCTATACATCTGAGCTTCGGGAAGCGCACTCGCACGCATGCGCAACAGCAGCGCCTCGTAGGCTTGCCCGCTGCCATAGATACCAACGTTCGAGAACGCAGCGGCCGGCAGCAGCCCACGAATCGAGTCGAGCGCCTTCGCCCGAATAGCCATCTTGTAGGCAATGTCCGCGTCGGTCGTGCGCTTTGGAACCGCGTTCTTGAAGAACTGCTCCATCACTGGAATGAGGCTGCTGTAGATATCGAACATCCGGTCGATCTCACCGACGTAACGGGTGCCATGAACCGAGTTCAAAACATCTGGATCACGGAAGTACCGGTAGCGACCCTCGCTGCGCTGGTCATAGCGGATATAACGCGTCGACTGCTCGAGGTAGCTCATAATGCGGCCCCACTCGAGAATCTTCGTCAGAACGTTCGACGCCTGCTCACAGGCGAGGTGTACCCCGCCGAGCTGGGCCACGCTGTCATCGCCGTACTGGAAGAACACACGGTCGTACAGTTCCTCTGCTCGACGCATCCCCGTCGTGGCGTCGACGCTCTCATCTCCGCTTACGTCGAGATCATCGAGGAACTCATCGAGAAACAGCCGCCTGAGACTCTTGGCGGTTCTCGAATAGCGAGCAAAGAGTGCGCCCTTTACGACCTCGGGCAGGTTCACAAGCGCAAAAACAGGCTGGTCGAGGTTCGTAAAATAACGACGCAGAACATCTTGTTCGGTTGTGGTGAACTCTTCGGCCTCGTACGGGGTCACGGAGCGCGATGATATGGCCGAAATTGCGCTTTCCGACGGATTATCTCGAACTTTCAGATCGCGATCGACACCGCGTCGGCAAACACGGACAGATGCAGTGTGCTCGCAGGGCTATACCGACGTCCATCGATCCACACCGATGTGCCTGCACGAGGCGCAAACTCGGCAGCCTTCAAGCGCCGAATCGAGATATCGGGATGAGGAATATGGGAACCAGACGCCAAACGCTTTCGCGCCTTGAACCGGTCGGCGAGCGACAGATTGGCCGTGATCACATCGAACCGGCCATCGTTAGGATGTCCACCCGGAGCAACATTCCACTCGCCCAGAAACGCGGCGTTCATCGCACCCTCGATAGTCCCTGACCAGAACCGGTTACACACGACCAAACCAGCCGCCACGACAACATGACGGCTGGATTCGGTATCCCGATCGAAGGTCACCACGCCAAGATCGATCGGCAGCAATGCTCGTTCCTTACCGAGCAGCGCCTCGCGAGAGCCGCGAGCACCGACCGTCCGTGCCAGCCCGCCGCTCGCCAACCGCGGGTTCGACGCATCGCCCAAGTACGGCAGGAGTCCAACGACACTCGGCCCAACGAGGCGCAGCGAATCAGAAGCACCCTCATCCACAACCTCGACCGAAAACAAGTCAGCGAGTCCAGCATCAGAATCGACCAACGGCACCGAAACATCGACGACGCCACGCTCGCCCCAGTCTCTACCTTTCTCGATTACCATCGAGCGTCCCCACTTCGCATCACAGACCAGCCCAAGCCAGGCCGCGCTCGATCACCATTGCGCATCGTCTTCAACCTCGGCTGGGTCGAGGCCGTCTCCGATCTCGACCGACGCATCGACAATGCCACGGCGCACCAAATCGATCGCCGCGTAGGCCGTCGACCTCGTCGTTGGGTTCTCGGTCACCACCGCGACCTGTGACAACACGTCGACGACCTGTTTCATCGACCGGACGAAGTCCCCACCGGACAACTCTTCAGTGCCCAAAATGTCGCTCAGCCCGCCACCTGCGGCCCAACCATGGGTGGCGGGCTGAGCGACATTTTGGGCACTGAAGAGTTGTCCGGTGGGGACTTC
>CALHXU010000151.1 GCA_938040365.1 uncultured Acidimicrobiales bacterium
CACCCCGTCGAGACGTTGGCGATGCGGATGGAATCGGGCGGATCGGCAATTGGGTACTCGGCTGATACCGGACCAGCGTGGAGCCCCGAAGCGTTCGGCGCACCGATCGATTTGATGCTGTACGAAACGACCCTTCCGGTCGAACTTGAGGGTCAGGGTATTCCCCACGTATCGGGCAAAGAGGCGGGGGAGCGGGCGACGGCGGCTGGAATCCGATCGCTGGTTTTGACCCATGTCCCTCCGGGCCACGACGCTGCCTTGCGCGAACGAGAAATGCGGGCTGCGTTCGTCGGAACTATCGATATTGCCGTGCCGGGAGCCACATTTTCTCCCGGCTAAAGGCATTGATTTTTCAATGCTGTTGCTGGTTTGGAGAGGTTTCTGGTGAGAAAGTTGGTTCAGCCGGGGAACCACATTCCGATCTTGTGCGTAGAACGATCATGACTACCCAACGCACTAACCCAAACGGTTCCGACACGAACGCACAAGTCTCTGAACCGAACGCAAAGGGCTCCCGAGCAGCTGGTTCACAAAACAAGCTCCTCGCCCTACTCGCCGCAATCACGCTGATCGCAGCCGCCTGTGGCAGCAGCGCAGACTCGGTGACCGACGCAGCAAGCGACACCTCCGACGGCGCTGGGCTTACCGACAACGCCACGAGCGGCGGAGACGCCGAAGAGAGTTTCGTCGAGACCGATGACTTCGAAGAAGAAGCCATGGGAGACGAAGAAGAGGCCATGGAGGATGAAGAAGCCATGGAGGACGAAGATAGTGGGGCTGACGCTTTTGTCCCCGAACGCTCGAGCGACGATGAAGAGTCTGCGCTGGTCGAGGAATTTCGGGCCTCCGGCGACGCCGAGCAAGCAATTGCACAGGGCGAGGGCGGCGGCCTATTCGGAACCGTCGACCCGGCTGAACTCGACGAAGAACCGGTCGTGAACCCACGCAATTCCGACCCTCGATTCACCGACTATGGCATTCGTACCTTCATCGACACCCGCTTCGATCCGTTCTCGACCTTCTCACTCGACGTCGACACCGGCAGCTACACCGTCGGCCGTAACTTCGTCGAACAGGGCCAGCTTCCACCTCGGGAGTCGGTGCGTGTTGAGGAGTACGTCAACTTCTTCGACTACGGCTATGACGCACCCCGAGACGGCCTCGATGTTCAGGTCGATGGCGGTCCATCACCGTTCGATGACGACACCTGGCTCGTACGAGTCGGCGTGAAGGCAGCCGAGATCGAAGCTGACGAGCGTCAGCCGGTCGCACTCACCTTCGTCGTCGACACCTCGGGCTCGATGGACTCTCCACAGCGTCTCGGCCTCGTGAAGGAATCGCTGACCCTGCTCGTCGAAGAACTCGACCGTGACGACACCGTGGCGATCGTGACCTACTCGGGCGATTCGGGCATCATCCTCGAGCCAACCGAGATTCGCGACCGAGACGAGATTCTCGATGCGATCGACGGAATGCGAGCAGGCGGTTCGACCAACCTGCAATCGGGCCTTCGGGCCGGCTATGACCTTGCCCGCGATGCATTCCGTGAAGATGGCGTCAACCGAGTCATCGTTGCCTCCGACGGCATTGCCAATGCAGGCGTCACCAACGCCGACGACCTTGCCCAGCAGCTCCGCCGAGACGCCGATGCGGGTATTGGCCTCGTCACGGTCGGCTACGGCTTGAACGGTTTCAACGACACGACGATGGAACAACTCGCCGACCAGAGCGACGGGTTCTTCGCCTACGTCGACAGCATCGATGAGGCCGAGCGGCTCTTCTCAGAAGACCTCACGTCGACGCTGATCACCGCGGCGATCGATGCAAAGGTCCAGGTCGCCTTCGACCTTGCGGTCGTCGACGAGTATCGCCTCATCGGCTACGAGAACCGTGCGGTACGTGACGACGATTTCCGCAACGACGATGTCGATGCCGGCGAGCTCGGTGCTGGCCACCAAGCAACTGCGATCTACGAAGTGGTCTTCGATCGGGACATTACGATCGATGACCGTGCCGAACTCGGCATCGTGAACCTTCGCTGGCAGGACCCCAACACCGGCGAGGTCATCGAGATCGATGAGGACATCGACATGCGAGACCTCGACGCTCGTTGGGTCGACACGTCGACGAGCTTTCAACAAGCGACCGTCGTCGCTGCCTATGCCGAGGTGCTTCGGGACAACCCGTACGCCGACGATGTCGACCTCGACGCACTTGCCCAAGAGGCCGACTCGCTCGCTCGCCGCATCGACACCGACGAGTTCGACGCTTTCGCCGACCTCGTTGAAATCGCCTCGGATCTGAGTCGATAGGCGCTCCGCGTCAGATCGGACGACTCCGCTCCTTCGGCCCGTCTCACGCTCTTGTCGCCTTCGGCGACGGGCCGCTCGGGCCCAGGTGATTTCGCTTAGAACTAAGTCTCCAGCAACAGTCCGTCCCAGGGCCCGTTCTCGAACCGTGACCATCGGGTCACAAAAGAGAATCGGGTTCTGGGACGGGTCTGGTTTTGTCCTAGATTCAATCTGCGCTCGGGACCTCCGTGCGCCCACCCAACACTGGAGCACGACATGGCACGTCCGGATGGACGCACGAACGACGAACTACGTCCCCTGACCTTTCACCGAGACTTCGTCGATACCTGTATGGGTTCGGTGCTCGTCTCATTTGGTCGGACTCGGGTGCTGTGCACGGCGTCGGTTTCTGAGGGCGTGCCCCGATGGATGCAGAACACGGGGAAGGGCTGGGTCACCGCCGAGTACTCGATGCTCCCAGGTTCGAGTCCCGAACGAATTCGCCGCCGAACGTCGGGGCGTACCCAAGAGATTCAACGCCTGATCGGTCGTTCGCTTCGTGCCGTTGTCGACATGTCGGTCCTTGGCGAACGAGAGATCGTGATCGACTGCGATGTGTTGCAAGCCGACGGTGGCACCAGAACGGCGTCGATCACCGGTGGGTACATTGCGCTCCACGATGCAATCACGCGCTTGATGGTCGCAGGCGAGTTGGCAGAGAATCCGATCACGACCGAGTGCGCGGCGATTTCGGTTGGCGTATGTGAGGGCACCCCGGTCCTCGATCTGCCCTACATCGAAGATTCGACCGCCGAGGTCGACATGAACGTCGTCATGGACGGCGCGGGAAACTTCATTGAGGTGCAAGGCACCGCCGAAGGTGCGGTCTTCGATCGTGTCCGCCTCAACGAGATGCTCGATCTCGCGGCGTCGGGCATTTCGACGATCACCGAGGCACAGCGCGGTCTTCTGTCGACGCCGCCAGCCGAGCTACCCGGTCGCTAATGGCGAGCGAAGGGGCTCGTGGGTTGCCCGTCGTGGTCATGGCGAGCGCAAACCCCGACAAGGTCGCCGAGATTGCGTTGTTGATGGAAGATGTCGTCGAGATTCAACCACGACCGCGAGAGATCCCCGATGTGGTCGAGGACGCCGACACCCTGGAAGGAAACGCTCGGCTGAAGGCCAAGGCGATAGCTGACGCGACGGGCCTCGCAGCGATCGCCGATGACACCGGCCTCGAGATCGATCACCTCGATGGCGCTCCCGGTGTGTACACCGCTCGCTTCGCCGGCGAGGGCGCGACCTATGCCGACAACGTCGCGAAGACCCTGTCGGTGCTCGAAGGCGTTCCCGTAGAGGAGCGCACTGCTCGTTTCCGTACGGTTGCGTTGCTCGCTCGACCCGACGGCAGCGAACTGGTTGCCCACGGCGTCGTCGAAGGAATGATCGC
>CALHXU010000152.1 GCA_938040365.1 uncultured Acidimicrobiales bacterium
CGTGCGAAGCGGCGACGCCGACTTCACCTACAACCTGCCATTCGACAGCTACAACGCACTCGACGGACAAGACGGTGTTGCCGTCACCCGCGGGCTCTCGATGACCAACCTGTTCGGCGCCCTCAACCACGAACGCCTCTCTCCCGAAATGCGCGAAGCGCTCGTGCTGTCGTTCCCATACGACGACGTCGAAACCTCACTCTTCGGTGGCGAAGGAACCCGAGCACAGGGCATCGTCCCCCAGACCGTGTTCGGCTCATCCGACAGCCTCAACCTGCCCGAGACCGATCTCGAAGCAGCAGCTGCGCTCGTCGCTGCGGCCGGCGCTGAAGGCACCGAGCTGACCTACAGCTACGACGCCGGCACCATCGAGCAAGAACAGATCGGCACCGTCTGGCAGGCGAACCTCGCCGAGATCGGCATCGACCTCGTGCTCGACCCGCTCACCTTCGACGCACGCCTCGAACTAGCACAGTCCGACCCAGCGAACGCACAAGACATCTTCACCCTGTTCTGGTTCCCAACATTCGTGACGCCGAACGACTTCTTGTTCACCCTGTTCGCTTCGGAAGAAGAGCCGTTCTTCAACTTGGGCTACTACGCCAACCCCGACTTCGACGACCTCATCTTCGAAGCCGACGCAATCACGGCAACCGACCTCGACGGCGCAATCGAGTTGTTCCAAGAAGCACAGCAGCTATTGATCGACGACAATGCTGCGGTCTTCATGCTCGACGTCCCGGAGATTTCGGTCATCGCCGATGACATCAACGGATTCGAACCCAACCCGGCATACGCCAACGTCGTTCAGTTCCACGACCTCTCACGAGGTTAGAAATACGGCAAGGCTGTAGTCGTGCCCTACCTGGTTCGACGACTCCTCACGAGCCTGCTCGTGATCCTCGGAGTCATCACCATCACCTTCGTGGTCGCTCGTTTGGTGCCCTCGGACCCCGCAGCGTTATATGCAGGGCCGAGGGCCCGACCAGCCCAAGTCGAACAGGTGCGCCAAGATTTGAAACTCGACGCGCCGCTCGTCGAGCAATACGTGTCGTACCTCGGCGAACTCTCCCGCGGTGACCTCGGAATCTCGTTCGCCACGCGCCAACCAATCCTCGATGACGTCGTCGATCGGTTCCCCGCCACGCTCGAACTCGCCCTACTCGCCACGTTCTTGTCGATGGTCATCGGCATCCCGCTCGGGGTGCGTGCCGCTGCGCGCCAGAACAAAGCGAGCGATACCTCACTGCGGCTTCTCGCCGTGACCGGCGTTTCGATACCGGTGTTCTGGGCGGCGCTGCTGTTGCAACTGTTCTTCGCAAGCCGGTTGGGCTGGTTTCCGCTTTCGGGGCGGCTGCCCGCCGACGTGTCGTTCAACGAGCCGACCGGCTTCTTCCTGATCGACTCGATCCTGTCGGCAAGCCCGTCGAATGTGTGGGCCGTGTTGCGACACCTCGCCATGCCCGTCACCGTTATGGCGCTCTTCCCCCTCGGGCTCACCACCCGCCTCATTCGCTCATCGATGATCGACGTGCTCGCCGAGCCCTACATCGAAGCCGCCCGCCTCGCCGGCGTGCCCGAACGAACCGTGCTCTACCGCTTGGCGCTCAAGAACGCGTTGGCGCCAGCACTCACGATCCTCGGGCTGACATTCGCCTTCTCGGTGTCATCGGCGTTCCTCGTCGAGGCGGTGTTTGGTTGGCCGGGCATCGGCAGCTACCTCACGAGTGCAATCCAGCGGCTCGACTTCCCCGTCATTACCGCCGGGGCGCTCGTCATCACCGTGGTCTACGTCGTAGTCAACCTGCTACTGGACCTGCTGCACGCAAAGATCGACCCTCGGGTGCAGCTGTCATGACCGCCGTGCTCTCCGGATTCACCGGCCGCGGCACCCAACACCCTGGCGGCACCTTGTGGCGGTTCCGCCGCAACAAACTCGGGCTCGCTGCCCTCGCGATTATTACGTTCTATGTCATCGTCGCCGTCTTGGCGCCGGTCATCACGCCGTTCGCCGATCAGGGGCGAGGCACACCAGACCTGCCGAACCGGCTCATGGCGCCGAACTCGACCAACTGGCTCGGCACCGACGACGTCGGCCGAGACGTCGTCGCCCGCCTGCTGTTCGGCGCCCGCACTGCGCTGCTCATCGCCTTCGGTGTTGTCTCGGTCTCGGTGGTCATCGGCGTCGTCATCGGTGCAACAGCCGGATACTTCGGCAGGTGGATCGACGAAACGCTTATGCGTATCACCGACATGTTCCTGGCGTTCCCGCCGCTTCTCCTCGCCGTGATCGTCGCTGCATCCCTCGGCCCGAGCACACGAAACACGATCATCGCAATCACCGTCTCGTGGTGGCCCTGGTACGCACGCCAGATCCGCGCACAAGTCTTGAGCCTTCGCGAACGCCCCTACGTCAAAGCCGCCCAAGCGCTCGGCGTTCCCAACCACCGAGTCATTGGCCAACACATCATCCCAAACGCCATGACCCCCGTCTGGGTGCAGGCAACCGCCGACCTCGGCGCCGTCATCCTCGTCGCGGCCGGATTGAGCTTCGTTGGCTTGGGC
>CALHXU010000153.1 GCA_938040365.1 uncultured Acidimicrobiales bacterium
AGTACGCCGCCGCTCCGACAGATCCAACACCGCCCCAGATCGACCCGAAGTTGACGATCACTCCCCCACCGGCATCGGCCATGTGACCAACCGCGGCACGACTTGGGTAGAACGTGCCGTTCACGTTGACCGCCATCACCCGATCCCAATCGACATCGTCGGTGCTGAGAGCATCAGCTCGGTGAATGGTGCCCGCAGCATTGACCAACACATCGATGCGTCCGTGTTCGGCAACGATCGAGTCCACAGTCTCGGTACAAAATTTCGAATCGGCCACATCTCCCACGAACGCCGCTCCGCTGATCGAGTCGGCGACGGCGTTGACCGATTCCGAGATGTCGATCAATGACACGGTCGCGCCGAGCTCGGCAAAGAGTCGTGCAGACGCCTCGCCCATTCCCGATGCTGCGCCGGTCACGGCAACGACCTTCCCTTCGAACTTTTTCATATCGATCCGTCCTCGTCTGGGACCCAGTCTTCGAGTTTCACGCCAAGGCCATCGGCGATTCGATTCACGTAGGCGTAGTACCCAACGACCTCGACGATGTCGAGAACATCTCGGTCGGTAAAGCCAGCTTCACGAAGCGCCTCAACGTCGGCCGACGTCATCTGGCCGGGGGTATGGGTGAGCTTCACCGAATAGGTGAGCATCGCTCGGCGAGGTGGCGACAGCTCGGCAGTTCGCCAATCGGCTTCGATGCGAGCGAACAGCTCGTCGTCCTTGAGCAACCGACGCAGACCGCGCCCGTGGTGGACCTGTCAATAGTGACAGTGGTTCTCGGTCGACACGACATATGCAATGAGTTCGCGCTCGACCTTGCGAAGCGTGGCCGTGCCCGACATTGCCGACAGGTACAGCGCGTTGTGCGCCGCGAGGCCAGCGGGGTTAAGCGAGTGAATGGCCATGATGTTGTCGACCCGGCCGTAGTTGTCATCGACCACGTCACCAAATTGGTCGGCCAAGCCCTCGGTCGTCGACCACTGTTGGTCGGGCACCATTGCAATGTGTGATCGGCTCCGGTCGAGTTCGTCTGCCATGTGGACGTTCTACTAGGACTTCGCCGACACTGGGATATTGTTCGCCCGTGCCCTTCCACGTCGTACTCGTCAACCCAGAGATCGCCCCGAACGCCGGCAACATCATTCGCCTGTGCGCGAACACCGGCGCTCACCTGCACCTTGTTGAACCGCTCGGGTTCAGCCTCGACGACAAACTCCTGCGACGTGGCGGCCTCGACTATCACGAGCTCGCCGACGTGACCATCCACCCCGACTTCGCTACAGCGCTCGCGTCGCTGACCGGGCCGACGTACACCTTCTCATCCAAGTCGACCCGCCGTTACGACGAGGTGGCGTTTACCGAGGACGCCGTGTTCATCTTCGGCACCGAACGGTTCGGGCTAGGGGCCGAGCTAATCGACCAGTTCCCGGCAGAAAACCAACTGGCGGTACCAATGCGACCCGACAATCGAAGCCTCAATCTTGCGAACACCGTGGCGGTCGTGGTGTACGAAGCGTGGCGTCAACACGACTTCGCCGGCGCAGGCCAAATGGGCGCCCGGATGAGCGAAACCCCCGACGCACCGCCCCTCGACCCGTAACGAGGGGTCAGACCTCACTCGTCCTGTCACCGGCTGATCGGGGTCAGACCCCGTTGCTACCGTTTGCTATTTTTGGTTCATGCCTTGGGAGTCGAGGTACGGCTTCATATGCGGGCGGCTCTCTTTGCCGAGTAGTGCACTCATATCGGCCGACCACGTGCGGTCGACCTTTCCGCCGGTGCGTTCGAGGTAGTACTCGCGCATCTGCTCGTCGTAGGCCGTGATGCCATCGCGATCAGCGGCCTCGTCGTAGGTCTCGTTCTTGAGCGTCACCGAAAGCGGAAGCCGCGGCTTCAATGCCGGGTCTTGATCGGGCCAACCGAGGCACAGACCAAACAGCGGAACGACCTGGTCGGGAAGGTCGAGCAGTTCGGTCATCTGCGCCGGATCATTGCGAATGCCCCCGATGTAGCAAATGCCAAGGCCGAACGATTCGGCCGCAACCACAGCGTTCTGCGCGGCGATGGCGCAGTCGGTGGCGGCGATGATGAAGTGCTCGGTCATCCCACCGTGGAATTCGCCGCCAGCCATCTCGCAGGCAACAGCCGAACGATGCAGGTCGGCGCACCATACGAAGAACGCCGCCGCGGTTTCGACATAGGTCTGGCCGCCAGCGAGTTCAGCGACCGCTGCCCGGGTATCGGGATTGCGAACTCGGATAACGGTCGTTCCCTGCAGATTCGACGATGTCGCCGCCGACAGACCAGCACCGATAATCGACTCGGCCAAATCGTCTTCGATCGGCTCGTCGGTGAACTTCCGGATCGAACGGTGGCTATTCAGCAGGTTGAGTACGTCCATACTGCAAACGTACTTCCTTCAATCATCTTCTAACGCACATGAAGCGTTCTCTGCACCGTCCCACCCACACGGTTCTCGCTATGCGCAGACGAATCGACGGCGAACGCTCGTGCGAGTGCCGCTAGCTGCGTCGCTGTGATTTGTCGAACGCTATGAACCAATTGGCAATCGCATCCGCACTTTGTTCGAGCCAAGAAGCTACGACCTCCGAAGCATCACCATCACCCAGTGCAGTGTCCACCACCTTGGTCGATCGTTTGACAGAGTGGAGGGCGATGTGGACGCTGGCCGTGTCTCTAAGGACATCGACCATGATATTCACAAGGGTAGTCTTCACCGTCGGCGTACGAGGGTCCTGAAGCTGGAGTCCACGGGTCAACTGGAACTCCCTCCCACCCGTAGTGATCCCGTAGGTCAACCCGCTGCTCTTTCCAAGCTGTTCGAGCTGGTCCACAATGGCTCGATCGATTGCATCTCTTCGTTCTAGCGCCTCTCGATCTTTGCTAGAAGCAGCCGCGCGACGCTGCGCGATGCGTGCAATGACTGAAGCAGCTGGATCGTCCGGTTTCTCATCTGGCAAAACCCGCAATGCGGCGAATGGGATTGCCCAACGGTCTTCTCCGAATGGCAGAACTTTGGAACCGGCGAACAGAATCACGCCTCGGTGAAACCGATCCGGGTATTTCCGCTTGAACGCGTCGATTCCTTTGAAGTCCGAAAGAGAAACCTCCTCTGCGCTCTTAACCTCGATACAGACAACGCGGCCAGTGCTATCTTCAAGAAGTAGATCCACCTCGTCTGTGTTCTTAAAGCGCCAGTGATAGCAAGTCACGACTTCGTCCAACCACTCCGCTTGTGTGGCGAGCTCACCAACCACAAACGTCTCAACCAGTCGTCCTAGGTCTTGCGGCGATTGTTCAGGTTGCAACTGTCCAATAGCTCCGGCAAGGCCTGAGTCAAAGAAGTGGAGCTTCGCACGATCGGTCTCTGACTTGTCCTTTGAGATACGCCACGCTTTCAGACGATGAATGAGCAGCGCCTCTTCAAGATGCGCAAGGTACCCATCGACCGTTGCGCGGGCGCTTCCGACATCGCGAGAGAACTCAGCTACGTTCACAAGTGTCGAAGTGCGTCCCGCGAGGTAGCGCGCCAATGCTCCAAAGTTCCGCACGTCGAGACTCGCGAATGCTTCGAGCCGAGTGATCGAGTCGACATAGTTCGTCGCTCGGTCTTGGACCTCATGATCGGAGAGCGACACCAAGCCAGGCAATCGAGGCCGTTGAATGAGCGAAAGCAAGTCCGAGCGCCGGATTGGAGGCCCCACGGACAAGTCCGTGAGATCGGAAGCGAAGAGCAGCTCGACCAAGTTGTGTGGCTTACCCAGGAGCTCACCAATCGTGAGCGGCCCGAGCACAGGTGGAGAGCCGACACGACCGGCGAATGGATCACTTCCACCGAGCGCATTGCGGCGGAGCCGAGTAGAGCCGGTCAAGATTAATTGCCCCGGAGAGGGATCTCGATCAATTCTCTCCTTGATCGCCAAAGTCACCTCTTCGGCAAGCTGAGCCTCATCGATGGCAGTCCCCTTCGCAAGAGAGTTGATGTATTCACGCGGCGCTGCGGTTGCGGCAGCCAGCTCAATAGGGTCTGCAAATGAGCGGATATCGGATAGCCATCCGCTGGATCGAGCGTGTTCAAGAAGACTGGACTTTCCCGTTGCGCGAGCCCCTTCCAGAATTACGAGGGGACTCTCTGAGAAGCTCGCTTTAAGTCGCTTTTCCAAACCCCGTTCGATGTACTTCACCTCAGCAAGGATATCAACCTTTCACATTTATGCAATGTCACTTTGCATTTTTTTGCAATATCATCTTGCAGATTTGTTTGTGACTTCCTGAGTTGACCCAGAGCTTGCTACTTCTACCGGTCGCGTGAGGCACGCGACCCCGACCAGATAGGACGTTGCGGCCTCTCGTTCAGAAGAGACGAGGGTGATCGGAGCCCCGAACTGGCAGACTGACGGTGATGACGACTGAATCAAAGTTCGAGTCCGTGGATGGCTACACCATCGTCGACGTTGCCGAAGCGTCCAGCCTCGTCGGCCCGATCCGTACCGCGAAGAAAGTTCTGCAGCGAACCACGATCGACCTCGTCCGCCACGCAACATTCACCTGTGCAGTACACGGCCTGGACGCCGCCGGTGCAGCGGCGGCGCTCAACCACGACCGAGCGAGCGATGATCAATCCCCCATCGCTGCGTTCGCCGACGAACTCGCTACCTGGGCAAACGCACACTCCTTCTCAGGTTCAGTCGGCCTGGGCATCGGGGCCGACGAAGCTGGCCCAGCACTTTCGGTGTCGGCCGATGCTGCCGGGGCGGCAACCATTGCATCAGCGGTGGCGTGCGCCGGAGGCGGCGCATCGGTCGTCATCGCCAGCGAGTCTGAAGAAGTCGATCTCGTTTCGGCGCTCGGCAACGTTTCGATCGAGGTCCAATCCGACCTCAGTGCCGCACTGACCGCCGGAGCCGACGTCGTCATGGTCAGAGGGAAGACCGCCGTGCTCGACCATGCGGTCCTCGACGGAACCAACGCAAAGCTCATCATTGGACTCCAACCCCTCACGATCACGCCTCGAGGTCTGGCAGTGGCGTCACGAGCTGGTGCGATCGTCGTCCCCGACTTCATCTCAGCCGCTGGCCCCACGCTCGCAGCACTCGGTAATGACACCGACCAGATCCGAGAGATGACCCTCGCCGTGGCGGGCACCCTCACTGGACATGGCGTCGACCTCTTCGTCAAAGCATGCGAACACGCCGAGACGCACCTCCGAACCCTTACCGACACGCTCCCCTTTGGAAGGCCACTCGCGGCATAATTCGCTCGACACTGCCGGTCGAGAACGCCAAACAACGCAACGGAGACCACAACATGGCAATCACACAACCAATTTCTCCGAATGACAGCTGGAGCTTCCAGTGGAAAGAGCTCTACGACGAGGTGATCACGTCCGGTCTCTGCACTGGCTGCGCGGGTTGTGTCATCGTCTGCCCTCACGACGTCATTGGCTACAAGCACGAGCCAGGCCAATACGTGCCGTTCCACATCGAAGAAGAACTCGGCCTCGCCGACTGCTCACATGGCTTCGGCAACGCCAAGGGCAAGGGCTGCACCGAGTGCACCAAGGCGTGCCCCCGCTTCCGGTCGTGGGAGACAGAAGCCGACGTCCACCTCCATGGGCGCACCCGCGAAGACGACGAAATGGCCGGCATTTACTCCGACATCTTGTTGGTCCGGGCAAGCGAAGAATTTATCTATGACACGGGCCAAGACGGCGGCCTCGTCTCATCGATGCTCATCTGGTGCCTCGAGAACGACATCATCGACGGTGCGCTCACCAGCGGAGTCGAGAACCTTCCCGACGGATCCCCCGGATGGAAGGCCGTACCGATGGTCGCCACGAACCGCGAAGAAGTGTTGCGGGGCGCCGGCAGTCGCTACACGTACTCGGCGAACACCATTGCCTACGACGAAGCCAAGGCCGCTGGGCTACAGAACCTCGGACTCGTCGGCATGAGCTGCCAAACCTCGGTGGCGCCCGTGATGTGGCATCGCGGTGCGAGCAAGCCCGTGTCTCGTCGCATCAAACTCAACATTGGCCTGTTGTGCTCGAAGAGTTTCGACGACGCGATGTTCGATGAGCTCTTCGGTGTCAAGTACGGGTTGAAGAAGGAAGACATCGCCAAGATGAACATCAAAGGCGTCTTCCAAATCTGGATGAAGAACGGCGACTATCACGAGATCAACTTGAAGGAATGCCATGCGTGGACCCGCACTGGTTGCACGCACTGCCCCGACTTTGCAGCCGAACACGCCGACATCTCGACCGGTGGCATTGGAAACGTCACCGACTGGACGCTCACTATTGTCCGCACCGACCTCGGTCGGGCAATCATCAAAGCAATGATCGACGATGGCGCTATCGAAACCCGCCCCGGCGATGACGACCCGGCCGCCATTGCGCTGATGCACCGCCTCGCCGCAAACAGCCGCAAGCGTTGGCCGAACTGGGCAAATGGCGAGGCGGCAGTCGGCCTCTAGCCGACAACATCACCGCCTTTAACCGACAACATCACCGCCTCTAGCCGACGACATCACCGCCTGGCGTTACCTATTTCTTCTGCGCGGGGCTGTGCCGAACGCTCGACAACGTACCAACCTCTCGACGGGGTGCTTTGTTTATCTGCACGGGTGCCTTGTCTATGTACAGCAAGGTCGGATAGGTTGCTAGGCGCTCTGGGTTCGCTGTGCGCGAGCTCTGCCAACGGTGGCAGGTGAGCACGGAGGGAGATATCCAAATGATCAAATCAAGTAAGCTTCTCCGGCTGCTTGCAATGTTGTTCGCAATCACCTTGGTTGCAGCAGCATGCGGTAGTTCGGCCGACGATTCAGCTAACGGAGGCGACGGCGATTCAGCCGAGACCGACGGCGGTGACAGCGACAGCGATGACAGCGGCGGCGACGATGACGGTGGCGACAGCGGTGACAGCGGCGGCGACGACGGTGGCGACGACACCGAAGAAGTAACCGCAACCCAGGGCGGAACGCTCGCAGCCGTCCAGGCAGCAGGCACGCTTCAGTGCGGCGGTAACGACACGCTTCCAGGCTTTGGCATCGTCGATGCCGACGGCGCATTCAGCGGCTTCGACATCGACTTCTGCGGCGTAGTTGCAGCAGCAGTCCTTGGCGATGCAGGCGCAGTAGAGGTCACTCCTCTCGTTGCAGCTCAGCGTTTCCCAGAGCTCCAGAGCGGAAACATCGACATCCTCATCCGTAACACCACGTGGACGGCTTCCCGTGACGGTGCTGAGCAAGCAAACTTCTTGCACACCACCTTCTACGACGGCCAGGGCTTCATGGTTCGCTCCGACTCGGGCATCGCTGGTGTCGAAGACATGGCAGATGCTTCGATCTGCGTACTCACCGGAACCACCACGCTTCTCAACCTGAACTCGTTCCTCAACGACGCCGGTGTTCCATTCACCGCAGTTGAGTTCGAGTCAAACGATGAGCTCAACCCAGCCTTCCAGGCGGGACAGTGCGAGGTTTGGACTTCGGATGCTTCCCAGCTCGCAGCGTTCGCTGCCGGTATCGAAGAGGATCTCACCATTCTCCCAACCATCATCTCGAAGGAGCCTCTTGGCCCCGTAGTAGCTGACGGCGACACCGAGTGGGCACAGGTCGTCAACTGGGCAACCATGGCAACCGTTCAGGCGTGGGAGTTCGGAATCACCTCAGAGAACGTCGATTCGTTCATGGACTCAGAGGACTCGAACATCCGTCGCTTCCTCGGTCTTCCAATCGACGATGGCGAAGGTAACGAAGTTGTTGCAGAGGTCGGACTTGGTCTTCCAACCGACTTTGCGTTCCAGATCGTCTCCCAGGTGGGCAACTACCAGGAGATCTTCGAGCGCAACCTCAACCCAATTGGCCTCAACCTTGACGGAAGCCCGAACGACCTCTGGACCAACGGTGGCCTCCAGTACGTTCCACCATTCCGCTAAGGAAATCGTGCATCGCTCGCATGTAGCGGGCATGTAACTGAGTCATTAACTGAAGGGACCGAGTTGGACAGCCAGCTCGGTCCCTTCTAGTTTTCACAAACGATCTTGCGGCAATGTGGCCGCTTCGCTGGAGGGCAAATGATCACTTTCCTGTTGTGGGCACTTGCGGTGTTCCTTGTCGGGTCACTGGTCTATGTGATCGGCCGATTGGTCTTGGACACCGTGAAACTCTTCCGGACGCGCGCTGCTCGAGATGACAGTTCGGTCCTTTGGCGTGACGTGGGGGCGATCGGCATCGCCGCACAGGTGGTAACGCTGATCCTCCTCGTGCTCCTCTTCACGTTCCTTTGGGGCAACTTCCGTGCTCGAACCGACCTCATCGGCCTCGACCTGTCGTTCGACTTCCTTCGACAACCGGGCAACATCACGATCGCTGACAATGGACTGACCTCCGGCGATACCGTTGCCGAGGCCATTACCCAGGCGTTCTTCAATACGCTGCGCGTGATCGCCGTTGGTATTCCGCTTGCGATGATCCTCGGGACGCTGATCGGTATTTCCCGTTTCTCCGAGAACTGGATTCTCCGCAAGCTCGCGACTTCTTATGTCGAGTTCTTCCGCAACATTCCCCCACTCGTCGTCATCGTCTTCTTGTGGGCTGCGGTGTTCTTACAGTTCCCTCGCTCGCAAGAATCGTGGGAACCATTTGGTTGGTTTGTCTTCAACAACGCTCGCTTTGCGTTCCCGTCGTTGAAACGAACCGGCGAGGGCAACTTCCAGCTGTTCGTGTGGCTGGTGCTCATCGCATTCATTGCAGCAATCCTCGTCGGAATTTGGCGAACACAGGTCTTCAACAAGACCGGCGCGCCGCACAAGAGGTCGTTGTGGGGCCTCGGCACCTTCGTCGTGATCGTGGCGGTTGCCTTCTTCGCACTCGGCCAGCCGTCAACCATTTCGATTCCATCCATCGACGACCGAGGTCGCGTGATCACCGACGGCATTCGCATGCAGATGCCGTATGCGGCGCTCACCTTTGCGTTGGTGATTTACACCTCTACGCACATCTCCGAGATCGTCCGAGGCTCGATTCTGGCCGTGCACAAGGGCCAAGAAGAGGCGGGCAACGCCTTGGCGCTCTCGACAGTGCAGCGATATCGCTTCGTGATTTTGCCGCAGGCATTCCGGGTGGCGTTCCCGCCGCTCATCAGCCAGATGCTCAACTTCGCAAAGAACAGCTCGCTTGCCTTGCCGATCGGATTCACTGAGACGACATCGTCGATCCAGAATCTGTTCGGCCAATCACAGCCCGCACCACAGCTGCTGCTGATCTTGGCCTTGCTGTACCTGACGATTTCGCTCGTGCTCTCGGCGGTAGGCAATGTGGTCAACCGACGACTGCAACTGGTGGGGAGGTAGATCATGAACGCTCAAGCA
>CALHXU010000154.1 GCA_938040365.1 uncultured Acidimicrobiales bacterium
ATTGGCGAGCTTGAACGCGCATGGGACTTGGCCATGATTGCCATCGGCGAGGGGCCACTCCACGGCGACCCATGCCCTGGCGTTGACGACATCCAGCGAATGGCGCGCAACTTGAGCTTCGACTCAACCGAATGGCGCACGGAGCTGCGCGGCGACGATTTTGCTGCTGTGTTGGCCCCGTGGTCATTTCGTCGCCGGATCTCTAACGCGGCGCCCGAAACCGCTGGCAAGTGGGTCACGCTCGATCTCCCGATCGATTCCCCAAATCCAGCTGCCGGATCGTCGAGTGATGGCGGGCTGCACGTAGGGCTTCATCTCGATTCAGAGAACTTCGACCTGGCATACGATTTGCTACTCACCTTGGCCAACCCAACGGTCCAGGAGGTCTCCTTCTCGAACGGCTCCGGACCACTTCCCGCATCTACCCGTCCGCACGTAGATGGTGTCGTCGACCTGGCTGTCGATGACTTCTTTGTCGACTCCGCTTTCGCAAACGCCTACAGCAAATCGGCTCTTGATCGGCCGTCCGCTCTGGCCACACCCCAACGCCGAATCGTTATCGATGCGACGATGGAAGCACTCAACCGGGTTGAGAGCGGCGGTCAGACCCCAGCCGAAGCGTGGGCGACCATGCAGGAGCAGGTAACGAAGACGCTCAAGTAACGAGAGAAGCGACCGGCGAAGTGCGTCCTACCACCCGGTAGGAAGTACATTGGCGCCATGAAAACTCGCGTTTCTCCACAACGCCTGGTCCTTGGGATCGGCATTGCTGTCGCCGTGTTCACCGCACTCTCGGGAGTAGCGGCTGAAGTGTTCGCATTCAAAAGCGAAAGCGAGATTCATCGCACGGTGTTCGCCAACATCCCCGACGCCATTCGCCTGGCGTTCTACACGTTGATTCCCGTCATGATCGTGTACGGAGCGTGGGTGTTCTCGCTACGCATCAAGAACTGGGAACGTGGCGGCCCCGATAACCGTGCGACCACATCGAAGAACGCGAAGACCCGCCTGGCAGACCTTCGCTCGGGCCTCTACATGCGTACGTTGATGCGTGAGCCCGGCGCGGGCCTCATGCACTCGATGATGTACTTCAGCTTCGTCGTACTGCTCGGCGTTACCACGGTGCTCGAGATCGATCATCAGCTGCCAACCGCGCTCAAGTTCCTACACGGGGGTACCTACAAGGGTTACGCCATGGTCGGCGACCTCGCCGGTCTTATCTTCACGATCTCGATCGTGTGGGCCATCCTGCGCCGCTACGGCCCGCGGGCCATGCGTCCCTACCGCATTCGCATCAAGAGCAAGCCAGAGCACGCGGTCATCTTGGCCACGTTCCTCGGCATAGCGGTCACCGGTTTCGGCGCCGAGGTGTTCCGCATCGCCCTCGATGGCATGCCCGAATACGAAAAGTGGAGCTTCATTGGCTACCCGCTTGCCACCCTGGTCGAGAACAACGAGTCGCTGGCCGGATGGCATCAAGCCTGGTGGATCGGCCACGTGCTCACGTTCGTCGGGTTCCTCATCCTGTTGCCGATCACGATGCTGCGTCACATCTTCACGTCGCCGCTCAACATGTATCTCAAGGACAAGGAACGGCCAAAGGGCGCAATGAAGCCCATGCCAAACCTCATGGAGACCGAACTCGAATCGTTCGGTGTGTCGACCATCGAGGACTTCACCTGGAAGCAACTGCTCGACACCGACTCGTGCACGATGTGCGGCCGCTGCACCAGCGTCTGCCCAGCGCACGCAACCGGCAAGCCGCTCGACCCACGTGAGATCGTGCTGAAGACCGGCGAGGTCATGGCCCGCACCGGCACCCCGCAGGTATCGCCACCCATTTCCGTCGACGACGAGATCACCGTTCCATCGAACTGGATGTTCGACCGGGTGTCGTCGGAAGAACTCTGGGCGTGCACGTCATGTCGCGCATGCGATGAGATCTGCCCGGTCAACATCGAAATCCTCGACAAGATCCTCGACATGCGCCGGTACTTGTCGCTCATGGAGTCGGACTTCCCGACCGAGCTCGGCAATGCATACCGCGGCATGGAAAACCAGATGAACCCATGGGCACTCAGCCAGGGCGATCGTGCTGATTGGGTAGTCGACGATTCGGTCACGGTGCTCGCTGGTGACGAACCACTCGAAGCCGAGTACCTCTACTGGGTCGGCTGCGCTGGTTCGTTCGACGACAAGAACAAGAAGGTTAGCCAGGCGCTGTCCAAGCTGATGAACCGCGCTGGGGTTAGCTACGAAATTCTCGGCCCCGCCGAGAACTGCACCGGCGACTCGGCCCGCCGTACCGGCAACGAGTACATCTTCCAGATGCTCGCGATGCAAAACATCGAAACCCTCAACGGCATGGGCGTCAAGAAGATCATCACCCAGTGCCCGCACTGCTTTAACACCCTCGCCAACGAGTACCCCGAACTCGGCGGTCACTACGAAGTGGTCCACCACACCCAATTGCTCGAGTGGCTCATCGATGCCGGCAAACTCGACCTCAAGGGCGCGTCGATCGACGAGCGCGTCGTGTACCACGACAGCTGTTACCTCGGTCGCCATAACGATGTGTACCTCGCACCCCGCAAGGTGCTCGGTTCGCTCGGCGGGATCCAGATTGTCGAAGCCGAACGAAACGGCACCAAAGGCATGTGCTGTGGTGCTGGTGGCGCTCGCTTCTGGCTTGAAGAAGACACCGGTAAGCAGATCAACACCGAACGTTCGCAGGAGCTGTTGGCCACCGGCGCAACCCGTATCGCCACCGCTTGTCCGTTCTGTTACGTGATGATGGACGATGGTGTGAAGGGCGAAGGGGTCGACGACGACCAGGTCAAGGTCGGCGACATTGCCATGCACGTTGTCGAAGCGATCGAGGAAGCCGAGGCGGAAGCCGAAGCCGCTCTGGTCGCGGAACGCTCCGAGCTTGCCTCGGTAGCTGCCGGAACGACTGCGGTCGCTACGGCTCCGGCCGCCGACATTACGGTGGTCGACCAACAGACCGCCGACATCGAATCGGTCGGTACCGACGAGATCGTGGTCGATACCGATGTTCTTGCCGAAGACCCGCCCGACGGCGGCGCGATTTCCTAGGACCCGTTCGGGTTCTTTAACCAGGCGGCCAACGCGTCGGTCGCTGGCATGCACCGCTCGCGGTGGTTCGCGAACCGAACCATCCGGCGGTCGCGCATAGCTCGTACCCCAGCGATTCCGCCGTTGGCCTGCATGACTCGTTTGACTTGCGAGTCGATCGAAGAGCCCTCGGCAAGCAAGTACCCGCCGATCATCTCGAGCTGTTCGGGGATGGCGCCAACCGATGAGGCGAGTACCGCACAACCTGCGGCGGCGGCTTCGTAGATCTCAAAGGGCTGAGCGCTGGTCCG
>CALHXU010000155.1 GCA_938040365.1 uncultured Acidimicrobiales bacterium
CTCGATGCCGATTGACGACGTACATATAGAAATAGCGAGAACCTCGAAGCGACGAAATCAGAGCAATGAGATGAGATCAATGAAATCAAGAGCAAAAGGATTGTTCGTTCTTTGTCTGGCCATCACCGCATGCGCCTCTAGTTCAACAGCCGACGGCGACGGCGTTGCGCAGCCACCTGAGGTCGGCGATGTCGTCGAGACCTCGATTCGACTCGATCTGCAGTGCCAGAACACGGGAATTGCAGAGGCTTTCGATCTCGTCTGGAATTCGTTAGAGCTAGCACCGGTCGAATGGAACGGCCGTGAAACGCTCGAAGGAACCCTGCAATTCGAAAGCCTTGAGCGTTCGACGTTTACCGCCGCCGACGGTGGGTCAGTGGTGGTTTCCAATTCGCTCCTCGTCACCGAGGAATGCGCCTTCTGGGAAGAGTGACGATCGCCGTGGTAGTTGGGATGGTCAAGACCCCGAGGTTGGTCCCGCGGGACCAACCCCTAAATCCGCTGTCACAGTCGATTACTAAGCTGGCTATCTAGCCGGAGGCGTCGATAGCCAGCACCGGTTAAGTGTTGCTCGGCTATCCGATCACCAACGATTGCGGGCAATTTCCCGTAGGAGTTCATTGACGTGGGCGAGATCGGAACACAGCTTGTCGATATTGGCTGGGACGCAAATGACCAACAGGCACAGGTGGTGCATCTCGCTGCATCATTTGCTGACAGCGGCGAATGGGTAATGGATGGCTTTGCGACTGCTGGTCGGTGGATCGCACATCACCTCGACATTGCGCTTCGTACAGCAAACGAGTGGATTCGAGTCGGTCGGGCGCTCAATCAGCTTCCGGCAACTAGCGATGCCCTCGAAGAACAGACAATCTCGTTTAGCAAAGCAAAAGAGCTGACGAGATCGGCCACGCCTGACAACGAGGCTTATCTGCTGGCCATTGCCGAGACCGTTCCTGCAGCGAGGCTCGGTGCCGAGATCGCTTCATGGCTCAACCGATTCGAAGCTGACGAGTTGATCGATGCTCGACAACACCAGAGCCGTTCATTGACGTGGCGAACCGAACCCGATGGCACCATCTCGTTCTCCGCCAGCCTGCCACCGGTTGAGGCTGGCCGCCTGATCGCAGCGGTTGACGCGGCAACGATGAACCAGTCCAACTCGATTCGAGAAAGTGAGGAGGACTGGCCGTCACTGGCCCAGCAGCGCGCCGACGGTCTGGTTCGGGCAGTGACTGAAGGTGGCATCAACCTCCAAGCAGAGGTTGTCCTCCACGTGCGCGGCGATGGTGCAACACTCGACGACGGAACGCCAATCACAAGCACCGCAGTGGCGAACATCGTCGACGAAGCCTTCGTGCGTACGCTCATCCACGATGCAGAACGCAAGCCGATCAATGCGTCGTCGAGGCAACGGCATCCAACGGCTCGCCAGCGCCGAGTCGTGAAAGAACGAGATCGCGTGTGCGTCGACGTCGAAAACGGCGGTTTCGTGGAGTCTGGGTAGTTCATTGATTGCAAGCGCGCTAGTTGGTCCCGCGGGACCAACCCCTGCAGGGTCCCTAGAGGCCTCTCGCACCGGTGATTGCGTGGTGGACGAGCTCGATGGGGTGTTTGGTCGGGACGCCGACTGCGCCGAGGTGCATGCTGCATCCGGGGTTGGCGCTGGCGACGACGTCGGGTGTGGCCCGATTGATCGATGCGACCTTTCGGTCGCGAATCTGACCAGCGAGCTCGGGTTCGAAGATCGAGTACGCACCACCCGCTCCGCAGCACAAGCCTTCGTCATCGAGCTCGACGAGTTCGCGCACATACGGCGCGAGCATGGTGCGGGTCGCTTCGTGAACTCGCTGCACGTGGCGCAGGTGGCACGGGTCTTGGACCGCAACCCGAAGATCGAGTGGCGCTGCTGGCTCGGGAAGCCGGTCCATATGCATGGCCAAGAACTCGGCCATGTCGAAGACCCGCTCGCTGAACAGCTCGGCTTCGGCGGTGCCGAGCAGGTGGCCGTAGTCCTTCATCGCAGCGCCGCATCCGGCCGAGTCGACGATGATCGGAATGTTCGGTTCGAGGCCCTCCATCATCTTCTCGGCAAGCGTCCGAGTTTCGCTGGCGAGGCCCGCATGTGATTGAAGCGCTCCGCAGCACGGTGCAGCGTTGCCGGTCGGCATCACGCCGAACCCGGCAGCGGTGAGCACCGCCAAGCCAGCCGCGTGCACGCTTCGTTGCATCGTGTCCATCACACATCCGGTGAAGAGATACACATCGCTGCCGGTCGCTTCGAGCTTCGATTGAGTGAGTGGAATCTCGTTCGACAGGCCGAGGCGTTCGGGAACGACCTTCAGCTTCTGTGCCACCGAGAGCGCCCGGGTTCCGGCGTTGAGCAGCGTTGGATTGGCGAGTGGCTTCATTGCCAATCGTTGCCAGGTTGGCGTCATCTGGCCCGCGTCGGCGAGCGTCTCACGCGCGGATTCCATCATGTGCCCATAGGGCACGCCTGACGGACACGCAGGTTCGCAACCGCGGCACTGCACACAGGTCGAGAACGCGTCGAGCACTTCGCTCGTCAGTGGTGCATCGTTGTCTTGGACTTCGCGCATCAGCTTGATGCGGCCCCGAGGCGACATGGTCTCGTCGCCGGTGACTCGAAATGTGGGGCAATGGGGGAGGCAGAGCCCGCACTGAACGCACGCATTGAGGTCGTCTTCGTCGATGTTGAGGTCCACGTTGACTCAGTTCCTTCCGGGCATGCGGCCCGGGTTCAGGCGTCCGGTCGGATCGAAGTTCGCCTTGAGCCGTTCGGAGATAACCACAACCGCCGGGTCCAACTCGGAACGAGGCTGGGGCGAATCGGTGAAGATTAGACCGAGGCCGATCGTTGCAATGAAGCGCTCGCCATCGACCGGCGTAAAGGTTGCGGCATCGCTCGGTTTCATCGACCATCGGTGCGCAGGAAGCTCGGGTGCCTCGGCATCGCTGAACGATCCGAGGCTGGCCAAGACCTTTGTCTGCTGTTCGACATCGGGGCCGTGACCCTCGAGTTCGACCCACACTTCGGTTCCATTCGTGAGCACTGCGCTGGGGTTTAGCAGGGCATCGAAAACGACTTGGGCATCCACACCTTCGGCGTGTAACCAACGAGATTCGGCGGGGATGGGGTTCGTTCGCAAGATCACCTCGGCCAAACAGCCGAGCGTCCCAAGCGAACCGACCATGAGTCGGGGAAGGTCAAAGCCCGACACGTTCTTGACCGTCGGGCCGCCACTGCTCACGACCTTTCCTTCAGCCGACACATAGCGCACCTGCAACAGGCTCTCTCGCGTTCGCCCTCGGCCGAGCGCTCGGAAATCGTTCTCGCCCACAGCGAGCGCGCCGCCGACGGTGCCGCCGCGCTCGGGCAGCGCCGTCCGCTGGCCCTTTGCGGCGAGTGTTGCGTGCAGTTCGCCAACGCTTGTCCCCGCCCGCACCTGAACCGTCATCTCTTCGGGCCGGTACTCGACAATTCCCTCGGGTGCTCGAATGAGGCGAGGCTCGCCATCTGGAATCCCGCCGAGGTCCCAGCGGGTGCGTCCGCCCTCGATTGCGACCGCGTCGGTTTCGCCAACCTCCTCGGCGAACGCGAGCAGGGTCGGGTCGGTGACGGCCAGCGTTGCGCTCATCCCCACAGTCCTATCCCCATAGCCCTATCCCCACACCGTGTTCGGAACCGAGCGAAGCGATTGGATGTCGGCACAGCTATGGCCCGACGGAATGACCTTGCCGGGGTTTGTTCGACAGTGCGGATCAAATGCCTGTCGGAGCCGATTCTGATGATCGAGATCGTCGTTTGTGAACATTCGGCTCATGAACTTCTGCTTCTCGACACCAATGCCATGCTCGCCCGAAAGCACCCCACCTGCGTCGAGTGAAGCGGTGATGATCTCGCCTCCGGCAGCGTGAACCCGTTCGAGGACGCCTTCTTGTCGTCCGTCGAAGACGATGAGGGGATGTAGGTTGCCGTCGCCCGCGTGGAAGACGTTCATGATCAACAGGTCGTACCGGTCGGCGATCTCGTAGATCTGTTCGAGCACATCGGCGAGCGCCGAACGGGGCACGACCGTGTCGTGCAAGTAGTAGTCGGGAGCGATTTGGGCAACGGCACCAAAGGCGGTTTTGCGGCCCTTCCACAACAGCTGACGTTGCGCTTCTGACTCGGCGAGACGCACATCGGTAGCCTTATTCGACCGGCCGATTTTGGCGATTCGGTCGGCGTCGATATCGACGCCAGAATCCAAGCCATCGACCTCGGCGAGAAGCACCGCAGCAGCGTCGACCGGATACCCGGCACCGACATAGTTCTCGACCGCAGCGGTGATCTGTTTGTCCATGACCTCCATTGCGGCTGGGACGATTCCGGCGGCGATCACGTCGCTGACCGTGTTGGCTGCATCGCGAACATCATCGAATGCCATGAGCAGGGTTCGCACGGCAGGACGGTTCTTCGTCAGCCGAACGGCGACCTTGGTGACGATGCCGAGCGTCCCCTCGCTGCCGACGAACGCACCGCGCAGATCAAAGCCTTGAGGTTCGGCTTCGAGCCCGCCGAGCATTGCCGTATCACCTGACGGCAGCACTACTTCCATTGCAACGACGTGCGCGTTCGTCACCCCATAGGCAAGGCAGTGCGGGCCGCCCGAATTGTTTGCGACATTGCCGCCGATCGTGCACACCTGCTGGCTCGAAGGGTCGGGCGCAAAGTGATAGCCCAACGGCTTGAGCTGTTTGGTGAGGTCGAGGTTGATGACGCCAGGCTCGACCCAGGCAACCCGGTTTACCTCGTCGACCTCGAGAATCGCGTTCATCTTGGTCACCGCAACAACGACCGGAACGCCGAGCGGAATCGCGCCTCCGGCGAGCCCGGTGCCTGCTCCTCGCGGCACGACGTTTCGGCCGTGTTGGTTCGCAAGTCGGACTACTGCTTGCACTTCGGCGGTCGTCTCGGGATAGACGACAGGCCCGGAGTTCCCGCCGTCGAAGACCGACGCGTCGTGGCTATGGAGCGAACGGCTCGCCCCATCCCACTTCACCCGGTTGTGGCTGAGCGCAGCGCGTAGCGCGTCGACGAACGGCTCGCCCGAGGACTCCGCTCGTTGGCGCCTCTTCGTGAGGTTGGAAAGCTTCGACCCCGCCACGACGTTGTCTAAATCTTTGCGGTGAGGCCGGCGGCTTCGATGCCGGCCACCACTGCAGCCTCGTCGTTGTCGGAGGTGTCGCCCGAACAACCGACCGCACCGATCACCGACCCATTGCTGTTCGTGACCAACACGCCGCCAGGAACCGGCACCAACTTGCCGTCCATGGCACCGATCAGCCCGTTCACGAAGTGCGGCCGATCGACCGCCGCCTCACCAAGCTTGCGGCTGCTGATCCCCACCGAAATGGCGCCATAGGCCTTGCCATGGGCAACGTCGAAACGTCGGTTAGCAACGCCGTCTTCACGCTCGAAGGCAACGAGGTAGCCACCCGCATCGAGCACGGCAACACAAAGCGGCGCCATGTCGTTCTCAGTGCCGTGGGCGAGCGCCGAAGCGACGATCGTGCGGGCTTGTTCGAGGGTGATGGTCATCAGGATTCGCTTTCTCCAGAGACGGTGGGTGCGGCGGAGAGGGTGGACTTTAGTTCGAGTCGCCGGGCATGCAAGATTGGCTCGGTGTAACCCGATGGCTGCTCAACTCCCGACAGCACCAAGTCGAGCGCGGCCCGGAATGCGTGCCCGTCAAAGCCGGGCGCCATTGGCACATACGCCGGGTCGTCAGCGTTCTGCCCATCGACGACCGCCGCCATCCGTTCCATCGTCTCGCGAACCTGAGCCTCGGACACAACGCCGTGGTGCAACCAGTTCGCCATGTGCTGTGACGAGATACGACACGTCGCACGATCTTCCATGAGCCCAACGTCGTGGATGTCGGGCACCTTAGAACAACCCACACCTTGGTCGACCCAGCGAACGACATAACCGAGGATCCCCTGCGCGTTGTTGTCGAGCTCGGAGGAAACCTCGTCGGCCGACCAGTCGGTCGAGGCTGCCACCGGAATCTGAAGTAGTTCATCGAGCGTCGCCCGGCCCCCGCTACTCGCGAGTTGGTCGGCAAGTTCTTGCTGGCGATCCAACACATCGAACTGGTGGTAGTGGGTTGCGTGCAGCGTGGCGGCGGTCGGCGACGGAACCCACGCACAATTTGCGCCACTCTTCGGGTGGCCAATCTTTTGTTCGAGCATGTCACCCATCAGGTCGGGGGCAGCCCACATGCCCTTTCCGATCTGGGCCCGACCTCTGAATCCGCAGGCGACGCCAACATCGACATTCCAGTCTTCGTATGCACTGATCCAGCGTTGTGCCTTCATGTCACCCTTGCGCACCATGGCGCCCGCCTGCATCGACGTGTGGATCTCGTCGCCGGTGCGGTCGAGGAAGCCGGTGTTGATGAACGCCACCCGAGATGACGCCGCTCGAATGCACTCACCCAAGTTGACGGTGGTGCGCCGCTCTTCGTCCATGATGCCGATCTTGACCGTGTTGAGCGGAAGGCCGAGCAGTTCCTCGACGCGGGTGAAGACGTCGACGGCGAACGCGACCTCGTCGGGTCCGTGCATCTTTGGCTTCACGACATAGACCGAGCCCTCCCTCGAGTTTCGGGCGCCATTGGTCTTCGCGAGATCGTGCTTGGCACACGCCACGGTGACTAACGCGTCGAGCAAACCTTCGGGAATCTCGTTGCCGTTCCCGTCGAGCACAGCCGGGGTGGTCATGAGGTGGCCAACGTTGCGGGTCAACAACAGCGACCGGCCTGCCTTTACGAGCTCGCCGCCGTCGGGCGAGGTATAGGTGCGGTCGGGGTTCAGCGTTCGAGTGAAGGTGCGATCGCCCTTCGACACTTCCTCGCTGAGATCGCCGGTCATGAGTCCGAGCCAGTTGCGATAGGCGAGCGCCTTCTCCTCGCTATCGACCGCCGCGACCGAGTCTTCACAATCGATGATCGCCGTCATAGCCGACTCCAAAATGACGTCGGCAACACCGGCTTTGTCTTCGGCGCCGACGTTGTGTGTCGGGTCGATGATGATGTCGATGCCCAAACCGTTGTGTTCGAGCAAGATGTTGGTCGGTGATGCTGCGTCGCCGTTGTAGCCAGCGAAGAGCGACGGGTCGGCGAGCGTCGTCAGCTCTCCGCCGAGGTCGACCGACAGCGCCCCGTCGACGACGGTGTAGGCGGTTGCGTCGGCGTGGGAGCCAGTCGCCAACGGCGCGGTTTCGTCGAGAAAGTTGCGAGCCCACGCAATTACTCTGGCGCCGCGTTCGCTGCTGTAGGCGCCAGGTTCGGGAGTGTCGCCGAGTGCATCGGTCCCGTAGAGCGCGTCGTAAAGGCTGCCCCAACGAGCGTTCGCTGCGTTGAGCACGTAGCGAGCATTCGTTACGGGCACCACGAGTTGTGGCGCTGGGATCGAGCGGATCTCGGGGTCGACATTGGCGGTATCGATCGCAAACTCGGGTCCCTCGGGAACGAGGTAACCAAGCTCTTCGAGGAAGGCCCGGTAGGCGACCGGATCGTGGGGAACATCAGCTCGATCGCGATGCCAGGCATCGATCGCTGCCTGCATGGTCTCGCGAACTTCGAGGAGTTCGGCGTTGCGGGGGCCAAACTCGGAGATCAGCGCTGCGAGTCCTTCAAAGAAGGCGTTGGTTTCAATGCCGCTGCCGGGGAGCACGTCGTTCACGAGCACGGCATGTAGCTCGGATCCGATCGCTAATCCTGCTGCATCAATTCGTTCCATTTGCGGCCTCATTTTCGTATCTGCATTTCCGCGCTTCGGTCTCGAAGCCATTCACCGCCAAGATAGCCGCGTGCTGGCGCTGTCTTTGAGCCAGACGCTCGATCGCCGGGCGCGCCGCTGCCGTGCGCGTCATAGTGACGAGATAGGTTGAGCGGGTGGAACCAACCCCCTCGGCATTGGTGCTCGAACGGTTATGGCTAACCGACTTTCGATCCCATGAATCGGTCGACCTCGAGTTCGCCCGCGGGGCAACGGCGCTCATTGGTCCGAACGGTTCGGGTAAGACGAACATCGTCGAGGCGATCGGGTGGCTCACCACCACAAAGTCCTTCCGGGGCGCGCCGACCGATGCGCTGATCCGTCGCGGTGCTGACCGAGCCATTGCACGCGCCCAGCTGCGGAGCGATCAACGAGAACTGTTGCTCGAGGCCGAACTGCCCCGCACCGGTCGGGCTCGCATCCAAATGAATCGCCAGCGCGTCCAGCGAACGCGAGACCTGCTCGGGGTGATGTCGGTGACTGTCTTTGCTCCCGACGACCTCGAGATGATCAAAGGGTCGCCGGGCGAACGGCGTTCGTATCTCGATCAGGTCGTCGTGGGTCTGCACCCGCGCAATGAGGCGGTTCGGGCCCAGGTCGAGAAGGTGTTGAAGCAACGCAATGCACTCCTGAAAGGTGTGCACGGTCGGCTCGATAGCGATGCTGCGTTCACTCTCGACGTGTGGGATCAAAAGCTCGCCGAAGCCGCCGACCAACTCGGCGCCCTGCGCGCCGATGCCATTGCCCGCCTCTCACCGCTCGTCGCCGACGCACTGCACGCGGTCGCTGGCGACCGCCACGATATCGGCCTTAGCTATGTTGCGCCGTGGCACGACGGCGGCTTGCTGTCGGCACTCGCCGCGTCTCGCAACGATGATGTGCGCCGTGGAGTCACCACGGTTGGGCCCCATCGCGACGAGCTCGACATCGTGCTGAACGACATGCCCGCTCGCACCCACGCCAGCCAGGGCGAGCAACGGTCGCTCGCCCTCGCCCTTCGTCTGGCTGGCCACGAACTCGTCCGTACCACTACCGGCATTGCTCCACTGCTGGTGCTCGACGATGTGTTCTCAGAGCTTGACGACACCCGTTCAGCGGCGTTGGTCAACGCACTGCCCGACGGGCAAACCTTGCTCACGAGCGCGGTCGACCTGCCCGAGGGCGCAGTTGCCGACGCAACGATTCGACTCAGCGGTGACGGCAGTGGCCGGTAACAGCGGCGGGGCATCCCGACCGCCGGGCCCGTGGGACGATCGTCGACGCGGCGCACGCTCGCGCACCTATCGGGAGTTCTTCGACGGACCAAAGCCGGTTGGTGCTGGGGTCGAGCGCGTCATGAAACACCTCGACGCTCCATCGACCGACGTGGTGAGGTCGATCTTTAGCGACTGGGAAGCAATCGTTGGTGAGACCATCGCCGCGCACGCCCGGCCACAACGCATCAGCAAGGGCGAGCTCGTCCTCGAAGTCGACGATCCGGCGTGGGCGAGCGAGATGGAGTGGCTCGGCGAAGAGATCGTGCGCAAGATTCACCTCGCGGTCGAGACCGAAGAGATCACCAAGATCAAGGTCCTGTTGTCTCGGAATTAACTCAGATGTTGAAGCGCGGCCTGCCAGCCGGCACAGCCCGATCAACCAGCAGCGCGCTGCCAGCCTGCAATGCGCTACCAGCCAGCAATGCCCTACCAGCCCGCAATGCGCAGATCGATCGGCGCGTCGTCGTCCCATGGAGCGTCTGCAGCGAAGATCATCGCTGCGGGTTCGTGGAACGATCGTGCGCCTTCGAGCGACGTCGAGATTTCGTTCGTGATGCGTCGAGCGCCGAGGCGTTCGTAGAACTCGGGGACGCCGGATTGGAAGAGCGCGGGAACGTCGTGTGATGCGCGGGCGAGTGCCTCGCGGGCCACCGAGTCGCCGAGGCCTTCGCCGCGCCGATCGGGAGCGGTGCATACGCTCGCGAGGGCGATGATCTGTTGGGAGCGGACGTCGCGTCCATCCTCGCTACTGCCGAAGGTGACAGCGTGTCGAAAGGTGCGAGCGGCGGCGACGAGTTCGTCGTGGTCAAATACGAGGTGCCAGCGAAGTTCTGATGTTGCGTTGGAGGTGGCTTCGATCCGGGCCAGACGGGTGGCGAGATCGGGTCCGTCAGCAGATGGCCAGACCTGTTCCCAGAGGGCGGCACACGCCTCTTTGGTGGCGTCGTCGACGCGTCGCCAGGGAAGAGTTTTGATCGTTCTCACCAGACCATCGTCGCACACTGTGGCTTCACACAAAAAAGCTACGCAATTCCAACAATTCCACGCTGAAATTCAAGGAAATTCTGCCTGTGGATAACGTGTGAGAAAGCCGGGGCATTGACCGGGATTGTCATAGTGGCGATGGTACAATTACAAGGTCGTAATTCTGGGGCTGACGGCGGACTTTTGCGCCCCTTAGGACTGTGCAGATTTACTGCGCATGAATTCTGAAAGGCCCACTATGTCCGATGCTGAATCGCCCGAGAATTCGGGGTCGTATAGCGCGGAGAACATCACGGTTCTCGAAGGTCTTGAGGCCGTCCGCAAGCGCCCCGGAATGTACATTGGCTCAACCGGTCCGCAGGGTCTTCATCACCTCGTTTACGAGGTAGTCGACAACTCGGTCGACGAGGCAATGGCCGGCCACTGTTCGGCGATCGAAGTCATCATCCACTCCGACGGTTCGGCCGAGGTCCGAGACGACGGGCGTGGCATCCCAACGGGCGAGCATCCCCAGTACGAGGGAATGTCGGCCGCAGAGGTCGTCATGACCGTGCTTCACGCGGGCGGCAAGTTCGGTGGCGGCGGCTACAAGGTCTCCGGAGGTCTCCACGGCGTGGGCATCTCGGTCGTGAACGCGTTGTCCGAAAAGGTCGAGGTCGAAATCGACCGCGAAGGCAGCCGCCACTTCATGGACTTCAAAGACGGCGGCAACGTTTCAACCAAGCTCGAAGTGCGCGGCGACGCACCCGATGGCCGTACCGGCACCACCGTCCGGTTCTGGCCTGATGGCACCATCTTCGAAGAGACCGATTTCCGAGCACAAACGCTGCTCGATCGCTTTCAGATGATGGCGTTCCTCAACCGCGGCCTAAAGATTCGTTTCCGCGACGACCGCCGCGAAGATCCGCACGAGGACGCGAACGAAGACGGCTGGATCGAGTTCCACTACGAGGGCGGCATCATCGACTTTGTTCGCCACGTCAACCAGTCGAAAGAAGCGCTCTTCGCTAAAGTTGGCTACTACGAGGTTATCGAAGAAGAGCAAGAGGTCGAGATTGCCTTCCAGTGGAACACCGGCTTCAACTCCGATGGCCTCCACAGCTTCGCCAACGGCATCACCACCGGCGGCGGCGGCATGCACGAGACGGGCTTTCGTACCGCGCTCACCCGCACACTCAACGCCTACGGACATGCGAAGAACTTCCTGAAGGACTCCGAGTCGCTGACCGGCGACGACGCCCGTGAGGGCCTCACCGCAATCATTTCGGTGCGTTTGCAAGACCCACAGTTCGAAGGCCAGACCAAGGACAAGCTCGGCAATGTGTCGGTTCGTTCGATGGTCGAGAAGGCGACGAACGAAAAGCTCGCCGAGTGGCTCGAAGAGAACCCGGCCGAAGGCAAGGCCATCATCAACAAGGCCATTGCGGCTCAGCGAGCACGAGAAGCCGCCCGTGCGGCCCGTGACACCATCCGTAACAAGACGGCGCTCGACGGCGCCGGAATGCCCGAGAAGCTCAAGGACTGCTCGTCAAAGGACCCACGTGAACGTGAGCTGTTCATCGTGGAGGGCGACTCTGCAGGTGGTTCGGCCATCCAGGCCCGCGATCCCAAGACGATGGCGATCCTGCCCATCCGAGGCAAGATCCTCAACGTCGAACGGGCCCGCCTCGACAAGATGTTGAAGAACAACGAAGTCCAAACGCTCATCCAAGCCATCGGCGCTGGCATTGGCGACGAGTTCGATATCAACGAGATTCGCTACCACAAGATCATTCTGCTGGCCGACGCCGATGTCGACGGCAGCCACATCCGCACGCTGCTGCTCACGTTCTTCTTCCGCCAGATGCGCGAACTGGTCGAGAACCAGCACGTCTACATTGCCCAGCCGCCGCTGTATTCGACCACGGTCGGCAAGAGCAAAAAGTATCTGAAGGACGATCGTGAGAAGGACGACTTCCTCGAACAGCATCCGAACCACAAGAAGGACTTCCAGCGTCTGAAGGGTCTCGGCGAGATGCAATGGCAAGAACTTGCCGAAACCACGATGAACCCCGGCGACCGCACCCTCTTGCAGGTCTCGGTCGAACAGGCCGCTATTGCCGACGAGGTCTTCAGCACGCTCATGGGCGAAGACGTTGCGCGCCGCAAACATTTCATCCAAACGAACGCCAAAGACGTTCGATTCTTGGACATCTAGGGCGAGGGAAAGCAGAACCACATGTCTGACATCACCGATTCTGGCGAAGGCCCGCAGTTCGCGATCGAACCGATCGACATTCAAGAGGAGATGGAGCGCTCGTTCCTCGACTATGCAATGTCGGTCATTGTTTCGCGTGCGCTTCCCGACGTGCGTGACGGTCTCAAGCCCGTGCACCGCCGCATCTTGTGGGCAATGGACGAACTCAACGCCAACCCCGATCGTCCAACCATGAAGTCCGCTCGTGTGACGGGCGAAGTCATGGGCAAGTACCACCCGCATGGCGATTCGGCCATCTACGACTCGCTCGTGCGTATGGCACAAGACTTCTCGTTGCGCCATCGCCTCATCGAGCCGCAGGGCAACTTCGGTTACACCCCCGACGATTCGCCCGCTGCAGCGCGATACACCGAGTGCCGCCTCGACCCGCTGGCACTTCGCCTCCTCGCCGATATCGACGAGAACACCGTCGACTTCATCGACAACTACTCGGGCGAATTCTCTGAGCCAGAAGTCCTTCCGGCCCGCTTTCCGAACCTGTTGGTCAACGGCGGCCAGGGTATTGCCGTCGGCATGGCGACCAGCATCCCGCCGCACAACTTGGGTGAGGTCATCGATGCCACTTTGCACCTCATCGATAACCCCGAAGCCGACCCTGGCGACCTCATGGCGTTCGTCAAGGGCCCCGACTTTCCTACCGGTGGCCTCATCATGGGCCGCGCCGGCATTGCCGACGCATACCGGACGGGCAAGGGCAGCATCAAGATGCGTGCTCGCGCCGAGATCGTTGAGGGCAAGACCAACGACACGATCGTCGTTACCGAGCTGCCTTATCAGGTAAGCCCCAACTCGGTGTTCTCGAAGATCAAGGACCTCCTTCGAGACAAAGAGCTCGACGGCATCTCCGACATCAACGATTATTCGTCTAAGGGCGAGACCAAGATCGAGATCAAGCTCAAGCGCGACGCGCCAGCACTCGTTGTGCTCAACAACCTGTACAAGCGCACCCCGCTGCAAACGTCGTTCTCGATGAACGCGGTTGCGTTGGTAGACGGCGTGCCTCGCACACTCAACCTCCGCGAACTCTTGGTGCCCTACATCAAGCACCAAAAAGAGGTCATCACCCGTCGAAGCCAGTTCCGGCTCGACAAGAAGCTCGCTCGAGCCCACATCGTCGAAGGCCTTATCAAAGCACTCGACCTCATCGACGAGATCATCGCAGCGATCCGAGCGTCGGAGGATAAGGCGACAGCGAACACGGCGCTGATGGCCGCGCCGTTCGAGTTCTCCGAGATTCAGGCGAATCACATTCTCGACATGCCGCTCAGCCGGCTCACCCGTCTTGGTCGCGCCAATCTCGAAGAAGAGATGGAAAGGCTACGCGCAGAAATTGCCGAACTCGAAGCGATCCTCAACGACGAGGGTCGACTCCTCCAGGTCATCAAGGACCAGTTGCAAGAGGTCAAAGACGAGGTTGCCGACGAGCGTCGCTCCGAACTCATGCACGACCCCGGCGAGATCGACATCGAAGATCTCATCGACGACGAAGACCTCGTCTTCACCATGTCGTCGGGCGGCTACGTCAAGACCATGTCGATCGACGAGTTCCGCACGCAAAGCCGCGGCGGCCGTGGCGTCACGGGCGCAAACCTGAAAGACGACGACTACGTCGTCAACATGATCCACACCACCGCGCACGCCTACCTGCTGTTCTTCAGTAACCGGGGCAAGGTCTACCGACTCAAAGCACACCAGGTGCCAATGACGAGTCGAACCGCGCGTGGCACCGCGATCGTGAACCTGCTTCAGCTTCAGCCCGAAGAGAAGATCCAGGCGATCATCGACACCCGCGACTACGAGACGAACCGCTACCTGTTCTTCGCCACCAAGCTCGGCCGGGTCAAGAAGACGCTCTTCAACGTCTATGACAGCAACCTGAAGGCCGGGCTCATCGCAATCAAGCTGAACGAAGACGACGAACTTATGGACGTCATCCCGCTCAACGAAGAACAAGACGTGTTCCTCGTCTCGAAGAACGGACAGACCATCCGCTTCGACGAAAGCGCTGTCCGGCCAATGGGCCGAACCGCCGCTGGCGTTCGTGGCATGAAGTTCCGTGAGGGCGACGAGTTGGTCGCTTGCGCTCGCGAACAAGAAGACACCAAGCTGCTGATCGTGACCTCCGAGGGCTACGGCAAACAATCCGAGCTCGAGCAGTACCCGGTAAAGGGACGTGGCGGTCTCGGCGTTCGCGGAATTCGCGTCAACGAGAAGAAGGGCAAGGTCGTTGCAGCCTTCATGGTCGCCGACGGCGAAGAGATTCTGCTCATTGGCGATGGTGGCACCTTGATTCGCACCGCGGTCAACGATATTTCGACACAAGGCCGAGATGCGTCTGGCGTTCGCGTCATGAATGTCAACGACGGCCATCACGTAGCAGCAGTTGCCCGCCTACTGGCCTCTGAAGACGACGACAGTGAGGACACTGACGTCAGCGACGACACAAGCCCAACCGAGACCGACGCCGATCTCGATGATGGCGATGATGTCGATATCACCGATGCAACCGACAGTGCCGACGAGTCCGAGTAGTAAGAAACCCGGCAAAGCTCGTACCGTTTAGTCAACTTCCTCAAACTTCCTCCGACGACAACAAGAACACGGTTGTGTTGAGGAGTTTTCGTGTCAGGAATTTTGTTGTGGGCAATGGCGGTTGCCGTCGCAGCTGCAATAAGCATTGGGACCGTCGAGGTTGGCTACGCTGCGGTCACACGCGCACAGCTGAGCTCGGCAGCTGACGCTGCAGCCCTTGCTGGAGCCGCAGCTGGCCCTAACGCTGCACGAACGGCTGCAGAACGTAACGGGGCGCAGTTGATTTCTGCGACCGAACGTGGTGAGGTCTTTACCGTGTTGGTGGAACAAAATGGCGCTCAGGAAACTGCAAGCGCCGAGCGAATCGAGGTGCCTGTGTCGAAGAACGCAAAGAGGTCGCACGTTTCCGCGCCGATCTATGCCATAGACTGGCCGACGTGACTGCCATCGACGACTCCGAAGACACTGTCTTCTCAACCAAAAGCACCGCCTCCATCGAGGAGCGCGAGAACGCATTTTTTGGTGAAGAGAAGGAGCCAACGGTAACGCTCGCCGAGGCTGAGCCAGTTTCTCCCGCACCGGTAGCTGCAAAGCTCTCACCAGTAGAACGCATCCAAGAACGCCGTCTCCGCGCCCGCAAAGTACGCCGACTCGTCCGCCACATCGAACCGTGGTCGGTCCTCAAGGTGTCGCTGCTGTTCTTCTTCTGCATTTGGATCGTCGCCATGGTCGCCGGAGTCTTGCTGTGGAACGCCGCAGTAGCATCTGGAGTCGTCGGCGATATCGAGAACTTCACCCAAGAACTCTTCGCACTCGAAGAATTCGCCCTCGTCGGCGAAGAAATCTTTAGCGCCGCCGCAATCGGAGGCCTCGTACTCGCAGTCGCAGCGACCGGATTCGCCGTTCTCATCGCCATCTTGCTCAACCTTATTTCCGACCTAACCGGCGGTATCCGGGTCACGGTCGTCGAAGAAGAAACAGCTCGTCCCATCTCGACGTTGCCCCGCCGGGGTTAAGTCGGTACGGTTTTCCTGCCCAACGGGGTTTATCCCCGTTTGCAGAAGCTAAGGGCCTATAGCTCAGTTGGTTAGAGCGCACCCCTGATAAGGGTGAGGTCGCTGGTTCGAATCCAGCTAGGCCCACGGTATTGCTTCGGTCGCTGAGCGACCTCCGCAAACTAGCCTTTCGCCTGCGGCGAAACGCCCACCCGCTTGTTGCCATTAGGCGGGCTTCTCTCGTGTCCACTCTGGCGACCTCAGTTTGGGTCGCCTTTTGCGTCCGCTGCGCTCCCGCAAAACGCGCCGTCGAGTTGCAGCCCGAAGGCGGCGCTCTCGTCAGCTCGCCGTATAGCGACTGTTGCGGTTCTGCGCGCCTTTCCACTTGAGCGGGAGTGTCTGCGGGTTGATCTGGGTCGGCGTGGATGTGTCGACTCGGCCGGCTTCCACACGTTGGCGCTGCTGCTTTTGGGGCGGCATGGATGTGCCGAACCGGCCGACATCTGCAGCGAGCGAGCGAAGCGAGTAATGCGAAGCGGAGGCCGGGTCGGTGCAGCCAGGACGAACCGAACTGCGGTAGGGAGCGAACGATGCGAAGCGGAGGCCGAGGCGGTGCAGCCAGGACGGGCCGGAGCGACCCGTGCGGGTGACGGATGCGAAGCCAAGGCCGGGTCGGTGCAGTCGGGATGGGGCGGAGCAACCCGTGTGGGTGATCTACGCGTCGTCCTTTGAGGAGGGGTTTTGGTTCCTGTCGTGCTGGAGGGCGATGAGGAACCAGATTGCGACGGTGATGATGGCGACGTTGAGAGCGACCTGGACTAGGCCGCGAACGAAGAGGCTGTTGAGACCGAGCACGATGAGTGCCCACTTGAGCTTTGAGGGGTTGGTCGACTTCAGTCGTTCGAGCATCGGCTTCCTCAGGCGCCGGGGTTTAGTCGGGCGAGCGTGAAGCCGAGGGTCGTTGCTACCGACATCCAGATGATCGTCGGTGCAATAAGTGCTCCGGCGAGCGGTTCGGTCCGAAACGCGGCGCCTGTTGCGGCAACGACCAGGATGAGCACACCGAGCAACCACCATGCGCCAAAGACGAGGCGCCCAGGGCCAAAGATCACTGCTTGCCATGCCACGGCGGTGACGAAGTGGGCGCCCAGCAATCCAAGGGCGACCTGCTTGCCTTCGTTGTCCGATGCGACCAGCACGAACACGGCGACCGCTTGAAGCGCCCAGAGCGTGAACCATGCGGCAGGGAAGGCCCAGTCGGGAGGCATCCACGACGGGGTGTTGAGCGATTCAAAGAAGGTCATCGCTGAACAGTAAACTCGAAGAATGCACATCTTTCGACTGTTGCGGGGAGCAATTACGGCAGTGGGTATCGCCGCTGGCGTTGCTGGGGCGCTTCGACTGCGCGGCTCGGGTGGAATTCCACCTCGAAGCGGTGGTTGGCGCGAGCTTTCGGGCAACGACCTCACTTGAGTAATCGACACGTATGAACAGCGGTCGCGACCACGCCAGCCTGACGCGAGTGCTCATCGTTGGCGCAGGGGCCACTGGTACGCGGGTCGCTCGACAGATCCTCCGAACATCTCCAAATTTCTGGGTTGCGCTAAGCGACGATCGTGAGGGCGTGGCTGAGGAAGCTGGCGAGGCGCTTGGGCCCGGGGTGCAAACGAATCCGCCGCAGAGTAGTGAGTTTGATGCGGTCGTCATTGCGACGAGGGCCGAGACTCACGCCGAGATCGCACAGCGATATTTGGCGAGCGCGCAAACGATCGTGTCGGTCGGCGACAGCATTGCCGACGTTCGCGACCTCCTCGATCTTGACGAGCAGGCCCGGGCGAACGGTTGCCGTCTCGTCGTTGGTGCTGGGATGATGCCGGGGCTGTCCGATGTCTTGGCATCGCACGGTCGGCGATGGTTCGACGAAGTTCGTGAGATTCACGTTTCGAAGTTTGGGACCGGTGGCCCCGACTGTGCTCGGCAACACCACCGTGCGCTGAAGGGGCTTTGCTTCGACTGGCGCGACGACCAGTGGCAGCGCAGGCCGGGAGGTTCTGGACGCGAGTTGGCATGGTTCCCGGCGCCGGTCGAAGCATCTGACTGTTATCGAGCGGCATTGGCCGACCCGCTGCTGTTGATTCGGCTCCACCCCGGCGTCGAACGAATTACCTCGAGAATGTCGGCGACACGACGAGACCGGCTGACCATGCAGCTTCCCATGTTGCGGAGCCCCCATCCCGAGGGATTGCTCGGAGCGGTTCGTGTCGAACTTCGCGGTGTTAAGGACGGTGCTCAGGTCGAACTTGTTTTGGGTTGTGCTGAACGTCCGGCGGTCACGGCGGGTGCGGTTGCGGCAAGCGCGGTCGAAGCAGCGTTGGTTTCGACGATCGAGCCCGGGGCAAAGGGGTTGGCCGAATGGGTAGAACCGATCGAGTTTTTGCATGGACTTCGCGATCGTGGGATCCGGAGTGAAGTGTTTATCGGCGCTGACGAAACCTACGACTGACGAATGAACGGCCAACCTGGCAGGCCTAAGAGAACTACTGGTTGAGGGACTTTTGGGGCGATTTAGGGGCCGAAGTGCCCACCAAAAATCGCTACAGGTCGCACTGTGTCGCGCCGACGATTTACTCGAAGCCCAGAAATTTTCAAAAAATGTCTAAAGGTTTTTCTCGATTATGCCGAGAACACTTTCGTGGTGCCGGTGGGTAGACGTCACCACTACACGACATTGAGGGAGAAACTTGAAAATGGGCGCAACAAACGAGGGCATGATTGACCTCACCGACATGAACGCAATGATCGAGGCGAACTTGCCACTGGTCAAGCACATTGTCTTGCAGGTAGCAGTGCACTTTCCACGCCACGTCGAGCGCGAAGAGCTCGCACGGGCTGGTGCCCTCGGACTCGTCGAGGCCGCTCGTCGCTATGACGAAAGCCGCGGAGTTCCATTCGACCGCTTCGCTGCACAGCGCATTCGAGGAGCAATTCTCGACGCTGTTCGTGCTGCTGACTGGGCGCCACGTTCGGTCCGCACGTTGGCTCGCAAGCTCGAGGCAACCGAACAACAGCTCGCAAGCCGTCTCGGCCGGATTCCTACCACCGAAGAAATGGCCGAAGCCCTCAGCATGGACACCAAGGAACTCAGCCGGTTGCGTGACCGCATGTTCCGGTCGGTCGTCCTCGCACTCGAACACGAGGTCTCCGACGATGTCGACGACGACCTCACTCTGGTCGACGTGCTTGTCGATCACGCCGCTGTCGAGCCTTCCGAAGAGCTCGAGACCCGCGAGTTGCACGCCTACCTCCGTGATGCAATCGCCCTGCTTCCTGAGCGTCAGCGCCTCGTGATTCTCGGCTACTTCCTCGAAGGCCGCACCAGCCAGGAACTTGCCCGGTTCCTCGGTGTTACCGAGAGCCGCATCAGTCAGATTCGTTCCGAAGCAATCCAAATGCTGAAGGAAGGCATCGAGGCACAGTACGCAAGCGGTTCGGCTTCAGCGCCAGCGCCACGTGGACGCTCGGCTCGTCGCAAGAAGGCCTACGTCGAAGCGATCGGCGAGCGCAGCGAATGGGGCGATCGTATGGACCAGATCTCGTTGATCGAGTCGGATGCGCCGACGCTCGAGGTTGGATTGCCCCTCTCCTAGCGAGAACGCATAACCGTCGAAGACGGCGTTAACAAGCTCCTTGTTGAGACCCGCACTGTGGACCGTGAGTCCCGGTGCGGGTCTTTGCTGTTTTGGGTTGGGCTCGCAGATGTGAGTAGGTGGTCTTGGTCACGAACGCCCTCACACGGTGAAATCAGTGGCGACGCTAACGTGGCGACATGTTCGAGAAGGTGACGATGGTGAATCTCAAGATCAACACGCTGCTCGTAGGTGGCCTCGCAGGCGTCGTCGTGGCTGTCGCTGCGTGTAGCGGAGGGTCTTCCGAGGAGGCGGTCGACCCGGTTGGAGTCGATGGGTTGGGTGAAGCTCAGCCCATCGTGACGATTCCGCATTCGGAGATCACCGCAAACCATGTCAACCCTCCGGTTTCGTTCAGCACAAGCCCATCGACCGGCGGCGACCATTTCGCCTTCTGGCACAACTGTGGGTTCTACACCGAAGAATTGATCGAGGGAGCCGCCACCCACTCGCTCGAGCACGGGGCGGTTTGGATCACGTATGGTTCTTCACTCCCAGGTGATGAGGTTTCCGAACTCGAGGCGCTCGCTGCGGGAAATCCTCGACTGCTGATCTCGCCGTACGACCACGACGATCCAATCGTCCTCAGCGCCTGGGGAGCCCAACAGCGCGGAGTCCAGTCGGCCAGCGACCCTGCGGTCGCAGCGTTCATTACCGAATGGGTGGACAACCCAATCTTGATCGAAGCTGGCGCGACGTGTAGCGGTGCGGTCGGCATCGCTCCTGACCGGACAGATATTCTCATCGATGGCACGCCTGTGCCCGAAGAGTTTCTCTCCTAGGAACAGCGCCTGTCGGCAAAGGTCCTCCTAGGGCCCGAGTGGCCCGTCGCCGGAGGCGACAGTAGCGGGGGAAGGGCGTAAGGAGCGTGGCGACAAAATTGGGCGCGAAGCGCCTGTCGGCAAAGGTCCTTACGCTTCGAAGACTTCGGCGATGACCCGGTTGTGGATCTTGCCGTTGCTCGCCACGATGTGACGGCCCTCTTCCCACGGAGCGCCGACTTGGTCGCTAATAACGCCGCCTGCTTCGGGGATGATCACCTGCATCGGGGCGATATCCCAAATCTTGACCAGCGGGTCGATGACCGCTTCGCATCGACCGGTTGCGAGCAAGACGTACGCGTACGCGTCGGCCCACGTGCGCACGGTTGCACTCGAGTTGACGAGGCGATCGCGTTCGATTGGGTCCGGCCAGTATTCGAGGCCGCTCGTCATGATGTAGCTGGAGTCAAAGTCGTCTTGTTCGTTGACTGTCGTTGCCCGGCCATTGTGGCGAGCGCCGAGGCCCCGGCCTGCCGACAGCACCTCGTCGAGGGCGGGCAGCACGATCACACCAACCGCGGGGCCGTGTTCGTCCACGACCGAGAGCAGCGTGCTGTAGAGCGGCACGCCGTGCGTAAAGCTCTTCGTGCCATCGATTGGGTCGATGATCCACGTCCGCCCGCTGGTGCCGTCGCGGTTGTCTTCTTCCTCGCCGATGATTGCATCGGTTGGGAAGGCGAGGCCGATCTGTTCGCGAAGATAACGTTCGGCGGCTTTGTCGGCTTCGGTGACCGGAGAGCCATCGTCTTTGGTAGCGAAGTCGACCGTACCGCGGTCGAACCACTTGCGGGTCATCGCCCCAGCAGCGGTTGCGAGCTCGACCGCCATATCGACGAGCGACTGATCTACCTCAGGTTTGTTCACGGCGCCTCATCCTAGGGCTTCTACGCGCTATGCGGTGGAAGCGGGCAGCGGGTGATGGCTGTCGATCCAGCGATCCATCTCGAGCCATCGTTGAAACAGCCACTCGATCTGCTCGTCGACGCTGTGTGGAATTGTCGATCGATCGAATCGCCACGCCTTCACGCGGAGGCGGTTTCGCTTATCGCCAAGGTTGGCGAGGATCTCGGGAATGCTCCCAAAGGGTTCGATGCCGACGTGGCCGAGCATGATGACGTCGGCATTTGGCGCCGCTTCGAGCATCGCGAGTGTGCCAGCAGGTCGTGGCGGGAGGAGGTGGCGGAACTGTTTGGCGAGTGCACCACGGCGTGGGTCTCGTCGTTCGATTGCCTTGATGGCCCGTTCGAGGCGAGTTTTGTTGAAGAAAGTTCCTTCGGGGAAGATCACCGCGACCGATTCATCGTCGACGCGTGCGGCAAGGTCGCGAATTGGTTGAAGTTCGCTATCGAGATCTTTCGAGGTCCGGTTCACAAAAACGTGGCCCATGCGATGCCCGACGATGTCGAGGTTCGGGTCCCACTGCAGATCCTCTTTCATCGTGTAGAGCGTGAGGAGGCCTCGACCTCCGAATATGGTCGACGGCAGGACGGCGTCGAACACGCTGCGATGGCGGCCGATCACGATTGCGTTGCCTTCGAGGAGGCCTGGGTCGAGTTCGGACGTATCGACCGGTAGCGGAGCGAGCTTTCCAATGATCGAGGTGATCATTGCGGTGTACCACGTCATACAGTTTTGGTACTTGCGTTGAATTCGCGGTGACTTGCTGTTCGTGCCCAACGGGCCTTGGAGCCAGACGCCAAACAAGATGATGCGGCTGACAAAGTCGAGCAGAATCATCGACGAGACGAGCGCGACGATCCGTACTTGCCGGAAGCGTCCGTTGCCGGTTCGCCGATCTTGGATGTACGCAACGGCTGTGGCGATGGGCGCGACGATTGGAGTCAGTACGGCCGACGTGATGAGCGTCAGAATGCTGATCGTCCTTCGCCGCCAAGGTCCTGGGACTTTCGATGCCACGCTAAAAGCGTAGAGCGGGTTAACTAAAGGGGTGGACTTTAACGCCGCGAAAATTGCGAAAGAGTGGAGTGCCGGCGTTGAGCGTCAGATCGGCGAACTTCGGGCGATTCCTCGCCCGGCACTTGGCGATCTCGTAGGCGGCATCAGCGTCGCGCTCGTCCTAATTCCTCAGTCGATCGCAAATGCGGGCCTCGCTGGGTTGCCGCCGGTCGTCGGCCTCTTCGCCTCTGCATTTCCGCTGCTGATCTTCGCCGTTTTTGCGTCGTCGCCGTACCTGCAGACGGGGCCCGTTGCCCTCACCAGTTTGTTGACCGCAGGGGCACTCGTCGGCGCTGGACTCGAACCAAACACCACCGATTACATCGCCGCTGCCGGGCTTTTGGCGGTGATCGTGGGTGTCACTCGGCTCATTATTGGTGCGACGCGCCTTGGTTCAATCGTGTATCTCATGGCAGAACCGGTCACCATCGGGTTCACGTCTGGCGCGGGCTTGGTGATTTTGACGTCGCAGCTGTCCAAGGCATTCGGTGTGGCCCTTCCAGCCGATGTTGCGGCAAACAACAATCCCATTTGGCGGGGCGTATGGACATTGCTGCACCCGGGGGAGTGGACGTTCTCTGCGGTCATCTTCAGTGCGCTGACGCTGGCGTTCATGTTCCTTGGGCGTCGCCTCCATCGACTGTTCCCAGGCGTTCTTATCGCCGTGGTTCTAGCGCTGACGTTCTCTCGAGTGACGGGCTACTCGGGTGCGGTCATCGACCCAATTCCGTCAGGGCTTCCAACGTTCACTCTCGACCTGCCGTGGGGTTCGTTCGGGTCGTTGTTGGCCGGAGGCCTCGTCATTGCATTTATTGGCTTTGCCGAGCCGGCGTCGATCGCTCGTTCGTTTGCAAGCGAGAGTCAGAGTCGGTGGTCGTCGTCGCGGGAGTTCATTGCATCGGGTCTTGCAAACGTCGTTGCTGGGGCCACCGGCGCGTATCCAGTTGGGGGGTCGTTCGCACGAAGTTCGATCAACAAGATCGCAGGCGCCGAGACCCGATGGAGCGGTGCGGTAACCGCCATCGTCATGCTCATCTTCTTGCCGTTCGCATTCGTGCTCGATGGTTTGCCCGACGCTGTTCCTGGGGCGGTGGTCATCGGCGCTGCGGTGACGCTCGTAAAGCCGCGCCGACTTTGGCGCTTCCGAACTCGCTCGCCATGGCATGCGTCGCTCGTCTATCTCACCTTCATTGCAACGCTCGTCAGTCCGCCGAACATTCACTACGCCGTGCTTCTCGGCATCGCCGCGACGATCTTGCTCCACGTGACCCGGCCGTTCTCGCTCGAGGTCAACTCGACCGACTCGGGCGGACTCGACCTGCGCCCCCGTGGGCTGTTGTGGTTAGGAACCAACGCTCGTTTGGAAGGTCGTCTCAATGAGGCGATCCGAGCAGATGATGGGTCAGGTCCAGTCACCGTGAGCCTCGATCGCAGTACCGCCATCGACGCGGCGACCGCTGCGGCAATCGCCTCGGGCCGTGACGCTGCCGCCGATGCAGGTCGCAGCTTTGTCGTCAGCAATGCACCGCGCGGGGCTGAGGTCGTGTTGGCTGGCTTCGACGTCGAGGTCACCTACCCCAACGCAGACCCCCAAAACTGACAAACCCACCCACTTGAGGTCAGACCCCGAGTAGGTGGGTTTTGTTGCGGAGAGGGAGGGATTTGAACCCTCGAGACGGCTATAAACCGCCTACTCCCTTAGCAGGGGAGCGCCTTCGACCTGACTCGGCCACCTCTCCAGTGCAACGGTGAGGATACCCGGTCTCAACCCATGGTCAACCTCGAATGGCTGATCCAATCGCGATTAGTGTGGCCGGCCATGGCCAAGCTCGCACTCGTGACCCTGCTCGTTGACTCCTATGACAAGGGTGTGGAGTTCTTTACCGAGGTCCTCGGCTTCGATCTGATCGAGGACTCGCCATCGGAGACGACAGCTGGTGAGCCCAAGCGCTGGATCGTCGTTCAGCCGCCCGGTGGGGAGAGTGGGCTCCTGCTCGCAAAGGCCGATGGGCCAGCCCAAGAGATTCTGGTCGGGGCACAGATGGGAGGCCGGGTCGGCTTCTTCTACCACGTCGATGACTTTGCTGAGACCTACGATCGAATGGTCGCCGCTGGCGTCGAGTTCATGGAGCAACCGCGCAATGAGCCCTACGGCCAGGTCGTCGTCTTCAAAGACGTCTTCGGCAACAAGTGGGACCTCCTCGGCCCCTCCACTTCGTGAAGGTGCCAGGCACCCTCACGAAGTGGCACTGAAGGTGGGGCTAGTCCCGCGGGACTAACTCATAAAACGACACTGGGGGCCGCTTTGCAGCGACCCCCAGGGAAAAGCGGAGAGAGGGGGATTCGAACCCCCGGAGACCGTAAAGCCTCAACGGTTTTCAAGACCGACGCAATCGTCCGCTCTGCCATCTCTCCGCCCATGAGGATAGAGGTTTCGTTACCGAGTCGCTCCTTCGCGAGTTTCAGCAATACGAGAACGGGTCTAGACTCACGGGTCTGCGCCTGTAGCTCAATTGGATAGAGCATCTGTCTACGGAACAGAAGGTTTGGGGTTCGAGTCCCTACAGGCGCGCTGATCTCTTGAACGATCTCGGCGGATCGGGCACCGCAGTTGCAGCTACCTACTGGTGCTGCGGACTACTCGTACGGCTCAAAGTCGGGCTCGTCGAACCACGGGTAGACGTCGGGCATGTCGTTCGATGGGCCGAGCGTAAAGTTCGGCGGCCGCTTCTCGAAGAAACTGGCGATGCCTTCGGCGACGTCGGCATTCGCACCGAGCTGGGGGACCGCAGCAGATTCAATCCTGTGAGCTTCCATCGGATGAGAGGCGCCGAGCATGCGCCACAACTGCTGACGGGCCATCGCAACCGAGACCGATGAGGTCCGTTCGGCAATCCGAGTTGCGATCTCTCGAGCAGCTGGAAGAAGGTCGTCGGGCTCGTGCAGGCTCTTGACGAGCCCTCCCGCAAGGGCCTCCTCTGCTTCGAAGACTTCGCCGGTGTAGCACCATTCGAGGGCTTGGCTGATGCCGACCACTCTTGGCAGAAACCAACTCGATGCCGCCTCGGGCACGATGCCTCGCTGGCTGAACACGAAGCCAAAGCGGGCGTTCGTTGAGGCGAGACGGATGTCCATCGGCAGCAGCATCGTCGAGCCCACACCAACGGCCACACCGTTGACGGCGCCGATGATTGGTTTGAGGCTTTGAAACAAACGGAGCGATACGATTCCGCCTCCATCGCGGTTGCGGTACTTCGCTCGCTCGCTATCTGGGTCGATATCGCTTCCGCTCGTCTTTGTGAAGGTGTCGGTTCCGTCGGTCGATAGATCGGCCCCGGCGCAAAATGCTCTTCCCGCTCCGGTGATGATCACTGCGCGCACGTCGTCGTCGGCGTCGGCCTCGTCGAGCGCAGCCAGCGTGTCGAAGACCATGCGATCGGTGAAGGCATTCAGCTTGTCGGGTCGGTTGAGCGTGATGGTCGCGATCGAATCATCAACTTCGTAGGTCAGCTGCTTGAGTTCGAGCGGAGGGCGAGAGGTTTGCGTCACGGACCTACCTCAGCGCACTTTCGTAGTTTGGGACAACTTCGACACAAGACCTCAGCTCAGATAGCTAGGGCAGTGGCTGCAGTGTCCTGCTCAGTGCTAAGCGCTCTTGGCGGCTGTTGCCGCAACCTCAATGCTGAGTTCGTTCCCAATAACGAATGCGGGCATTCGCGAGATACCCAACGCTGAGCGATCGATCGTCATAGTCGCCGCAAACGTTGCAGTGTCGCCGTCGACGTCAAGGCTTGAGATCGTGAACGTCGCAGGCGTCTCTTTGCCTTTCAGGCTTACCTGGCCGTCGACTTGATCAGCCGAGCCGTTCGTAGCGCTGAAGGTGATCGTTGGATGTTGAGCAGCATCGAGGAACCGGCTGCCTCGAACTTCTTTGTCGCGCATCTTCTGCGAACTCGTGTAGGACGCGGCGTCAGCGACGACCTCTGCATTCGTGACTGCTCCGTTCGTGACCGTTACGCGACCTGAGACGACGTCCAGCGTGGCGGGAACGGCCATAAACGTCATCTTTGTTGCGGTCACGGTGATTGTGGTGGCTGCTGGGTCGAGGTCCCATTCGCCATCGGGCAGGGCTTGTGCGGTGTTGTTCATGGTTGGCTCATTGTTCGAGTTATGGACGAAACGCAATGTGTTAGTTCTGTTCGCGCCAGTCGGACTTGGGGTAGGTGCCGATTCGCTCAGCTTCGGTCATAACTTAATTGCCGCTACCGAATTCCAAGCAATTCGACCAAGGGCCAACCGGTGTTGGCTACTCGATAAACTCAATGGTCGCGAATAGCTCTTCACCCCATGCGGCAACTTCATCAAACAGTTCTGGCTCGCTTTTGGGATCCCAATGCTCGGCGGTGTTGATCAACAGTCCACGATCCGGATGGTCTATAACCCACCACAGAGCACGCGGTGATGGCGCAAAGCTAATCCCGGTGTCTTCGGTTCGGGAAAACGCATCGAGGAAGCGACTGGAACCAACTTGAAAAACTCGAGTGTCAAAGCCACCGAGTACGGTCCCGTCGAGCTCGGTTACGGCAAAGTTGTTCTCTTCGAGATAGGTGACGAGGTTGTCAGAGTTCCCGATCGGATTTCCGTCGAGACCGTTTGGTCGAGTCATGAACTCGACGTCGCGAAACCACCAGCTGAGGTCCGTAAGTGCAACGGATCCGCTCCAATCGCTATTCAGGAGAAACGGTCGAGTCGACGTCAGTCGAATGCCGTCGTGAACATCAAATTCGAAGGTGCCCGGATCCTCGATGCTGATTGCGTTGGGTGCAATGTCACCAAAGGCCAAGGTGCTAAGGAGTTGATCAACTGTGTCGAACCAGTCCTCGTCGGCACCCCTGTGGGCTGCAACGATCAGCACTGGATCGGAGCTGCCGAGGTCGATAGCCCAGAACCGATAGTGCACATTTGAAATGATCTCGATGCCACTCCATGGACCGTTGTCACCAAACGACGTACAGCGGAAATTTGGGCGGCACTCAGGAGCATCTTCGGTCAACGTGCCGTCGAATTGAACAGTGGGGAACCCGCCAATCGAGGTTTCGGTTCGGTTCTGGATCGTGAGCCCAATGGGCATTGCATCGATCCACCCTTCGATGTCACGAGGATCCCATCCTTGGGTTGGGCTCAGGTTGTAATCGGGGTCGGCTGGGTCTGTGATTCGAGCGGGGCGTAAGAACTGAATGCCGCGATCGCCCTGACCGGCTGTGCTCGACGATGCGACGATCAGGAGCCCGTTGTCGTTTCCAATCACAACGAGTTCCTCCGGTACCGAGAACGTGAATGGCGTATCCAAGGTGTCGATCCGCCAGGTGCTGCCGAGGTCGAGCTGGCCGGATTCGTCTACGAGAGGCGGCGCGTCTGGGACGAACTCTGCCTCAACGAATTCTGTTGGGGCACCGGCAACGTCTGTCTCGTCGGCCACAGGTTCGACTTCAGTTGCCGTCTCTTCTGCGTTATCGGAAGGTGCGGTCTCTTCGGTAGTGACCCCTTCACTAGCCGCGGTAGCTTCGCCAACTGCACTGCCGCAACTGGCTGCAATTAGTAGGACAACGGCCAGTATTGATGCTCGTCCTGTGGTCTTCTTCACTGTTCAGTCTCCCGCATTTGGTTGGGTCACTTACCCAAATTTCGTATCCACTGCATTCATCGGTCGGTGGGGCAAAACCCCCTCGCTCGGCACTATTCGACTTCTACGAACTCCAGGTTCGACACGAGTTCTTCGGTGCGTTCGATGATGAGTGGCCCGGCGACCGCAACGTTGGCTCGGGCCTCAGCGCTTACGATGAGAAGTCCGCGCTCGGGGTGTTCGATTGTCCAGAGTCGGCCCTGCGCCGGAACGTTCCACGTGGTTGCCGACCCTTCGCCTACTGAGAGCAATTGTTGGTTAGCTCCTTCGATCTCGAACACGCGAGTATCGATACCGTCGACGATTGTTGATTCAATTTCACTGATCGCCACACCTTCTTCTGTCAATGCGACAAAAAGCTGATCAGCGGTTTCGATGCGCTCACCGTCGAGGAGCGAGGGACGAGTGAGAAATCGTGTCTCGGCGAACCAAACGCCGAGCGGAATTGATCCAGAGTCTGGACCATTCTGTACCGCAACGTCATCTGACAACGCTTCGAGTGTCACTCCATCGAGGAACTCGGCACGGTCGATATCGCTCAATCTGCCGATCACCGGATTTGGTTCAGCTTGACCAAATCCGATCGAACTCACTAGCTCGCTGGCCCGGGCACGCCATTCGGAGTCGTCGAACCGGGGGTCGTCGATCACGATCACGATCGGATCCTCGATTCCTTGTTCGATGACCCAGATCTCATAGCGATTGGTTGCCATGACCGCGATGTCCTCGAGCCGGTGGTTGGTGGCGAAGAATCCGCACCTTGTGCCCGCATCGCATTCAGTACCTGTTGCCCAGAGTTCGAAAGTGACCGCTGGCAATCCTCCGAGCGTCGTCCG
>CALHXU010000156.1 GCA_938040365.1 uncultured Acidimicrobiales bacterium
TCACGCAGCTCTCGATGAACCTTGCGGAGAAGCGGATCGGCCGCTTCGGCGCTCTGAAACTCTGCGTAGGTCGGCTCAGGCAACCCAGCGATGTTGGCTGCGTGACACGCAGCAACGAATCGGACGATCTCGTTTTGACCCTGCCAACTCGAAGACGACAGCGACCCCTGATGTACCCGAAACCCAAAGTTCCGCTCGGGGAGCGAGATGAGCGGACCGAGAAAGGACATCTGGGAAAAGATCCGGTTATCGAAGCTTTCTGCAAATGGCTTTTCGAAACCTCCGATCTCGCGAAGGAGATCGGTGCGAAGGATTGCGCCCGGCCACAACAGCTCGTAGGCCTGACCAGTGGCATGAAACGCCTGCCATTCAGCAATCGTGGTCGGGCCAAGGTCCTTGAATGGGCCAATGGACGGCGAATGGACGTCCCCTGCGATGCGCCGCGCAAACGAGGTCACCACGGCGGGCTCAGGTTCGAAAGTGTTGAACACGTCGATCATAGCGGTCAACCTTTCCGCCAGAACCACATCGTCGTCGCCCATGAAGTTCACAAGCGGAGTCGCTATTGAAGCGAGCGCATGATTGTGCGACTCATCGATCGACAGCATCGTGTCGAGGTGCTCAAACCGGGTCGGCCCGCGCCATTCGCTCGCCAGCGCAATGGTGGCCTCGCGCGTTCTCGCTGGCGTGCCATTGAAGACGATCTGCAAAGAAACGCCCTCAGGGGTTGTATCGAGCAGACTCTGCAGCGCTGCCTCAAGCATCGCTGGTCGATCAACCGTGTTTATATTGACCGTCAGGTCTTCGACCCTGTACGCCATGGTTTTGGTTACGACTCTTCGCGCTCAAGCCTTGAGCGGATCGCGGCGTCTTGGGCTGCTTCCATGCTCGCAACATCATTCAGGTTGATGTACTGACCTTCGAAATCGAACGAGCCAACGGTGTGACCTGCTCGGATGAGGTCATCGACGAAGGTGACGAAATCGAGTGTTGGCCGTCCGCCGTCGAATGATTCTTCGAGTTCGACCATGACGTCGGGACGAACAACGAAGGTCGCCATTCCCAACAGGTCGTTCGGTGTCGACACCGGGTTCTCGACAAGTCGCACCACTCGAGAGCCGTCTCGCTCGACCGAGAAGTTCTTCTTGATGAGCGCAGGGTCGTCGACGGGCTGCACCGCAACGATCGTGCTGTATGCCTCGAAATCCATTTCGGTGATCGCACCGAGATTGGTGTCGAGGTAAAACTCGTCGGCCAAGGTCACAAGACCGTGACGTCCAGCCATGAACGGCTTTGCGAGCAGTACCGACCATGCCCAGCCCTTGTCGAGGTGCTGGTTGACGACGTAGTTCAATCGAACACCGAACTTTGACCCGTCGCCGAAATATTCCTCGATGGTCTCGCCCATGTAGCCGAGGATGATGACGATTTCCTCGATACCCATCTCGTCGCGCATGAGATCGATGACGCGCTCAATATTGGGTTTTCCATCGATGAGGAACATGCCCTTGTGCAGTTCGTAGGTGTACGGACGGGCCCGAATACCACTTCCTGCCGCAGGGATAATTCCAATCAGTTTGTCTGTCACGACTGGTCTCCTAAAGGATCGGTGACGTGTAGAAGTCTCGAATGAGGGCGATGAGGTCATCGATGGTCGTCAACGAGTTTCGTTCGGCCATGAGTCGTTTGCTCATCTTCAAATTGGCGATCTCGATTGCGGATCGTACGTCGAGATCTTCAATGTCTCGGACATCGGCCACGCCGGCAATGCCGAGCGTACGGCGAGCCATGGAGCACGCTGCGAACCCTGCAGATTCGCGAAGGAGGTTCACCATGGTGCGCTCGCGAAGTGTGGCGAACTCGTCGGTGCTCAACAGGCCTTCGGTCAACATCGTCGATTCAGACGCTTCGGCCCACAATTCGTCGAATCGGGTCGAGAAGGTGTTCCAGATCACCTCGATTTGTTCGATCAGCCACTCTCGATAGCTCGCATCGTCGGAGTGATGGAAGTGCGACGTGCAGCAGAGAAGAAAGTTCGAGATGACCTTGCCGACGTCGAAGCCAAATGGCCCAAAGAAGGCGAACTCCATGTCGATCACGAAGCTCTCGTCCTGATTGACCATGAGCGATCCGCTATGGAGATCCCCATGGATCAACGCGTCGGTCTTCGTGACGAAGAGATCCTTCATGGCAAGCATGTCGAGCTTGTATTCAGAATCGGTGTGAATATTTTCGATCGCCCACTGATCGGTCGCTGGATTCGAGTAGTTCGAATCGTGGACCATGTACGGGAACGCGAAGATGAACTCTTCAGTGAGCTTGCACAGTTCGGCGTTGAGCGTAAAGCGGTCCATGAGCTGGCGACGCGCTTCACTACCCATCGACCAGGCGCTGGTTCCAAAGAGCGTTTCGGCCATGAAGAGACCGAGGTGCTCGGCAACCTTTGGGTACCTAACCCCATCGATCATCCCGAGACGCAAAATGATGTGGTCGTCGAGGTACGCCATGACGAGCGTGCTCATCTCCTCGTCGGCGTGATAGATCGTCGGGACGAAATCTGGGATGAGTTCGTTGTACAGCTGCAGCGCCCGAATTTCATACGTCATGCGGTCGCGCCCGAGCGGCCACTCTTCGCCGACCATGCGCAGGTATGGCACGGCCTGCTTTACGATGACCGCACGTGAACTATCGGCTGGGTTCGTGACCCGGTAGACGAAGTTCAGATTGCCATCACCGATCTCGAGAATCTCGGGATCGGGCTCTGTTCCGAGAACCTCGGCTACCTCAGGAATGGCATAGAGGTATGCAGGCAGTGACTCGCGGTTCAGAACTCGGTATTGCTCGTCGCTCAAGATGACGCAAGCTTCTGGTCGGGCAATGGAACGTCGGCATCGTGGAGAACCGCAAGTACGTCGTCGTGCACGAGCGTGTTCGACACGACGAGGTCGGTCTTGTCGAGGTTCCACGGCTCGCCGTGGAAGTCGGTGACCCTGCCACCGGCCTCTTCAGCGCAAAGCACGCCAGCTGCGACATCCCACGGGGAGATGTTCAGCGTCGTAAACGCGTCGACTCGACCAGCGGCCACCATGTAACACTCGACCGCAGCGGATCCGATCTTGCGGAAGTCCTTGATCTTCTTGTGGAGCGCGTACTCCATTTCGGCAAAGCGAACGTTGTTCTTTTCGCCACCTGGGCAACCAACGATGTAGCTCTTTTCGAACTCGCTGTTGGCCGACACGGTCACTGGGCGGCCATTGACGGTGCAACCCTGCCCCTTTCGGGCAACGACCATCTCTTCGATGTATGGCGCAAAGATGACGCCGGTGATTGGCTCGTTTTCGTACGCGAGACAGATCGATACCGCAAAGAACGGGTTGTGGTTCAAGAAGTTGCTGCTGCCGTCGAGTGGATCGATGATCCAGGTGTACGGGCTACCGTTGTCGATGTGGCCCGTCTCTTCGGTCAAGATGTTGTGATCGGGGCAGCGGTGCGTGATCAGGTCGATGATGATCTGGTCGGCCTCATAGTCATTTGACGACGTGACCTCTTTCGACAGCGAACGATTCCCTACCGACAAAATGTCGCTGCCATAGACCGAAGCCTGATGGTTGCGAAAGTTTCCGACGAGGCGTTGTCCGGCCAGTGTCGCAGCCTCAACTGCGACGTCTGCAAAATAATGCACGAGCCCTCCTAGCGGTAGCAAAACTGACGGGCAAACCATGAGAGTAGTCCACACATTGCGCAGCGCCAAGGAAGATTTGGCTTAGTCTCGCCAAGTCAAATTGCCTACGTTTTGAGCGATCGCCAGCGAGGCACCGCCCTAGAGCGACGAGATGAACTGCTCGGTTGCTTCGAGGACCGAAATGACCGTGTCGGAGCGTCGGAACCCGTGGCCTTCGCCGGCAAAGAGGTGATAGGTGACCGGGACATCGTTTTCCCTCAGCGCATCGACGATCATTTCGGCTTGGCTCGGCGGTACGACCTTGTCATCTTCGCCTTGCAAAATGAGGAGCGGAACGTTGATTTCGTCGGGGTACGACATTGGCGACCGGTCGATGTAGACCTGCTCGGCCTCTGGCCACGGTCCAACCAAGAGGTCGAGGTATCGAGCCTCGAATTTGTGGGTGTCGGTTGCGAGCGCACGAAGGTCGGTCACGCCGTAGCGGCTTACGCCACCGGTGAACACGTCGTACTTCGCTACCGCGTTTAATACCGTCAGACCTCCCGCGCTGCCTCCTTGGATGATCATCTTCTTCGGGTCGACAAGGCCTTGTTCTGCGAGGTAGCGGGCAGCTGCCACACAGTCGGTCACATCGGCAACGCCCCACTGGCCGCGCAGCTCGTTGCGGTAGAGGCGTCCATAAAGCGTCGAACCGCGGTAATCGATCGCGGCGACTGCGATTCCACGGCTTGTCCAGTACCGGATGGTCAGATCGAGCTGTCGGCGGGCAGCGGCGGTCGGTCCCCCATGTACGAGGACGAGGAGCGGCGCAAGACCGTCGAGGCTCTGTCCGTCGGCGAGGGCTGCTCGGTAGAAGAGGCCGTGGGCGGTCGTTCCCTTGGGAAGAGAAGCATCGACCGTAGACGAATCGAAGGTGATGAGCTCGGGGTCGGGAAACAACGCTGGATCGAGCTCGAGGTCGCGCGGTTCGGAGATCCTCGTCGCCGCTGTTCCGTCGTGGATCCAGACCGCCGCTTCCTCAGAATGAGAAGCTGCGACGTAACACACGCGCCCATCGTCGAGCGCATGAATTGAGCCGACCGAACTGTGCCGATCTTCGACGAAGCCGTTCGGGAAGCCGATCGTGTCGCCGTGGCAGGTTCCGGCTACGACGACGACGCCGGAGTCGATCTCGCACCACCGAGAGGTTCCAAATACCCACCCGGGCGTCGCGATCTCGAAGTCTCCCTCGATGACCGGGACCACCGATCCGCTCGCCACATCGACTTCGACGAGGTTCCACCAATTTGAGCGGTCGGTTACGGCGAGGAGCCGGCCATCTGTTGTCCACCCGGGGAGGACGATCGATTCTGGTTGATCTCGGTCGGTGCAGTAGCTCCGGATCGTTGGATCTGGTTCGCCGTCGAGCCATTTTGAATCAATGACGAGCAGCTCGGTGTCGTCCCACGCCATGTTGGGGTGATTCCATGCAATTGCTGCGAGCTGTCCGCCCAGCCCAAAGCGCGGTGAAGCATAGAAATCGTGGGAGTCGGCGAGCACAACTTCAGTTCCGTGCCCGTCCATGCTCACGGCAACGATTTCGTTGCGAACTGGATCGCCTTCGTCACCGTCGTGGCGTTCTCGGACGCACACATACCAGTTGCCGTCCGGGCTCAACCGGCCGTCGGCGTAGCGATACCCCGCCGAACTAAGTTGGGTTTCGCGGCCCGTATCGAGATCGTTTACGAAGAGCTCACCGCCGCGTGCGTCGTTGGAGTACACGAGGCGCCCATCGGCCACCCACCAGGCTCCGCCGCCGTATTCATGGACGCGGGTGCGTACGTTTACCTCCGGGCCGGTGACCTCGGTGATGGTGCCCTCACGCCAGGCCATGATCGCAGTGCGACCGGCCTCGCTTGGTCGGCTCTCGGCCCAATAGACGTCGGAACCATCGGCTGCGACTTCAGCAATTCCGACAGCGCCAGAGATCAAGAGCTCCGCGGTGATCGGCGAGGTGATAGACGCCTCTGGAGTCGGCGAGGACGTCATTTATCCGAGGAAGTCGACGATTCGGCCAACGCCCTCTTCAAGATCGGCGTCGCCGAGCGCGAACGACAGACGGGCCGCCCCGCCAATCCCAAACGCTTCGCCAGGAACGATAGCGACCTTCACTTCTTCGAGGAGTGCCGCGGCGAGATCGAGGGTGGTGTCGATCTTGGAACCGTTGATCTCACGTCCGAGAAGCCCTTCGAAGCTCGGGTAGGCATAAAAGGCGCCCTGCGGTTCGGCGATCTGTACGCCTTCGATCGACGAAAGCATCGTGTACATCGTCTGTCGGCGACGGTCGAAGGCACTGCGCATCTCATGGACCGCGTCGAGCGGGCCAGATACTGCGGTCAGCGCTGCCCGCTGTGCAACGTTATTGACGTTACTCGTGAAGTGGCTCTGCAGGTTCGTCGCTGCTTTGATCACATCGGTCGGCCCGATCATCCATCCGACCCGCCAACCCGTCATGGCGTAGGTCTTTGCGACGCCGTTCAAGACGATGCATTTGTCGGCGAGTTCGGGGACGACGGTCACTATCGAGTGGTGTTCGTTGTCGCCATAGACGAGGTGTTCGTAGATCTCGTCGGTAATCACCCAGATGTCGTGCTCGACCGCCCACTTACCAATGGCTTCTATCTCGGCGCGGTCATACATTGCGCCGGTGGGGTTTGACGGCGAAACAAAGAGCAGCGCCTTTGTCTTGTCTGTCCGCGCGGCTTCGAGTTGATCGACGGTTGCGCGAAAGCCAGCCTCGACGGTCGTTGCGACCGGTACGTGGCGGGCCCCGGTGAGGGCGATGGCCTCGGGGTAGGTCGTCCAGTAGGGCGTCGGCACGATGACTTCATCGCCCGGGTCGCAGATCGCGGCGAAGGTGTTTGCGACCGCTTGTTTGCCGCCGTTGGTGACCAAGACGTTTGCTGCTTCGCAGGCAAAGCCCGAATCGCGCAAGGTCTTCGCTGCGATTGCTTCGCGCAGGACCGGCAGGCCGCTCGACGGCGTGTACTTGTGATTTGCCGGATCAGCACACGCAGCGACCGCTGCTTCGACCACTGCGGCAGGGGTTGGGAAATCGGGCTCGCCAGCACCGAAGCCAATGACCGGTTCGCCGGCGGCCTTCAACGCTTTTGCCTTCGCGGTAATGGCCAACGTTGCCGATTCTTGAATTGCGCCGATTCGATCCGAGATGCGAGCACCCATGATGACTCCAAAGTTTGCGGGTTTTGTGTGAAATGCGTTCGCTTCGCGCGTTTCCCCTGCGAAGCTATCGGGATGGAGACAATCCCAGACATCACAATCCCAGCTGCGCTACTTCCCGCCGACGGACGATTCGGATCAGGGCCTTCGAAGGTCCGTTCCGAAGCAGTGGCTGCGCTCGCCGCTGAGGCTGACGACTTTCTGGGAACCAGCCATCGTCAAGACACGGTCAAACTTGTCGTCGCTGCGCTTCGCAACGGACTGCTGGAGATGTTCAACGCACCCGATGGCTACGAGATTCTGCTGGGGAACGGAGGCGCAACCCTTTTTTGGGATGCCGCGACCTTTGGCCTGATTCGCGATCGCGGCCAGTTCTTGGTCTCGGGCGAGTTCTCGAACAAGTTCGCAAAGGCAGCGACGCTCGCACCTCACCTGGGTGACCATGAGATCATCGAGAGCGAGCCCGGCACCGCGCCATCACCGGTAGCGAACGCCGACGTCGACGTCTATTGCTACCCACACAACGAAACCTCGACCGGCGTGTCGTTTCCGGTAGAACGCCCAGACGCCGATGGGCTCGTGCTCGTCGACGCGACCTCGGCTGCCGGTGGCCTTAGATTCGACGCGGCCAATACCGACACCTATTACTTCGCACCTCAGAAGTGCTTCAGCTCCGACGGCGGGCTTTGGTTGGCAATGTGCTCGCCAGCAGCGACCGAGCGAATCGATGAGATCGCAGCGACGGAGCGCTGGGTTCCTGAGATATTGAACTTGAAGACCGCAATGGACAACAGTCGCAAGGACCAGACCTACAACACGCCGGCGCTAGCAACGATTTTCCTGGCGCTCAAGTACACCGAATGGGTGAACGAAAACGGCGGACTCGACTTCGCGGCGGGCCGCTCCGATCAGTCCGCTTCGATCATGTATTCGTGGGCCGATGCTTCTGAATTTGCCTCGCCGTTCGTTTCAGCCGCCGAGAATCGAAGTCACGTCGTTGCGACCATCGATCTGAGCGATCAGGTAAGCGCAGATACCGTCGTCGCGGTCTTGCGGGCAAACGGGATCCTCGACACGAGCGGGTACCGAAAACTCGGTCGCAACCAGATCCGCATCTCGATGATGCCGAGCATTGACCCAAGTGACATCGAGGCGCTCACCAACTGCATCGACCACGTGGTGGCTGCACTGTCCTAGGAACAATGCTGCTTTGGGAGCATTGCTTAGGCGACAGGCGATGAGCCGATTGAATCAGCGCTTGAGTGCCTCAGCCGCAGTCGACGAAGACCCGGAAGTCATCCCGATTACTGAAGCTGGTCTTGAAATCGAGGCGAATTGTCGACCCATCGACGGAGATCAGATCGTTGCTACCCGTTCCGGCGTTGTTATCGAGTGCGTAGTCGATTCCGGAGAGCGCAAAGTTTGATGTTGCGATGAGCGATGCTGTGGTTCCGTTGGTATGGCCGAGAACTTCACCGGGGAACGAAATGGTTGCTTCAGGGTTTTCGATTCCGCCTGGGGCAATGTCTGTGTGCACGAAGTAAACGCATACGCTGGTGCCGGCTGGGATCGTCGTGGTTGCCACGTCGGCGAGTTCATCAAATACCGCACCTCCAAGCGACACGGGCAGATTCTGAGCCAGCGTTACCCGTTCGGCTTCGATGAGCAACGCAAAGCCTGAGGGTGTCGCCTGTTGTCCCTCGGCGAGCGTCGTGACGTTGTTCGGGTTAAGAATGACCACATCTGGGCTGCTCGGCGCTTCTGGCCCAGCCAGCACAAAGTTCTCTTGGATCGGTAGCGCCTTGACTGCGGTTGTCGTGGTCGTCGGAGCAATCGTGGTTGTGGTGGTCGTGCTCGTGGTGGTTGTCGTGGTCGGCGCAGTGGTGGTTGTCGTGGTCGTCGTCGTGACCAGCGCATTCGTCGGCCGTCGAACAGTGGTGGTCGGCGTGACCGTGTTTGTTGTCGCGCCTCGGGAAGGCGTCGACGTCGTCGTGACCAGCGCATTCGTCGGCCGTCGAACAGTGGTGGTCGGAGTGACCGGGTTTGTCGTCGTGGCTCGCGAGGGCGTCGACGTCGTCGTCACGGCCTGTGCTTCAGTCCTCGGAGCGACTGTGCTCGTCGTCGTAACCGTCGTTTCGCCATCGGTCGCTTCGCTCTGCGGCGCGTCCGCATTAGAAGCTGGCTCCACATCTATGCCAATCCCGTCGGTGGCGAGGCGCTCATTCGGTTGACCCTCGTTGGTTTGATCTGCGCTGGATTGATCTGCGTTGGATTGATCTGCGCTGGACTGACCGTTGGCGGTTTCGCCTTCGTTCGATGCGGGCTCGTCCTCTGAATCTTGCGTGTCCGATTCCTCATCGATACCCGCTACGACGACGACCGAATCTTGAAATGCCAGCGAAGTTGGGATCTCGCGAGGCACCGAAGCGGCCGTGCTGGCGACTGACGCAACGGTCAACGCTGCAATGAATGGGGCGGCAACCGGAGCGGAAGCTACAACAGTCGTCGCGCCGATTGCACCAACAGCAGGAAGTTCCAGTAGCGCGGTCAGCACACTTGAGGAATGGGCCCTACTGACCCTCCACAGCGCGGCCTGAACCGCTGCGGTGACCACAATGGCAACGGCAAACGCCTGCATGATCCAAATTGTGCGGTTCACGCCGGACGCAGGCTCATAGAACAGTCCGCTAAGTAGACGAATTGCCACCCACGACGCTATTGCGGGGGCGATAACCACCCCAGCAAACACGGCGCGACTCCACCAAACTGATTGTGTGTTGTCAGAAGCGGTGCTTGCTTCGTCTGACTGATTCATTTTGAGAGTCCCTGAGTTGCTCGGGTATTTCCAAATAGAGGCTTCGGAAAGTTTCAGGGCTCGCTTAAGGAATTTCGGAAGAACAAATAACGCCGGCTTGCCGCAGGGGAACCGCTCAATAGCAGTAACCGTCTACCTATCGGCGTGGCGAAGATCGACCGCTACGGCCACCGCATCGGAAACTCGCGACTCGATTCGAACGATCTGAGCAAAGATCTCGTCGAGCGCATCTCGGTTGAGGGTCTCAAACTCGATCAAGTTTTCTGCGAGATCATCGAGGGTGTTCCGGTGAAGCGTCAGAATTTCTCGCGCTTCCTCGGCTGCGTTGTCGACCAATGTTCGGATCTCTTCATCGATTCGCTCGGCCATCCCGTCCGAGTAGTTCTGCTTGGTCGACGAGTTGTAT
>CALHXU010000157.1 GCA_938040365.1 uncultured Acidimicrobiales bacterium
CCGCATTCACCAACGCCATGGCACTCGACATTGCTATGGGTGGCTCGACCAACACCATCCTTCACCTGCTCGCCGCAGCAGAAGAGGGCGAGGTCGACTTCAAGATGAGTGACATCGACGAGCTGAGCCGCCGTGTGCCAAACCTGTGCAAGGTCGCTCCATCGGTCGAGGAGTACCACGTCGAGGACGTGCATCGGGCTGGCGGCATTCCGGCAATCATGGGCGAGCTTGCCCGCGGCGGGATCATCGATACGTCGACTCCGCTCATTCACTCGAACAACTGGGACGACGCACTCGCCCAATGGGATATTGCGCTCGACCCATCAGAAGACGTCAAGAAGTTCTGGCGTGCAGGCCCCGCCGGTATCCCAACCCAGGTGGCGTTCAGCCAGGCAACCCGGTGGGATTCGGTCGACGACGACCGCGAGAACGGCTGCATCCGCTCGGCCGAGAATGCCTATTCATCGGAAGGCGGCCTCGCCGTGCTCTTCGGCAACCTCGCCGAAGACGGCTGCATCGTCAAGACCGCAGGCGTCGACGAGTCGATCTGGAAGTTCACGGGCCCCGCCCGTGTCTACGAATCGCAAGAGGATGCCATGGAAGGTGTGCTCGAAGAGATCGAGTCGGGCGAAGTCGTCATCATCCGCTACGAAGGGCCGAAGGGCGGGCCGGGTATGCAAGAGATGCTCTACCCAACCACCTACATCAAGAGCCGTGGTCTCGGCAAAGAATGTGCGCTGCTGACCGATGGCCGGTTCTCCGGAGGAACTTCGGGGCTGTCGGTCGGGCACGTCTCGCCCGAAGCCGCCGACGGCGGCCTCATCGCACTCGTCGAAGATGGCGACATGATCACCTTTGATATTCCGCACCGGTCGATCACCCTCGACGTTCCAGACGAGGTGATCGCCGAACGGCGTGCCGCTCAAGAGGCTCGTGGCGCCGATGCGTACACGCCAGCCGATCGAGATCGGGTCGTGAGTCAAGCGCTCCAGGCCTATGCGGCGATGACTACCTCGGCCGACCGAGGCGCCGTCCGCGACGTTTCGCAGCTTCGCCGCAAGTAAGGGCGCAGCGCTACTTTGAACCCTTCGGGAGTACTCCGGGCATACGCCCAACTCTCGGGAGACCCTCCGCCGCCTGAGCCGGACGTCATCGACAAAGAGAACTTCGCTCCGTATCCATTCGGATCGCGCAGGCTATTCGAGGGGCGCGTATACGTCCCGCAAAGAGTGATGATGTCGAGAGATCTTTTGATCGTAAGAGAATCGAGTCACTACCTACCACGAGTCCACAACCAACTAGGTGGTCCGCCGCCGGTCGCGTATCGAGATGCGTACGGCGTATTCGCCGCAGCCGAGGTCCGGGCCGGTGGGCAGGAGCTCCGTGTTGGGTGGTTGTGGATTTCAGGCACCACCGACATCGACGGAGTTCGGATCCAGTGGTGCTTTCCAGCGCTGAGCGTCCCGGTCGAACGAGGTGGATCGTTGGTTAGCGGCGGTCGCGCCCTCGAACCGGTTGGCGATATCGAGCTGACACCCTTGATCACCGATCCCGAAGTTCGGGCCCGCTTGTTCGAGGGTAGGAACTTCGGCGGTGAAACGGCATTCGAGTCGGTGAAGCGGTCGATGCAGGAGGACTTCGTTGCCTACTACTCACCGATCGAACAGGAGTCGCTAGAACAGCTCGACACACTCTTGGAGTGGGCACGCGATGTTGCTGGGGCCGTCGGCCTTGAAATCGACGATGTGCAGTCGGTCATGGGTAGATCACCGCTTTCCCGACGGACCAAAGATGGCATTGGTCTGTCGGTTTCCTATGGGGTTTACCTCGAGAAACAATCCAACACGGGCACTCCACGCGAAACGCTCGAACGGCTCTCGTACCTTGAAAATTTGGACGGGTCGGCAATGGCTCAGATCTTCGCTGGCGGAACGCCATCCACACCCGTAGACGACGTTCACCAGCTTCGACCAATGAGCAACCGCCAAGAGCAGGTCGCAGGACAACTTCTTCGACAGGAGCTTTCGGTCTTGTCGGGGCCTCCTGGCACTGGCAAGTCTCATCTACTCGTCGTCGCAGCACTACTTGCCGTCGCGAGAGGGCAATCGGTTCTTGTCGTGACATGTTCGCGGCACGCTGCGAATGTCCTTGCAGAGTATTTCGTTACAACGCCGGGTCCAGACCCGGTCATCTTTGATGGATCGGCGCGCTCCCGTGAGATCGGCATCGAGCTCAGTGAACTTGCGAGCCGCGAACTTCCTGACCTCACTGCCGAGCACGAACGAATTGCTCGTTCCGAAGCGCTGGAGAACGAGTTCGCCACGAGCTTTGCCGCTATCGAGCGAGCAATCGAGCTCGGGTCAGATGCCGTTGCGGTCGCTAATGCCCGTGACAACGTACGGCGTGCAGGCGATGTAGAAGAAGCGGCGCAGTTGGTGGCTGATGAGCAGGGGACCGGTCGATTCCGTTGGATCGAGCGCCGTCGACTTCGTCAGCAACGCGAAGAACGTTTAGGGCAGGGAAATCCAACAGATTTGCTCGCCGAGATCAAGAGAGATCGGCGTGCCCTCCAAGTGCTCGAGGACAAGTCAGGGAATCTCGGCGAGCTAATCGATGAGCTCTTCGAGAGTGAGCAAGATGTCGCAAACGCAGTTGGTGCTTGGCTGCACAACGATTGGCAGTCGAGCCTGGGGTACCCCGAGAAGACCCAGTTACGAGAAATTGGGTACACACTAGAATCCACACGTGCGGAGCGGCGTCACGCTTTCAAACAAGCCGACCCACAAGTACTGCTCCGGTCCACACCTCTATGGGTTGGCACACTCGACGATGTCGACAACGTCCTGCCCGAAGTCGCTGCCATGTTCGATCTCGTAATCTTCGATGAGGCATCCCAGACCGACCCGATGAAGGCGGCTGGAGCGCTCGTCCGAGCGAAGTCAGCGCTGGTTTGTGGGGACCGGGACCAGCTACGACATCAATCTTTCCTGTCGAAGGCAGAGATCAAAGCCGCAGCTGACGAGCACGGTGTCGATGCTCAGGTCATCGATCCGGGGAGTCAGTCGTTGTTCGATCTTGCAGCACGACACGCTTCAGTGAACGTGCTCGATGAGCATTACCGCTCTGCTCCGCATTTGATCGAGTTCTCGGCTCGCCGTTTCTACGACCGGAACCTGAATGTCATGACTCGTCACCCCAAGAACGATGCGGCCGATCACATCGATGTGCACGTTGTTGCTGGGGAGCGCCGCAATGGAAAGGGAACCAACCACGTCGAGGTCGATCGGTGCATGGAACTCGTGGACGAGTTTGCTTCACAGGGGTGGACGAGTATTGGTTTGGTGTCGCCGTTTCGAGCACAAGCCGATGCGTTGGAAGCTGCGGTCTTGGAGAAGTTCTCGCTCGACGACATCGACCGTTTGGGTTTGCGGGTCGGGACGGTGCATAACTTCCAGGGTGATGAACGCGATGTGATGATCGCGTCTTTGGCTGTGGGACCCGATGAGCCCGACAAGGCGTGGCAGTTCGTGAATCAGGCGAATTTATTCAACGTGATGGTGACGCGTGCGCGAGAGCAGATGGCGGTCGTGTCTTCGGTTGAGCAGCCTCCAGGGCTGGCCGGGGAGTACGTGCTGTGGTCCGAGCCGTTGGTCGACATCGTGACCGATGCCGATGTTTCAGATCCGTGGGTTCGCGAGGTAGCGGCCGCCTTTCGAGATGCTGGCGTTCGGGCGCGAACGGGATATCGGGTTGGGCATCACATCGTCGATGTTGTGGCGGGTGATGGCGAGAACGCTGTAGCGATCGATTGTGTGCTGCATCACGAAGGTCCAGAACAGCACCTCGATCGGGGTCTGCACCTGCGTCGTATGGGCTGGCAAACCGCTGAAGCGTATGAAACCCAGTGGCGGGGTCGTCTCGCCGAGTTCGTGGTCGAACTCCTCACGCAGTTCCCGGACATCAGCGAATGACCGATCAGCAAACTGATCCAGCAGCGGTCTTACGAGCGTTCGCCCAGTTGACCGAAACGGGGGTCGACCGAGCCCGGGTTGACGTTATTGCCGACCCTACCCGCA
>CALHXU010000158.1 GCA_938040365.1 uncultured Acidimicrobiales bacterium
CCCTCGATTGAGGGATAGCGCGCCCGGTAGTTCTCATCGGGATGACTCTGCGGCTCGTACCACTTGCCATCAGACGCCAGCCACCAACCTGGTCCCGGGAAAACGTCACTCACGTACAGATCCTTCACTCGACGACGGTTACGTTAGTTCGCGCTGGAAAAAGTACTAAATCTGCAAGGACAACAATTTCGAATGGAGCGCCGGGCGGGATTTGAACCCGCGACTGTAGGGATTTGCAGTCCCTTCCCTTGGGCCGCTCGGGCACCGACGCATGGCGAGCTACGTTACCGGAACTTCGGGCGAATTAGACACCGTTGCACACCCATTCCACCCAACGGTCGTCGACTCGACCGCCGGACGTGTCTCGTTGACTAGGCGAAAACTACGACGACGTGTGTATCCGTAGGCCCCTCCGCACTACGGACACACACGTCGTGTGATCGAGCAAGTGGCATATTCTGCCCCAACTCCATGTTCGCGACCGTAGATCGTCGAGACGAAAATGTCCTCGCGCCCCCTACGCATCGACATACTTCTGACATCTTTTTGCAACCTTTGCCCACATTGTGCGCGCATCGCAGATACTTATGGCGCTTTACGGGGTCACCGCACACGTAGACGTCCTCCGCACACGGTCAAGGGAGCAGGAGTCCCCAACGGATGGGGTTAAAACGCAGAAGAGACCCGCAGTGCGGGTCTCTTTCGCCGTACTGCTGATCGCTGTACGTTTGCCATTGTGTTCTTTGAGCGGACGACCAGATTCGAACTGGCGACCCTCACCTTGGCAAGGTGATGCTCTACCAACTGAGCTACGTCCGCGAACGACTCACGACTGTAGCAGCCTCTCGCCTCACTCCCCACTTTCGGAGCGAAGATCAATCCGGAGTGTGAGCACTCCATCTGAAAGATCTACATCGGCGTCACCAATCATGGCGAAATCGCGAAAGTCGGTTTGGGCTTGCGCGATAAACAGCGCCCGCTCGTCGCCGCCGACCGGGGGTAGATTCCGTTTCTTGACGGCAGCAGCGCGTTCGACGAAACGCTTCACCATCTCGTTCGGATCAAAGTCATCCATTTTGCTCCCTTTGCATACGTGACCGAGGGGTCGGTTCAACCAGCGTGTCCGGATTGCTGATCGGCCTTTCGCGGCCGGGTCAGAAACCAAAAGATTAACGTACCGATGAGCGTAACGACGCCGAGCACAATCAGGCCGAAGATGAGCGGACCGAGTCGATCGTTCGTGTCTCTGATATTTACGACTTCGCGCTCGCCCTCGATGACCTGTGCCAGCACGAACACGACGCGCAACACCCTCGGGGCAACGAACAGTGCAACGGGTGACGCGACCGAGAGAACCACATCGATGATCGTAGTTTCTCTCCGCTGGAACAACTGGGAGCACCTAGCGCTGGTGTTGTACGCACCACCATGATGTTCGGCCACCGATCGTGTCACGGGCCATCTGGCCTCCACAGCGTGGGCAGCTCGCTCCGGCGACCCGGACCTCGAAGCTCTCACCTGTGTTCGATCCGCCCGATTCGGTCAACCGGCGAACCGTGTCAACGATGGTGCGGGCAAGGGTCTCGATCTCGCGACGGGAGAACGAGTCTGCGCTGCGATGTGGCGAGATCTCGGCAGCCCAGAGCACCTCATCGGCAAGGAGGTTTCCCAGCCCGGCCAGGATCTGCTGATCGAGCAGGACGGCCTTGATCTTCTTCGTACGCCCCTTGAGACAGCGCTCGAGGTCGGCGCCACTGATCCTCGACGCCTCAGGAACGAGGAGGGTGCGGTCAGGGTTGAGCTCGATAGAGCCTAGGAGGCGTTGGTCGCGCAGTGATAGGCGACGGCCACCGAAGTCCACCACGAAGCGGTCCCACAACGGATCGTTCTTCGGTGAAGAATACTCGAGCTGGTCGATCCGGCTTTTCCCATCGACCAACAGCCGCCCGGTCATTCCAAAGCGAATGCCGAGCGTCTCCTCGACATCGACACCCCCAAAGTTGGCGAGCAAGAGCTTGCCGTGGCGTTCAGTGCTGACGAGTTTGAGTCCAACGAGCGCAGAGAGACCTTCGGCCGGCGCGCCACGAGGACGAACGCAGCGATCGTCATAGACCTCGACGCTCGTTACGGTGCGCCCAATGAGCGCCTCAAGGTCGAGACGATAGAACTCGACCTCTATCAACTCGGGCAACGGCTATGTCCCTTACTCGGTTTCGACACGCACCTTGTCGAAGAAGTCGACGAGCATGGTGGCGAGTTTGTCATGCTCGACGAGGAATCCGTCATGGCCAAATACCGACTCGATCACGTGATGGGCACACGAGCGTCCAGCGTTGGTGAGGACTCGGGCCAATTCGGTCTGCTGATGCATCGGATAGAGAAAGTCTGACGAGACCGACACGGTCATCGACGGGCCCACGAACTGCGCGAGCGCCTTTTCTGCGCCGCCGCGGCCTCGACCAACGTCGTGGAGATCCATAGCCCGATTGAGCACGATGTAGCTATTGGCGTCGAAGCGGTGCGGGAACTTCTGTCCGTGGTGATCGAGGTAGCTCTCGACCATGAATCGTCCCCAGGTGTCGAACTCGTCAAGGCGATCGAGAGGCTGGCGACCAAACCGGCTGTCCCATTCGGCGTCACTTCGGTAGTGGATGAGGCCGATCTCACGGGCGACGGCAAGCCCATTGCCTGGGCCTTCGTCCTTGTCGTAGTAGTCGCCGCTGTGGAAGTGTGCATCGTTTGCAATGGCGAGTCGGCCAACGGCAGACCACGCAATTTGTTGCGGTGACGCAGCGAGCGCGGTGGCGATTGGAGCGATTGACCGCACCTGGTCGGGGAACATTGCCGCCCACTCGAGAACAGCCATACCGCCCATCGAGCCGCCGATCACGCTGAACCATCGCTCGACGCCGAGCAGCTCGCCAAGGCAGATCTGACTTCGGACGATGTCCCGGGTGCTGATCTGGGGAAAACGAGAGCCGTACGGGGTTCCCGTTGCGGGATCGATCGAGCTTGGTCCGGTGGTTCCCTGGCATCCACCGAGCACGTTGGCACAGACGACGAAGTACTCGTTTGTATCGATCGCAAGTCCTGGACCAACAATGCGGGACCACCAACCCTCGTCGGTGTAGGTTCCACCGCCCCCACCGGTGACGTGGCTGTCGCCGGTCAGCGCATGGCAAATGAGTATTGCGTTGTCTGCGGCGTTGTTCAGTTCGCCCCACGTCTCGAATGCGAGGGTTACCCCGTGGAGTACCCCTCCGCCTTCGAGGGCGAGCGGCCGGGGCAACGTGAGGAACTGGCGCGCACCGGCTGGGTCACCGGGCTGCCATGCCCCTGTGACTGGGAATGGTTCGGTCCAGCCGCGTCGCTCACCAAAGGGTGAAACGGCTGGTTTCGCAGCATCTACCGACTCAGAATCGGAGCTGTTAGAGATGTTTTCGTTCACGCTCCCGTTTCCTCTCGCGTTCCAGTTTCTTACTTCTGAGAACGATCTCTTCGCTTGGGAAGCCTGGCTTCCCACCAGTCGATGAGATCATCGCTACAACCGTAAGCTGCAACCATAGCAACCGCCAGTTCGCGCAACGCCGCACTATGGCCGTCTTCGTCGTTTGACATCCATGCCAGGTGTGCGCGTTCAGCTGCCTTTGCACCACGGTCCCACGCGCTTGCTTCTGGTGGCAGCACCATTTCGCCGATCGCTTTCGCCCGGACGCGAATGGCTGAAGCGCTCAAGCCGGTTCCAGCGGCTTCGGCGAGCATGAGCGCACACGTCGACGGCGCCGACACCGCCGCAGCGAGATGCCATAACATCGATGCGTCCGCTGGCTCGATGCTAATCACCGGGACCGATGGGACGAGGCCTCCCGTTGGGTCGACGACTACCTCGAGGACGGGAGTTTGCGACGCCAGCAAGAGTTTTGGGACCATGCGCTGCACGAACCACTCTCGCACTGCAGCGTCAGCGATGTTGTCGATCATGACGACCGGAGCGTTCCAGTGTTGTCCAGCGAACTTGACCGGCGACCGTCCCCACCGGTTCGCGAGGGGGTCGATCGACCCGGAGGTCATGAGGCGAGGCATCGAACCGGGCCGCTCGGAGGCATCGAGGTTGTCGTCGTCGATGACGGCGTCTGCAATGCCATAGAAGTGTTGTCGGAAGCCGGCGGTGACCAAAGCAATGTCGCCGAGCCGCGTTCGGCCAGTTGGTGTCGGGACGAGCGGGATGTTCTGGGCGGCGGCCAACAGCGGGGCCCAACTGCGCGCCGGAGGCGTTTGAACTGCGGCTACCTCTGCTTCACCAAGCAGAACTGTGGTGACCTCGCTCGCCTCACGGGTCACGTGTGGAACAAACACTGCGGCGATGACCTCGACGGCAGCTTTGAATGCCCCAACATCGTCGACCCAGAGCGTCGTCAGCCGAGCCTTTGTCGAAGCCGAGTAACGCACACCCGCGGCATCTGCTGCGCCGAGAATCGACTGGGGCAAGATCAACCCGAGCGCTCCGTCATGGGCGAGATGTCTCAGGCCCAACTCGATAAAGAGACCAGCTTGGTCGACATAACCGCGCGCAAGGTCGCCAAAGCGGTCTTGGAGCGCCGCGAGCATTGTTTTGGACCGGGCCGTATCACTGCTCAGCTGACCAAGAAATGGCGGGTTGCCAACGATCAGCGAGAACGACGTCGGCCACGCCGGCGGAAGATCCAGGAGGGCATCGCCCTGTGCCAATATCGGCCGAGCGCGCCCGCCGGCCCAAATCTCGAGCGCGGCGTCACAGACCCGCAACGCAATGGGGTCGAGGTCAGACGCGTAGAGATTCGAGACGATCTGGCCTCGAATGTCGCCGGCGTCTCCCCCGCTCTTTGACCGAATTGCTCGCACCTCGAGTGCCCGTGCTGCGGCGAGGAGAAAGGCCCCACCTCCTGCGGTTGGGTCCCACACCGTAACCGCAAGACGATCGCCGCAGAGCGACGCTGCATCCATGGTGAGTGCCACCACCCGGTCGGCAACGTGCGGCGGCGTGAAGTGGGCACCTTGGGCTCGACGGTCCTCGCTAGCGAGCAAGACCTCCCACGATGGGCCGAGCACGTCGGGGGTAGCTGCGTCGGGATCTAACGATTCGAGCGCTGTCAGAACCGCGTTTGGGGGTACATCTGCCACATCGGCGAACGCAGAGATGACCGAACAGCCCTGCATGGCGCCGATATGGCGCGCAATTGCAGCGATTGCCGCAAGTGCGTGCTCGTCATCTAGTCCGCTGGGCAGCGCATCGAGAAACGCTTCGGATGCGCCAGCCTCAGCGACCATGAAGCTCTAGCTCGCTGGGTCCCATGCTCCGAGGGCGCCGAGCCGGTCATCGTTTGAAAACATCTCGACGACCGGTAGATCAAGTCCGACCCGTTTTTGCAGCCGTCGCACTTCAAGCTCTTCGTTCCAGAGGCACAGCGTGACGACGAGTCCCTTGCTCCCAGCGCGAGCCGTACGGCCCGAACGGTGCAAATAGGTTTTGTGATCAGACGGTGGGTCATAGTGCACCACAATCTCCACATCATCGACGTGGATGCCCCGGGCAGCGACATCGGTGGCTACGAGGACCGAGAGTTTTCCGGCGCCAAAATCGTTCAGCGCCTTCTCGCGGTGATTTTGACGGAGATCGCCATGAATTGCCGCGGCCTCTACATCGAGGCTGTTCAGCTCTTTGGCCAATCGGTCGGCCATGTGTTTGGTTGCGGTGAACATGATGGTGCGGTCGGCCGCCCCCGAGATCGAGGCGGCAACTTTGACCTTGTCCATCTGATGGACCTGAATGAACCGGTGCGTCATCTGATCGACGGTGACCTCTGGCGATTCGACCTCGTGAAATACCGGGTCGGTCTGATACCGGCGTACGAGGCTGTCGACCACCCCATCGAGTGTCGCGGAGAACAGCAGAGTTTGATGTTCGTTTTCGGCTTGGCGGAGCAGCCACTCGACCTGGGGCAAGAATCCCATGTCTGCCATGCGGTCAGCTTCGTCAACAATGACGTGGGTGAGGTCGGCCAGCGACACGGCCTCACGTTCGACGAGATCGATCATTCGGCCCGGCGTTGCGACGACAAAGTCGACGCCCTTTTCGAGCCGTGTGATCTGACGTTCAATGTTCGCACCGCCGTAGACCGCGGCGATCCGTACGTTCCGAGACTTTGCTAAGGGGGTCAGCTCTTCGGAGACCTGCACGGCGAGCTCTCGGGTTGGAACGAGCGCAATGGCGAGCGGCCGTTTCGGCTCGGCCGTTCCGATCTTTTCGACGACGGGAATGCCGAATGCGAGCGTCTTGCCAGAACCGGTCTTTGCCTTCCCGCAAACGTCTCGGCCGGCGAGTGCGTCGGGTATCGCGATTGTCTGGATAGAAAATGGTTCGGTGATCCCCCGCGAGGCGAGTGCGGCGCAAAGATCGTCCGAAACGCCGATATCGGCGAAGGTCGTTGTCATGAGTGTCTTTTCAGTGATTTGTGTAGTTGCAGCGTACTCGCCTGCGAGCGCTTCGAAGCTCATAGTCAACGGTCGGCTGCGCCGAGATGTTCGCTCGGCCGTGCCGAGAGGTTATCCCGCCACTACCCGTCCGTCGCGAACAAGCCAACCCTCGGCTTCGAGGCGCCGGGTGTGGTCTGTAACTAAACCCGGGACGAGACGCCCGTTCACCGCCACTACTCGCCACCATGGGAGGCCATTACTCGATCTGAGCACACCTCCAACGGCTCGCGCAGCACCCGGGTAGCCCGCTTCGGCGGCGACCTCGCCGTAGGTCATCACCGTCCCTGACTCGAGCGCTGAGACCACGGCGATGACCGCGGCTGCGAACTCGCTCGGGGATTCGGTCTCCGAGCGTGCGCTCACAACGAATCGGACTCGAGTCGTACCACCTGCACGGCAGACTGGAGTCCGGGTACGGCCATTTCGCCAGCGGGTGTGGCCTTGGTGTTGACGAGCAGGGACGTCATCATTTCATATGGTGCAAGAATTTCGCCGGGCGCTGCGAGGTCGCTGAGTCGGGCGGCGAGGTTGATCGTTTGACCAATGTGATCGTCGCCTTCGAACAAGATGACATCGCCTTCGGCGACGCCGGCGCGCAGTTGGAGTTCTTGTTGGTTGGCGTCGATCATTGCGACGACCGCTTCGATCACCGGTTCGGGTTCGACCCCGACGATCATCGCCCCGTCGCCGAGCCATTTCGCGATTCGCACGCCGTGAACCGACGCAAGTCGACGAATGCTTCCACGGACGTTTTCGAGCAAATCGACCGCAGCCGCATCGCCCTCTCGATCGGTAAAGGCAGTAAAGCCCGAAACGTCGACAAAGGCGAAGGTCCGTTGCACTCGAGTTACGTCGCCAACGCGAATCACATCACTCACGCGGTCACCCTAGCCAATGCCATCACGCAACGGTGGGCTCGCTCAATTCTTTACACACGGCATCGGAGAACGCTGGCCACAAGGGAAGGGCCCACTCGCCGAACGGTTGGTCGGTCAGAGCGATCAGCGAGGTGTTTCTCGTCGGATCTACCCACAAGAATGTCCCGGCCTGTCCGAAATGGCCCCAGGTCTCGGGCGAATTCAGCGCACCGGTCCAATGGGGAGACTTCGTCGAGCGAATCTCGGGCCCAAGACCCCACACGTTCGGTGTTTGGCGGCCATAGCCGGGAAGGACTCCATCGAGGTCGGGAAGGTGAGGATTCGTCATCTGGAAAAGTGTTGCCGGCGCCAACAACTTGGGGAGCCCAGTTGTAAAGGCGACGAGGTCGCCGACCGATGCACGAGCGCCATATGCAGGGCTACCCGAGAGCGCTGCGGTGGCCATTGCCAGTGGAGTGAAGACCCCTTCGGCGAGATAGTCGGCAAAGGCCATCTCGGTCGACCGCTCGACTACCGACGCAACGAGGTCGTACGCGCCATTCGAATAGATTCGCCGTTGACCGGGATCGTCGAGCACATCGCCATTGGGAGCAAGACCACCGCCATGAGCGAGAAGATCGGCAATCGTTGCTCCCCGACTTGTCGTTGCATCGGGGACGTCCGAGAGCAGTACCGACCCCTCTTCGACGGCGAGGTGCACCGCTGCGGCGGTGAACAACTTGGTTATCGACGCGAGCGCGAACACCCTCGACTGATCGCCGACGCGATGCACCGCCCCATCAGGCCCAATCGCCGCTGCTGCAACGTTGTTGACAGGCCAACTCTCGAGTAGGCCAAAAGCTCTCAAGGTGCGTCGGCGTCTTCAGAAGACACCCGCTCGCCATCGTCGAGCTCGACCTCGGTTTCGGTAGGCGTAGTTTCGGGTTCTGTGTCGACCTCACTCTTTGGCCACGCAAGAATCACGAGGCCGCCAATGACGAGGGCGAGACTCATCCATAGGTTGATACGCAATCCAAGGATCTCATTTGCAGGATCGATGCGCAGCGCTTCAACCCATGCGCGTCCAATCCCGTAACCAATGAAATAGATCGCGATCAAGCGGCCTCGCGGAAGCCAACCTCGCCTATCGACGAACAACAACGTCGAAGCGAGCCCAAGGTTCCAGATTCCTTCGTAGAGAAACGTTGGATGGAAGGTCGGGAACGCATCGACCGATCGGAATTCCTCAGGGATAGAACCCCGATGAAATTCATCGATTTCCAGGCCCCACGGCAAATCGGTGGGTCGCCCGTACAGCTCCTGGTTAAACCAATTTCCCAAACGGCCGATCGCCTGAGCGATCGGCAAACCTGGGATGAGCGCATCGAGCACCGATGGAACGTCGAGCCCGCGTCGTTTCGCCGCATAGATCCCACCGAGCACTCCAAAGGCAATTCCTCCAGGGATGCCAAGACCGCCCTCGCGCAGTGCAAAGACCCGCCACCACGGCTCGTCGGCGAATCGTTGAAAGTCGGTAATGACGTGATAGACCCGGGCGCCAACAATGCCCGCACCTACTGCCCAGATGGCGATCCCGCTGACGTCATCTTCGTTTCCGCCAAGAGCAGTCCAGCGCTTCTGGCCGAGCATCACCGCAGCAAAAACGCCGAGCGCGATCATCAATCCGTAGATCGTGAGCGGTCCAATCGAGTTGAACGGCGGAGATGGAATTGCCGCGAACATGCACTGCACCGTAGCGCCAACGCCGCCGCGTGGGGAAGACACCGCAGGCAATACTGGGCAATCCTTACAATTTTCGAACCATCACGATGGATGTGGAACGATCGCTCTAGAACATCGTCGCGTCGAAATTGGAAAGAACGTCGGCTGGGGCGAGTACCGATGCTTCACGGCCGAGCGCCAACGGCAACAGCTGATCGCAATAGAAGCCAGCGGTCACGACCTTTGCAGCAAGCCGCTCGTCGGTCTCCCCTTGGTCAATACGAGACTGCGCTGCATTTGCTTGCATAACGATAGACCAACCGCCGGCGAGCTCTCCCAGCATCGTGAGATAGGGCGTCGCTCCAGCAAAGGCGTCCGCTGGGTTGGCGCCGAGCCGTTCGAGCACCTTCACCGTGACTTCGCGCACCTTTGCGCTCGTTTCCATGAGCGCGTCACCCATTGCCTTGGTTTGTTCGTGTTCGGTGGCAGCCGCTGCAACCCGGTCGATGTCGTCGAAGAAGTCCATCACCACTCGACCTGAGTCCATTGGCAACTTGCGTGCGACGAGGTCGAGGGCCTGGATGCCGTTGGTCCCTTCGTAGATCGGGTTGATTCGTGCACTTCGGTAGTGCTGTGCCACACCGGTTTCTTCGACAAAGCCCATACCTCCATGCACCTGAATTGCAATAGAGGTCAGTTCGACGCCGAGATCGGTTCCCCACCCTTTGATCAATGGGGTCAAGAGTGCCGCGCGCTCTGCGCCTCGCTCACGACCGTCCTCGTCGGGGTGATGCACTTCTTTGTCAACAGCCGCCGCGTCGAGAAACCCGAGTCCTCGAGCTGCTTCGATGTAGGCCTTCATGGTCATCAGCATCCGGCGCACGTCGAGATGGTCGATGATCGGCGAGCTGGTGCCGCCTGGCGCGCCGAGCGCGCGGCCCTGCGTCCGTTCGTTCGCATAGCCAACCGCGTCTTGGTAGGCGCGTTCTGCAATCGCGACGCCCTGCATGCCAACGGCGAGGCGAGCGTTGTTCATCATCGTGAACATGTAGGCCATTCCGCGGTTCTCTTCGCCAATGAGGTAGCCAACAGCTCCGTCATTTTCGCCAAACTGGAGGACACATGTTGGACTGCCGTGGATACCGAGCTTGTGCTCGATCGAGGTGCAGTGGACATCGTTTCGAATCGTTGGCTGGCCCTCATCGTCGAGCAGGAACTTCGGCACGATGAACGTCGAGATTCCCTTGGTCCCTGGCGGAGCGTCCGGTGTGCGGGCCAATACGAGATGGACAATGTTGTCGACCAGGTCGTGCTCGCCATAGGTGATGAAGATTTTTTGGCCAGAGATTCGGTAGGTCCCGTCGTCTGACAACTCGGCCTTGGTCCGGAGTGCGCCAACGTCTGACCCTGCATCTGGCTCGGTCAGATTCATTGTGGCCGACCATTCACCGGAGATGAGCGGGCGAAGCCAGGTCTCCTTTTGTTCCTCGTCGCTGTGGTGGGAGATCAGATCGATCGCACCTTGGGTCAGCAACGGGCAGAGCGCAAAGGACATGCACGCCGAATTCATCATCTCCGAGAGCGCAACCGAGAGGGAGCCGGGCAGCCCGCCACCGCCGTAGGCCGGGTCGAATGCGAGCGTTTGCCAACCCGCATCAACGTAGGCCCGGTAGGCCTCGATGTATCCCGCAGGTGTCGTCACCGAGAAGTCTTCGTTCCATCGACTTCCCTCTTGGTCACCGGGCCAGTTCAGCGGAGCGATGGTGTCTTCGATAAAGCGGGCGCTCTCTTCGAGTAGCGGCGCGACCATGTCCGGATCGACATCGGCGTAATCGGGGTAGCTGGTGATGTCGGCAATCTTGACTAGCGACTCGAGGATGAACTGGTGTTCCCAGATGGGTGCGGAGTATTCAGCCATAGCGGCTCCTTCGATCGGCGCGTACGCGTATCCGTCCGCGAATAGTAGGACTTCCAACTATTTACTAGGACTTCCTACTATATCGGCCTCAACGGTTCTGTTCCTGAGAATTCTTTCGTTGAACTCGGCCACGAGTCCAGCGCGCAATTCGAGTGAATAGCAGCGGTTCGGTCCAATTTTCCGCGGGCCCACGACGAGTTGCTAACCCGGCGTTCACCTCTGCTCCAAGAACCAATCCAATTGCGAGCAGGTAGAGCCAGAGCTGGAGCGTGATGGCCGTACCGATGACCCCGAAAATTGCATTGGCTGTCGAGAGCGTCTCGAGATAGACGCTAAACAGCACCGAGGCGATTACCGAAAACATCGCAGAGAATGCGGCTCCGGCTAGCTCGTCTCGCCACTGCGCCCGCCGATTTGGGGCCACGTGGTAGATCGTGGCCGACCATAAAATCAGCACGAGGATCGCCACCGGAAAGCGGAGGTAGGTCCACAAGAGACCGAGGATCGTCGACGCAACACCATCACCCAAGATCTCTTCGCGTCCGAGCAACGGGCCAATGACGAGCGCAGCCAACGTGATCGAGCCCACAATGATCGTTCCAACAGCGAGCGCGAGCCCAATGACTTGTGTGCCAACCCAGCCCCGGGTGCTGTTGTGACCATATGCCACATCGAGCGCTCGCACCACCGCCGCGAAACCGCGAGATGCGGTGTAGAGCGTGGCGAGAATACCGACGGTCAGTGCAGAAGTCGACGATGTTGAAAAGAGATTATCGACCGCCCCAGTAACCCCGGCCTCAGCGCCGAAGAGATCGTCGGACCATTCGGTCAACTGCCCTTGGACGCGTTCTGAAACGTCGCTACCGAGAATGTTGTCGAGGCCACTGAGCGTCGATGACGACACGAGGAGCAGGGGGAAGAGGCTCAAGAGCGCGAAAAACCCGATCTCTGCGGCCAAGCCGCTCACGCGGTCGTCATGCCACGCGCGGTACAAAAAGTGGATCCACCACCGGACAGTAAGCCGCTCAGGGCTCGGAGGTTTTGAGGGATTGACCGCGCTCATCGCTAACAAGCATGGCCGACTCGCGGCCGGCCAGCGCGTCTTTCACGACGGTTCGGCCAAACCAAACCACGCCCTGAGCGCACCTAGGGTGTTGCGGTTACCGGAACGTTGAGCGGCTGTTTGGTGTGACCTTGTCGAAACGCGAAGCGACGGCGAGGCGAATCGACCTCGGCAGGCGCGTCCGATGTGGTCAAATCGATCAGCGTCGACAAGTCGATATTTGGCGCCTCAGATGTGGCCTGTGGAGACAGGGCATTTCGCAGTTCCTCGGCCCGTGCTTGATCTTCGGGGGTAACGAACGTGATGTGTACGGGCGAGACCACACACTTCAGGCGCTTGATGTAGCTACGTGCAGAAAATGGTGGACGAAGGTGGAGGGTCATCGAGGCCTCGACCGGTCCGTTCTTTGCGGCGTATTCAGCAGTTGTAATGACAACAACTCCTGAGTCTTCGGCGCCAGCAGCCACGCGCGGGCGAGCATCTAAAGCTGCGGCCAGCTGAACAGGGAGGCCGCGCAAGGTCAAGCGCTCCGCAACATCGGCGGCCTCGCTCTCAGAGCCGGCGATCACCACGAGCTTCGAAAGCCTCGCCGCCAGATCCAAAATCAGCTGAAGACGGCGCGATCGAGTAACCGTCCAGAAGAATCCACCGCTGTGCGCACGTTGGATTGCGGGCGCACGAAACGCCTCTGCACTCTCCATTTCCCGGTTCCCTACTCTCAATGCCGCCTCGATGCCGCCTCGATGCCGCCTCAACAAAACTGTAACAGAAGGACCTTATTGTTGCAGTTCGATGACGTCAATTTCTCCGTCGAAAACCTGAATTTCTACCAACTTTGCAGCACTAGGCGGTGATGATCACCGGGGCACCGAGCGGTACGAACTCCGCAAGCAACGTCACCACGTCGTTGGGAATTCGCAAGCACCCATTCGATCGTGCATCGCCGACCTGGTCCGGGCGATTCGTTCCATGGATTGCAATGACGGGCAGTCCGCCCCCGAAGGTGTCGTAGACTTCGGAGAACGCGGACAGCGCCAGCGCCCACGGCCCAATGTAGGACTCCTCGGGTGGGTTTCGACGCTTCGCGGTGATGAAGAAGGTGCCGAGCGGGGTCGGCGTAGTCGAACTGCCGATCACTGCCCGGGTCTGGGCTATAACGGTTGTTCCGTCATAGACCACGATCGATCGCTCAGAAAGGTCGACCTCAGCTCGAACCTGCGTTTCGGCAAAGGTGTACAACCGTGTTTCGACCCAACCGGTCTGTCCGTTCGGGCGAATCGGCAGCTGCACCTCGACCCATTGGTCAGAGGGGTTGCCGTTTACGACCATAAGTACCTGCGGCCCACCGAATTGGTGGGGGTTCGGCACGATGAACTCGAAGGGAATCACCGACCCATTCGGCCGGTCGTATGCGACCAGTTGGGTCACCTGACTCGTGGCGGTCGCGACCCAGGTCGTGACGGCGGCTATTGACCCATCCTCTTGATCGTCTTGTATCTCGATCTCATTTAGGTCGTCTGCTGAGAGTTCGACCGCTTGGCCATCGAGCACGCTCGGTGCATCGCCAAAGGCCTCCTCGTTCACCGCGATCGTCACTTCCTCGCGAGCGTCGATCTCGGCGGCCTCGGCGGCCGAACGCGCCAACGGCGGTGTCTCAGGAGCCTGGTCCTCAGTCGCCACAGCGGCTCGAATGCCCGTTGTGGAAAGCGCGGTATCTTCCGATGCGCTACACGACGCGGCGAGTAGGGAGAGTAGAACAAGAACTGCCACCACCACCCGGTGACGACGCTTGGGAACGCTCGGTCGAACTTCACGAACTCCGCCAAGAGTTTGATTCGACATATCAATAAGTGTCGATCAGTTGCGGCGCCAAACAAATAGTAGATTTGGACCGATGTCGCACTACGAACTCGTTCCCCTCGCAGGCGGTGTGTTTGCGTGGCTGGCAAACTCGCCAAGCCACAGCTTCACAAACAGCGGTGTCGTCGTTGCGAGTGACGGGATGACCATCGTCGACGCTGGGCTCGCTCCCACTGTAGCGACCGGCCTTGTCGGTGCACTCACCGAGTTGTCACCGCTACCGATCAAGCGACTCGTGGTCACGGGGTCCCACATCGATGTCAACGGCGGAAGCGGCTCCTTCCCGCTCGCGGCAGTCTACGGAAGCGCGCAGACCTCAGATCACCTCGACCAGGCCCCAAACCGGGCCGCCTGGCGCCAGCTTCACCCCGGGTTCGATGCCGAGTTTGCCGAGTTGGAAACGCGGCCCATCACACACACGGTCGCCGAGCCAGCACACCTCTGCCCTGCGAGTATTGCGGTTCCGCTCGGAGGGCCACAGTTCGAGAACCTCGTCGTGCAGGTGCCGAGCGCGAACGTCGTCTTCGCTGGCGTGCTTGCAAGCTTTGGAGTCACACCCCTCGGCTTCGAAGCGGACTTTGCCCTGTGGATCGAATCCCTCGACCGGTTGCGCGAGTTTGGCGAGATCTTCGTTCCCGCACACGGAGGCATCGGCGGCGTCGAAGAGATCGACGAATTACGCGCCTATCTCGAAGCGTGCCTTGACGCGAAGGGGTCGCAGTCGAATATGTCGAAGGGTCCTTGGGACGAATGGCCACACCAGCATTTCACCGGGATCAACATCGAACGCGCGCACATGCTCGAGTCTGGCGACCCTTCTCCCCCGCCGTCGATGCTGTCCCTACTCGGACTGACCTAGATCCCGGCCTTCTCTTTTGGCGTAATGATCAGCAGCTGCTCACGCTCGAGGTGGCACTTGATCATGTGTCCATCGCCGAAGTCTTTGAGTTCGGGTTCGGTTACGTCGCAGAGTCCATCGACGAACTTGTGGCAACGCGTATGGAACACACAACCCGACGGCGGGTTCGCAGGTGACGGAATATCGCCGTCGAGCGGAATGCGATTCGATGCCTCGCCATCGACGTTTGGTACAGCCGAGAGCAGCGCCTCGGTGTAGGGATGCACCGGACCAGCAAAGACCTGCTCGGTCGTTGCGAGCTCGACGATCCGGCCGACATACATGACCGCAATACGGTCGGCGAGATAACGAACAACACCGATGTCGTGGCTGATGAACAGGTAACTGGTCTTGACGTCGCGTTGGAGCGAAGCGAGGAGGTTCAAGATCGCTGCTTGGACCGACACGTCGAGCGCCGAAGTTGGCTCGTCGCACACGACCACGTCGGGGTCACCGGCAAACGCACGAGCAATAGCCACGCGCTGCTTGAGGCCGCCTGAGAGTTGGCGTGGACGCATATCGAGGTGACGTTCGGAAAGTTGCATTGCTTTTGCAACCTCGACCGCACGCTCGTTTGCTTCCTCACCCGACACACCGGTCAACTTCTCGACCGCTCGAATCAAGATTCGGCGAACGGTCCAAGAACGATTCAACGCAGAATCGGGGTTCTGGAACACCATCTGAATCGAGCGGATCGATTCTTCGTTTCGCGACGTTGCCTTTGTTGCCATCGGCCGACCACGAAGCGTAATTGCGCCGCCTACGTCGGGTTCGTGCACGCCGAGCATGGTCTTTGCGAGCGTCGACTTTCCAGAGCCGGATTCGCCGACGAGACCGAGCGTCTCGCCAACGCCAAAGCCAAGGTTGATGCTCACGAGCGCCGGAACATCGCCGCCGCGCTGACGGAACGTCTTTGAAACACCGTCGACCCCAATAACTTCGGTGTCGACGACATTGTCGATCGCTTCGGTGTCTGCTGGCTCGGGAACCTCATCGATTCGGTCGTCGTGATGGCACCGGGTCCAATGGGTAAAGCCCTTGCCAACTACCGGTGGCGCCTCACTATGGCACTTGTCGGTCACGATCGGGCAACGGTCGACATAGACACAGGTAGGCAGTGACGTACCGATCTGTGGAAGCGTGCCGGGGATCGAGAATAGTTCACGGTCGGTCTTGGTGAGACCGTGACGAGGGATCGAATTCAACAAGCCTTTGGTGTATGGGTGGCTTGGTTGGTCGAACACTTCATCGACGGTGCCCTCTTCGACGATACGACCGGCATACATCACGCCGACTCGGTCGCACATGGTCCGGATCACGCCCAAGTTGTGGGCGATGAGCAAAATGGCTGCACCGGTTTCGTCACGGAGGTGACGAACCAGGTCGAGGACCTCAGATTCGACCGTTGCGTCGAGGCCCGTCGTTGGCTCGTCGAGAACGAGCAACTGCGGGTCTGACGCCAGCGCCATCGCAATTACCACGCGTTGGAGCATGCCGCCCGAGAGCTGGTGCGGGTAGCGCTCCATCACGCTCTTTGGCGCCGCGATCTGCACGCGAACCAATGCCTGTTCGGCAAGGTCGTAGCTTTCGCTCTTACTGACGTTGCCGAGCAGCTGGAAACTCTCGGCGACCTGCCTACCGATCTTGAGCACCGGGTTCACCGCCTGAACCGGATCCTGGTACACCATCGACGCTTCGGTCGCCCGGAACTCTTGGAGTTCCTTCTTGCCCATCGATGTGAGGTCGCGCCCTCCCGAGGAGATCTTGCCTGCGGTAATTCGACCATTCGACGGCAGGTAGCGCAGCGCTGCGTACGCAGTCGTCGACTTGCCACAGCCCGACTCGCCGACGAGGCCGTAGGCCTCACCGGGGCGCACATCGAAGGTCACACCACGAAGTACGGCGCGTGGCTCGCCGCGAACGATGTAGGCCATCTCAAGATCTTTGACCGAGAGCGCTGCAGGTCCGTCGTTCGCCGCGGTTTTTGGCACGAGGCCATCAGTGATTGTCACGACTTAATCGCCTTCTCCATCGCGTCAGCGATGAGGTTCACACCAATGACCATGGACGCGATTGCGAGCGCCGGAAAGATCGTTGGCCACCACGTTCCGTTGATGATGTTCGGATAATTGTTCGCAACGTCGAGGCCCCAGTTGGCGTTGGTCGCATCGCCCGGTGACAAACCGAGGAACGCAAGCGTCGTGAGGGTGAACACCGCATAACCGAGGCGAACGGTCGCCTCGACGACGACCACGCCGATCACGTTGGGCAGAATTTCTCGGGTGATGATGAACAGACTGCTCTCACCGCGCATTCGTGCTGCGGTGACGTAATCGAGTTGAGACTCTGACAGCGTCGCGGCTCGGACCGTTCGAGCGACCGGGGCAATGAACAGAAAGGCGATCGTTCCGGTGATCACCGCTTGGGTCGACCCGAAGGTAAACACGATGAGGATTGCCAAGAGGATGGCAGGAATCGAGAGGATTGCTTCGAGGAGTCGGCTGACGATCTGGTCGAAAATTCCCCGGTAGTAGCCAGTCAGCATGCCAACGATCGTTCCAGCCCACACTGCGATGATCGTTGCGAGCGGAGCGATGATCAGGATGGGGCGTGCGCCAAAGATCACTCGCGAGTAGACGTCGCGGCCAAGTCGGGTCGTTCCGAACCACGCGGTACCGTTTGGGCCCTGGCTCGTCATCGACCCTCCCTCGGCGTTACGAACAGTTTCGCCCGGATCAAATGTCGACAGCAGGCTAGGAAACAGCGATGCTAGAATCCAAAAAACCAGGATGAGCGATCCAATAATGAAGCCGGGGCTCCGGAAAAGGATCCGACGCTGCTCCTTCTTGACCTGTTTGATCGTCGTTATTGGTTCGGTGGATGCAGAAGCGAGCTGATCCTGATGTTGGGCCTTGGCCTTCTCTGGCTCTTCAGCTCCAGCGCTGGTGTCTTCGCCGATATCGGAAATAGTCACGTTTCGTTCCTCCTACTCGGTTAGCGCGAGTCGCGCTCGTGGATTCATCCACGCAATGACGAGGTCGGCGGCCAGGGTTGCGACCATGTAGATGATCGCAACGGTGACGACGCCACCTCGAAGAATCGGATAATCAGCATCGACGACGGCGGTCAAGATCAGACGGCCGAGTCCGGGATAGTTGAAGATGAGTTCGAGGCCGACCAATCCACCGAACATAAAGCCGAGCTGAGTACCCACCACAGCCACGGTCGGAAGGAGCGAGTTTCGAAGCACGTGTTTTGTGAAGACCGTCCGGGTCGACATCCCCTTCATAAAGGCCGTTCGGGCAAAGTCAGACTCGAGCGCACTAATCGTGCTCGCTCTGGTAACACGGGCGATGTAACCGAAATACACCATGGTCACCGTCAGCGCGGGTAACAGTAGGAAGCGGGCTTGGGTGAAAATACCGGACCCTTCAGGGGCTGCGGCGGTGACTCGAAAGAACGAGAACGGCACAGCGAAGAGTGCCAGGAAAAGCACACCTCCGACGAAGTCGGGTACCGACGACAACGCCACGCCGACGTTAACGATGATGCGATCGAGCAAGCTGTCCTTCTTGTACGCCGCGACCACCCCGCCGAGAATTGACAGGGGCAGCATCAAAAGCAACGAGAGCAGCACGAGCTTCGAAGAATTCCACAAGGCAGCGCGGATGAGTTCAGACACGGTCACCGACGAGTCGTTAAAGGTCGTCCCGAAGTCGGCGGTGAACAACGAGGTAAACGAGGTTGCGAGCTGTTCGGGAATGCTGTCGTCTAGGCCGAGCGACTCTCGCACTGCCGCAAGACGTTCAAATGATGCCGTCGGACCGGCAATTCGACGGGCTGGATCGCCCGGCGCCACGTTAGGGATCAGGGTGACGACCGCCAAGATAATCAGCAATGTCAAGAATGAGAGCAGGACCCTCGTTGTAATAAATTTCAGCAAAGGGACCCCCCCTAGAAGTTCGTGTAATGCAACACGAAACAGTGAATTATGGCCACCTGATACCCACCCGGTGGTCGAAATACAGCGAGACGGTGAAGAGCCGGTGGACGCCAAGTCCACCGACCCTTCACGCAACGCTGTCTCTATGAAACTACGTGTAACCGGCTAGGCCGTCCGTGCGGTGTTCAAGAGGTTGAACTGACCAAGCGCAGTCACCTCGACGTTGGTCACCGTGTTTCCGTGACCACCGAGGTAGTCGAAGAACGCTGGGTACAACGCAGGGGTGTCCTCGTGGAGCTGGGCCATAATCGCAGATGCCGCAGCGCGCTGCTCATCTACGGTGACCGCAGCCTGGTACTGACCGAACAACTCGTTGAACGCTTCGGAGTTGTAGTTACTTCCGTTCCAGTCGCCGTCGGTTGCAAGCGCACGTCCAAAGAAGATGTCCGGCGTTGGGCGATGGCCCCAGTCGACGATGCCGAGCGGCGAGCTCGCACCACATGGAATGCCTGGACCCGAGGACTCGGGGTCGACACCATAGGACGCACCCGTGCACCAGAACTCGCCGTAGAACGTGCCGTTGTCGGTCACGTTCACCTGCAAGTCAAAGCCAGCTTCGGCGGCGTTCTCCTGGATGATTGCGGCCAAGTCGGGGCTAAATGACGTCTGCCCAACCTGAATAATGTCGCTCACTCCGTCTGCAAAGCCAGCCTCTTCAAGCAGTGCCATAGCTGCTGGGATGTCGCGGGTTCGCTGAGGGACGGCGCCCGCATCGAAGAACGGAAGCGTTGGGTGGACGGGGTGATCGTTTGCGATGATCGCAAAGCCGGCGTAGACAACATCGACGATTTGCTGGCGATCGAGCGTGTAACCAAGTGCCTGGCGCACGAGGTTGTTCGTGAATGGGCCACCCTCTGGGAGCTGAGTGTTGAAGTACACCTGGCGATGGTTCGACGATGGTGGCTGCAACAGCGTGAAGTTGTCGTCAGTGAGAAGACTTGCTCCATCGACCGCACTGAACTCCTGGATGACGTCAATCTCGCCCGCAGCCATGGCCGCAACGCGGTTGGCCGGATCGGCGAAGCCCTGAATGGTGATCGCATCGAGGATTGGACGGCCACCCCAGTAGTTGTCATTCGCAGTGAAGTTGACGACGAAGGTGGTTGGGTCGAAGTCTTGGAAGATCCAAGGGCCGGTGCCGGCTGGACGATCGTTGAGCAGTGTTCCTGCTGCGTAGTCGGCTGGCGTAATGAGCGACTGTGGGTTGAAGATCGACATGAGGACCGGGAAGTTACCGTTTGGTCCGTCGAGGTTCACCGTGACGGTCAGGTCGTCGGTGGCGACTGCGCCGCCGGGGCTGACAACGCCGGCAAGGCCTGCGCCAACTTCGATCATTCGTTCGATGGTTCCCACGACATCGGCTGCGGTGAGGTCAGAGCCGTCGTGCCACTGCACGCCCGAACGAAGGTTGAAGGTCCACGCGGTTCCATCGTCGTTTGGTGCCCAGGACTCGGCGAGTCCGAGAGTACCAATACCGCCCGAACCATCGTCGGCGAGGCCAACGAGGTACTCAAAGCATGATGAGCACACCGAGTACGTGCCGAAGTCCAGCATGTTGACCGGATCGAGGTCGGCACCCTCGGCGATTCCGATGAGGATCGAGCCGCCCGTCTCGGCAGCTACCTCGGGTTCTGATCCGGAGTCTGTCTCGGTGTCTGATCCTGAGTCTGTCTCGGTGTCTGATCCTGAGTCTGACCCTCCGTCGTCTCCGGACTCTGCGGCTGCGCCGGTGTCGGTCGAGCTGCCGTCGCTACCGCATGCAGCGATAACCGCTCCGAGTACTGGTGCGCCGACGCCGAGGATTGTTCCTCGGCGAACAAAATCACGGCGGGTGATTCGGTTGTCTGCGTAGGCATCCATGAGATCTTTCTCAAGGACGCTCGATTCACGACGAATTGCGTCGAATGCTTCATTATCCATTCTGGCGGGTTCCCCTTCTCGGCGTATGCCGTAGTTATTTAGGACTGTAGTTGCTTGAGTTACCCCTGTCACAACACGGGCCTGAGAGAACGATCGTAGCGACGAAATGGCACACTGGACGACCGTTCAATGCGGTACCCTACTTAGGTGTCCAGTCAGGTGTCGACCAACGAGCAATTTCTTGAGTCCTCGGCGCCCGAAGAGGTCTCGCGCCCGGCGATCTCTTCGCCCCTAGGTTCAATGTGGGCTTTGTTTTTGGGCGTTTTTGCGATGATGCTCGGAAACGGCTTGCAAGGGACCGCGCTTGGCGTCCGAGCGACGACAGAGGCGTTTGCCGTAACGGTGATCGGCCTCATCCAAGCCGCCTATTATTTGGGGTTTCTCGTCGGATCTAAATTTACGGTGAGAGCACTTCGAAAGGTCGGCCACATACGCGTTTTCGCCGCATTGGCGTCGCTTGCGTCCACATCGTTTGTCCTGCCTGCGCTGTTTGTGAATCCGGCGGTGTGGTTCGTGATGCGGCTCATCACGGGCTTTTGCCTCGCCGGCCTCTACGTCGTAGTCGAAAGCTGGCTCAACGACCAGACCAAGCCCGAGAACCGAGGCCGGACACTGTCGCTCTACATGGTGGTCACGATGGCCGGGGTCACCGGCGGACAGTTCCTTCTCAACGTCGCCGATCCTGGTGGGTTCGAGTTGTTCGTCATTGCCTCGGTACTCGTCTCGGTTGCGCTCGTCCCTATGGCGTTGTCCGAAGCGAGCGCTCCTCGGTTGCCAGCCGAATCAAAGCTCACCTTTGGCGAGCTCATGAGCATCGTGCCGACCGGGCTCATCACCATGTTCTTCGCCGGCGCCGCCGCCGGTGCAATCTTTGCGTTCGGCCCCGTATACGGCGCGTCGATCGGCATGTCGACAGCGCAGATCTCATTGTTTATGGCCGCAGCACTCGTTGGTTCGGTCGCCTTGCAAATTCCGATCGGTTCGGTGTCTGACAAGCTGCCACGCCGCGCCGTCATGCTTACCTGTGCCGCGGTTGCGGTTGGGGCATCGGTCTTTGGCACCAGCACCAGTGTCGGCAATGACGCCCTCGTTGCGATGTTCGTACTCGGCGCGAGTTCGTTCCCGCTGTACTCGCTTGCGATTGCCTACACCAACGACTGGATTTCCGACGAGCAGCGCGTCGGCGCATCGGGGATTCTCGTCATGGTCAATGGCGTCGGAGCAGTATCGGGGCCGTTGCTCGTCTCGTGGTTCGTCGCCCGGGTCGGAAACTCGGGCTTCTTTTGGCTGCTCGCGCTGGCGCACCTCATCCTTGCCGTGTACCTCGTGATTCGAAGCATCATCAAAGATCCGGTCTCGATCGAAGACCAGTCGCCCTACCAGCCCTACCCGGCTCGCAGTTCGGCAATGGCAACCTCTATTGGTCGCCGACGGATTCCAATTCCAAAGCCAAAGAACATCACGAAACCAAAGGGTGCGGTCAGGTCGAAGGGCGATGCGAAATCAACCGACGTCGACGACCATCCGCGGCGTCGCTCTACCGACAAATGATGAGGTCTCGGGTGATTTGGCGGTCCACCTCATGTTCGAAATCGCACGGGAACTGAACAACATCGAATCCTCCGTCGACGAGCACGTTCGCCAAGGTCTCGCGCCGGAGCGTTCGAGTGTTCCAGGACAACCCGAGTGCCGCTCCGTCTGCCATGAGCGTTCTCCAACCCGGTAGCGAGTCGACAACGAGCCGTTCAGGCGATCGATCACCCGCACCGCCTTTGCGATCACCCGCACCGCCTTTGGCGGTGTGGGCAATCCCGTAGGGCAAGTCGCCAACAACGACGTCGTAGCGCTTGCCTGGGAAAAGCCCGGCGCCGGTGTCGGTCGAGGCGCGCGCCATTCGTACACGTTGGACCGTCGTTGGATCGGCGGGCCGGATCACCACGTTCAACGCTGAGCTTCCTCGGTGCTCGCCCTTTCGTATCCGCTCGGTATCGACGCTGTGCTTCACTCGGTGATCCTGCAAGTACTTCGAGAGAAAGGCGCGGTACTGCTCGACGTTGCGTTCGTCGAGTTCGATACCGCCGACGTCGAAGCCGTACATGAGCCCTCGATTGAGCGCGCTCCCCCGCCCAGCGACCGGGTCGAGCAGCGATACGGATTTGCCTGCGCTGGCGCGACGGTGCGCCGAAACCGACTCGGCGAGCGTCACGTTGACGAGGAGATGGGTGAACTGCTCGTTGGTCTTTCCGACATATCGCTGAATGGTGATCAGGTCAGACTCGTACCACTCGAGCGGCGAGAGATCGACCGGTTCGAGCGCTGCGTCTTCGGTCTCTCGGAACAGGCCGCGCCCGAGCGCGAGGTTGGACAGGATAAAGATGTCGTTCGCGGTGAGCTCATCTGCTGAGAACCGCACATAGGAGAGCCCGCCGAGTTCAACCACTTCGACGTTGTTGACCTCGACGCTCAGGTGAGCACCGATGACGACTACCTCGGCTGCCGCGAGGCGTGGGGCGGACAACCCAAAGACACGATTTGAGGACTCGCGTGTGAGGACGGCGTACCAGGCCATACCCCACAATTATGGCAGGTGATGGCGATGTTGACGACTGCGTCAGCCCGGCCAAAACGAGCTGAACCCCGGTCCGCTCGCCATTGAGAGGACCGGGGTTGTCAGCGGTTGGTTATGAAACGATTGCGGCGGTGACTAGACGGCGTCGTCTTCGCTGCTGCCGAGCAAGCCTCGATAGATGAGCGCTCCGAGAACACCACCGATAATCGGCGCTACCCAGAACAGCCAGAGCTGTGGGATGAAGTCGCCTCCTGCGAAAATTGCCTGGGAGGTCGAACGTGCGGGGTTTACCGACGTGTTCGTGACCGGAATCGAGATCAGGTGGATAAGCACCAACATCAGGCCGATGGCGAGGCCACCGAACCCAGGTGCTGCGCCCTTCGCTGTGGCGCCCATGATGACGATCAGGAACATCGCGGTCATGACGACCTCGGTAATGAACGCTGATCCGAGGCTGTAGCCGCCAGGCGAAAGGTCGCCGTAGCCGTTCGCTGCGAAGCCGGCACTTGCATCGAATCCGTCAGCTCCGCTCGCCATGAGCAAGATGAGCACTGCGCCAACGATCGCTCCAACAACTTGGGAAACAATGTATGCCGGAGCCTTCGCTGCGGGGAAGCGTCCACCTGCGACGAGGCCGAGGGTAACCGCTGGGTTGAAGTGGCCGCCAGAGATGTGGCCGAGGGCGTACGCTCCAGTGACAACGGTGAGGCCGAACGCGAGCGAGACGCCCACGAAACCGAGGCCGAGGCTCGTGCCGTTGCCGCCGGTTCCAAAGTCGGCGGCGAGCACTGCCGCTCCGCAGCCACCGAGGACCAGCCCCAGCGTTCCAATAAATTCAGCACCTAATGCTTTGATCTCCACTATTTCCCCTTATCGCCTAGCTGCGCAACGACTTTCGTTCACAGACACCACGCCGTTGTGTAAGCAACTCTTACTTAGGCACCGACGTATGAGCCAGATCAAAAGTCGCGCCAGTTACTCGTCGGTAACAGAACCGACACATTACGAATTCGCCGGTGGAGCAAAGCGCACGGAGAGCGCGAGAACAGCGATCGCTGCGGGAATGGTCACCGCTGCCACGGCTTGTCCAACCGTCAGCGATTCGGTGCCAGCGAGGCCCCCAACGACCACCGGTGTCACCAACAGCGCTATCCGAGATCCGGCGGTAAGTCCACCGAGAGCGCCCTTGGAATGCTCAGATCTCGCCGCCTGGTCGTAGATCTGGGGAAACATCACCGAGACGCCGAGCCCGGTAATGACGAGGCCGACGATCGCGGCTCCAACGAAGGGCACGATCATCGAGCAGAGAACGCCAACGGCGGTGAGCGCTGTGGCTACGCGCAGAACCTTGGTCGAGCCGTGCTGCGCAACGATCGAGTCTGCGCTGAACCGGCCGAGCACCATGCCGGTGGTGAAAGCCACAAAGCCCAAACCGGCAACGCCGTTACCAACGTCGAGGTCATCGGAGAGACGAAACGCGGCCCAATCACTCGTAATGACTTCTGGAATGATCGCCGAAGCGCCAAGCGCGATAAATATGGCGGCGACCGCACTTGCGCCGGCTCGGCTGTCGTTCTCGGCTTGCGCGTTCTGTTTGTGCAGCAGGTCATCGTCGCTCCTGAGCAACCCTGGCCCGACATAGAGCACCGCAAACCCGAGGACGAGCGCGGCGATCAGGAGGTGAACTCGAAGCGACACCCCAGAACTCGCCGCGATTGTTGCGACGATTCCACCGACGACGGTCCCCAAGCTCCACAGGCCGTGCAGGCGGTTGATGACCGGCACCGAACGTCGGTCGCTCAGCGCGGATCCTTGCATGTTCATCGCCACGTCGGTGACAACGTCAGCGATCGCAATCACCATCAGTGCCCCGACGAACATGAGCGTGCTTTGCGTGAGTCCAACAAGGCCGAGCCCAAGGACGAGGGTAAGGCTCGCAACAATCATTGCCCGGCGCGTGCCGATCCCGCCGATGACCGGGCCCTGTATGAGGCTTCCTACGACGCCGACGCCGGTAGCGACGGCGAGCACAGCGCCAATGGCGGCGAGCGAAAGACCCAGCGAGTCTCGAATCTCGGGCAGGCGCGGAATATAGGAGGCGATGACTGCGCCGTTCACGAAGAACTGGACTGCGACCGATTTCAGCGCCCGATGCTCGACCCGGGTCAACCCGCGATGGTCAGCTCTTTGAATCACCGCGTCATCACGGTGCGTAACCCTATTACGAGATTCTGGAAGCGACCACAACGACGCCCCGACACTAGGGTGCGGCGGTGTCAATACTTCTCGGCGTCGCCGCGGCGATCCTCATTGGACTGAGCGACTCGTTCGGAAGAGCGAGTTCGCGTCGCGGCCAGTCGTCGGTTACCCATGTGACGGCGCAGATGTTTATCGGCACCTTCGTCGCGCTGCCGTTCACCTTGTTTATCCCGAGCGAATTCATCTTCAGAGATGTGCTGTTCGGTGGCCTGTCGGGAGTCACGGTCGCAGCTGGTCTCGCAATCGTCTACCGGGCAATGGCCGACTCGTCGTCTGCCGTGACGCTCCCCCTCGCTGGTGTTATGGCAATTCTCGTGCCGTTCGTGTGGGATCTCGCAACCGGCGTGCGCCTCGGTGCGCTCGCAGCGATTGGCTGTGCCGTTGCGCTGATCTCGCTCGTCGTGGTGTCCTTCGACCCCAACCTCGGCACCAGCACCATCCGTCGAGGCCTCGGCCTTGCGTTTCTCGGAGGCTGTTTTTTTGGACTGACCTTTCTCTTTGCCGGTGTGACATCAGAGGCCAGCGGAGCGTGGCCAGCGGTATTCAATCGGGGTATCGGCTTTGTTGGAATTACCCTGCTCGCCCTCAAGAGCCGGGCGCCGCTGATGCTCGAACCCTCGGTCCGAAAGTTCGGCATCCTCGGCGGCATCGTTGGGTCGCTCGGCATGCTGTCGCTCATTATCGGTACTCAGATCGGCAGCCTCGCGATCGTCTCGGTCCTGGCCGGCAGCAGTCCTGCCGTGACCGTGCTCGCAACCGCTGCCTTCGACGACGACAGCGTCACGTGGTGGCAGATGCTCGGCGTCGCGGGCGCGATTACCGGCGCCAGCCTCATCGCCATCGGCGCCTAAACCAGGATTTGTCCCCCGTTTGATACCGCATAGGTTCCAAACGGGGGACAAATCTTTGTTTGGGCGGGTGCTTGGAGATCGGCACGCTACGTCAGCACCTCTAGCCTGACGAAGTGAACTTGGGATTCGATCGGCGAGC
>CALHXU010000159.1 GCA_938040365.1 uncultured Acidimicrobiales bacterium
CGAGCAACGTGCCCAGACGGCAGCGGTTATCTGCCAGAGTCAGTCCTCGAACGCTACGACTGCGAATCGGTGATCGCCGGAACCGTCTACAACGAATCCGGCGACGTGCTCTGGTTCGGTCGGCAACGCCGATACGCCACACCAGCACAATTCGCAGCACTCATCGCCCGAGACGGCGGCTGCGTCCTCTGCGCCCGCAACCCAGAGTTCTGCGAAGCCCACCACCTGCTCCCCTACAACGCACCAGACAAAGGCGAAACCAACATTTCCGACCTCGCCCTCGTCTGCAAAAGCTGCCACCCCTGGCTCCACGACGCGAAACGCACACTCATCTGGACCAACGCACCACCAAACAACCCACCAGATGAACGGGCCGGACCAAACCACACCCCACCCAAACGCATCTGGACCACCCGGCCAGCAACCCCAAACGAAATCGCCGCACACCAACCAACCAACAACAAAAGTCGGACCAATCGAGCTGCCTAAGAACTAGGACCCACGAAAACTCAAAGCGGCCGCACTGCCCCGCCCCTATTTCAAGGAGTTGGGCGTGCGGCCGCTTCTGAGTTTTTAGGTTCTCATGCCTTTGCGAGTTGATCGCTCAGATGAGGACGAGCTTTAGGCCGGGGCCTTTTCTTCGTCTTCGAGTTCTTCGATGACCGGTGGCTCAAAGCCCTCGATTGCGTTGAACACAATCTCAAGCTCGCCTGGGTACTCGGCGCTGTCTTGTACATCGACAATGACGATCTGTCCGGCGCTGAACTCTTTGTAGAGCAGCTTCTCCGAGAGCGGATCTTCGACAAGACGCTGGAGTGCACGACGCAGAGGACGAGCACCGAGCGTTGGGTCGTAACCCTTGATCGATACGTGATCCTTGGCAGCATCGGTGAGTTCGATACCCATACCGAGGTTGGCCATCTGCTTGCCGACACGGGCGATCATCATGTCGATGATCTGGCGAACCTCTTCTTGCGACAGCTCGTGGAACACGATCGTGTCGTCAATACGGTTCAAGAACTCGGGGCGGAAGTGTTCCTTCAGCGCCTCGTGTGCCTTTTCCTTCATGCGCTCGTAGCTGACCGCCGAATCTACCTTGGTGAAACCGAGGTTTGCCTTACGCAAGTCTCGGGTACCGAGGTTCGAGGTCATAATCAGCACGGTGTTGCGGAAGTCGACCGAGCGGCCTTGGCTGTCGGTGAGGCGACCCTCTTCCAGAATCTGGAGGAGCGTGTTGAACACGTCGGGGTGACCCTTTTCGATCTCGTCGAAGAGCACGACCGAGAATGGCTTGCGGCGGACCGCTTCGGTGAGCTGACCACCCTCGTCATAGCCGACATATCCCGGAGGCGAACCAACGAGACGGCTGACGGTGTGCTTTTCCATGTACTCACTCATGTCGAGGCTGATGAGCGACTCTTCTTCGCCGAACAAGAACTCGGCGAGCGTCTTTGCGAGCTCGGTCTTACCAACGCCCGATGGGCCGAGGAAGATGAACGAACCAGAAGGACGCTTTGGATCCTTGAGGCCTGCACGAGTACGGCGGATCGCCTGAGAAACGGCCTTGATGGCAGCTTCCTGGCCAATGACACGCTTGTGCAGCTCGACTTCCATGTTGAGAAGCTTCTCGGTCTCTTCTTCGGTGAGCTTGTAGACCGGAATGCCGGTCCACAGCGAGAGCACCTCGGCAACTGCTTCTTCGTCGACCTCGTCGAACAGATCGGTACCCGAAGCCTTGATCTCGGCCTCGACCTCTTCACGCTTTGCGAGCAGTTCCTTCTCGCGGTCACGAAGGCGACCGGCTTCTTCGAACTGTTGCTCTTCGACAGCGATCTTCTTGTCGCGAACGACCTCGGAGATTTCTGCCTCGATCTCTTTGTACTCGGGCGGGGTGTTCATGCGCTTGATGCGCAGGCGAGAACCCGCCTCGTCGATGAGGTCGATGGCCTTGTCAGGCAAGAACCGATCGGAGATGTAACGATCGGCGAGGTTCGAAGCTGCGACGAGCGCCTGATCGGTAATGGTGACCCGGTGATGCTCTTCGTATCGCTCACGGAGACCCTTCAAGATCTCGATGGTGTGAGCAACCGAAGGCTCTTCGACCTTGACCGGCTGGAAACGACGCTCGAGCGCAGGGTCCTTTTCGAGATGCTTGCGGTATTCGTCGATCGTAGTTGCACCGATGGTTTGAAGTTCGCCACGAGCGAGCATTGGCTTGAGGATCGACGCAGCGTCGATCGCACCTTCGGCGGCACCTGCACCGACGAGGGTGTGGATCTCATCGATAAAGAGAATGATGTCGCCCCGGGTTTTGATCTCTTTCAAGACCTTCTTGAGGCGTTCCTCGAAGTCACCGCGGTAGCGCGAGCCCGCGACGAGCGCACCCAAATCGAGGGTGTAGAGCTGCTTGTTGCGAATCGTGTCGGGAACGCTGTCGTTGGCGATTGCTTGGGCAAGGCCTTCGACAATCGCGGTCTTACCAACGCCAGGCTCACCAATGAGCACCGGGTTGTTCTTCGAGCGGCGCGAAAGCACCTGCATCACACGCTCGGTTTCTTTGGAGCGTCCAACGACCGGATCGAGGGCCTTGTCGCGGGCGACCTGGGTCAGGTTGCGACCGAACTGGTCGAGCACGAGGGAGCCAGAAGCGTTGTCGCCGCCAGAACCGCCAGCGGTTGCGCCAGCCTTTTCGCCGCTGCCCGTTCCACCGGCTGGGGCTGAGCCGCCAGGGCCGGAGTATCCCGAGAGCAGCTGAATGACTTGCTGTCGCACGCGGGAGAGGTCGGCGCCGAGCTTGACGAGAACCTGCGCCGCAACGCCTTCGCCTTCGCGAATGAGGCCGAGCAAGATGTGCTCGGTGCCGATGTAGTTGTGACCGAGCTGGAGCGCTTCACGAAGGGAGAGCTCGAGCACCTTTTTGGCGCGCGGAGTAAACGGGATGTGACCAGAAGGCGAAGAGCCACCCTGACCAATGATCTCCTCGACTTGGCTGCGAACAGCCTCGAGGGAGATACCGAGGGACTCGAGTGCCTTTGCAGCAACCCCTTCGCCCTCGTGAATCAGCCCGAGCAAGATGTGCTCGGTGCCGATGTAGTTGTGGTTGAGCAGACGAGCTTCCTCTTGTGCCAGAACAACAACTCGGCGGGCTCGGTCAGTAAATCTCTCGAACAACGGTTTTCTCCTTGCGACCTAGGACTCCGAGTCTACCCAACCGCTGGAATGGAGCACGTTCGGTTGGGCTTGATCTTGGAATCGTTATCTCACTATCTCTGAAACCACTGCCGTTAGACGATGATTCCTCAGCAAAATATTCCTGAGCTTCCCACGCCAATCGGCAGCTAGCTGACGGTGCTGAGCGTCTTTCGGCTCAAATTATTCCCCTTGGTCACAAAGATTCTTGGCGATGACGAAATCGGCGTCTCCCGGTGGCCCAATTTCGCCTAGCGTGCACCTATGACCGCTACCTCGCCAGATCTAGGACCAGATCCACAACTCCCTCCCGCGGGCTTCGCAGAGACTGGCACCGGCGAGATAGGCGCAGCCGAGATTGGCGCAGCCGAGCGTGACCTGGCTGGCGCGACTCCTGAACCAGAAACGACGACACACCAGCGGACGTGTCCACTCTGCGAGGCATGTTGCGGGCTTGAGATCACAACAAAGGGCGATGCCGTCGTTCGCATCCGCGGCGATATGGCCGACCCGTACTCTGCGGGCTACATCTGCCCAAAGGGTTCGACGCTCAAACAACTCCACGAAGACCCAGACCGACTGACGAGCCCGCGGATCCGCACCGAAGATGGCTGGAAGGAAGCCTCGTGGGACGAAGCGTTCGCCGAGATCGAACGACGCCTGGCACCAATTCTCGAGGCGGACGGCCGCCAAGCGCTCGGCTCGGTTCTCGGAAACCCAAACGTGCACAACCTCGGCGGCATGCTCTATGGCCGCTCCCTGCTCCAAGCGATCGGAAGCACCAACATCTTTTCGGCGTCGACGGTCGATCAAATGCCCAAGCACGTCAGCGCCGGCCTGATGTGGGGCCAGCCCGACATGTTCCCGCTCCCCGACCTCGACCGCACCGACTACCTCCTCATGCTCGGGGCCAACCCGTATGCCTCGAATGGCAGCCTCGTCTCGGCTCCGAACTTTCCGGGTCGCCTCGAGGCCATCGTCGAACGAGGGCGCGTCGTCGTTGTCGACCCGCGACGAACCAAGACTGCCGAACACGCATCTGAGCACCTCACCATCGTCCCTGGCACCGACTCGTACTGGCTCCTCGCCTTGGTCCACACACTCTTCGATGAGGACCTCGTCGATATTGGCCGGCTCGAACCACACGTCACCGGCGTTACCGAGGTTCGTGAGATCGCCGCTGGTTACAGCCCCGAAGCAATCGCCGAAGTGTGCGGTATCGACGCCGAAACCACCCGCCGTATCGCCCGCGAACTTAGCGCGGCACCGACCGCTGCGGTCTATGGCCGGATGGGAGCCCACACCGTTACGTTCGGCACGCTGGCCAGTTGGGCCACCGACGTGTTGAACGTCCTCACCGGCAACTTCGACCGACCCGGCGGCATCATGTTCAACTGCAGCCCGAGCCAAAACATGGCACCGAGGACGCCCGGCGGGCGCGGCTTCAAACTCGGCCGTTGGTCAGGTCGGGCATCGGGACGACCAGAGGTAAAGGGCGAACTACCCGCAGCAACGCTCGCCGAAGAAATTACGACGCCTGGAGCTGGAGCCATAAGGGCCCTGTTCGTACTCGCGTGCAACCCGGTTCGTTCGTTTCCCAACAGCGAACGGATCGATGAGGCCCTCGCCGAGCTCGACCTCCTCGTCGTCATCGACCCCTACATCACGGCCACAGCTCGTCACGCACACGTGATCTTGCCGCCGACCTCAGCCCTCGAACGCAGCCACTACGACATCATCTTTGAGGGCTCGATGCTCAGGTCGTTCGCCAAGTACTCAAAGCCGGTATTCGATACCGACGGCTTGCGCGAAGAAGAAATTCTCTCCCGCCTCGCCCTGATCATGAGTGGACAACCCGCCGACAGCGACCCCGAAATCATCCACTCGACGATGATGGACTCGTTCATCGACAAAGAGCTGGCCCGGCCATCCTCACCAATTCATGGCCGCGACAAAGATCAGATCCTCGCCGCTCTTGAACCGTGGACATGGTCCGAGCAAATCGTCGACTTCCGACTTCGCGTTGGACAACACGGCGATGGGTTCGGCAAAAACCCCGACGGCCTCACGCTCCAAAAGCTCATCGACGAGCACCCGAGCGGCATCGACTTTGGCCCCCTCGTCCCACGGTTTCCCGATGTCATCGGAACCGAATCAGGAAAGATCGAACTCGCTCCCCAACCAATCCTCGATGACCTCGGCCGCCACGGCGAAGCTCTAACATCGCGACATGCGTCGGATTCCCAAAAAGCTGGGTTGGACGGCAATGCACATGCGTCGGATCCCCAAAAAGCTGGGTTGGACGCCAATGCACCTGCGTCGGATGCTGAGTCTCTTGTTCTTATTGGCCGCCGCCACCTAAAGACGGTTAATTCGTGGATGCACAATGTCAACGTGTTGATCAAGGGCCGTACCGACTGCACGCTGTTCGTCCACCCCGATGACGCCGACCG